>NZ_NUEU01000102.1:0-15528 GCF_002556365.1 Bacillus sp. AFS002410
GGCAATTAGAAGATGATATGCTCCCCCCCCCATCCTAGAGTAGGACCATATGATGATTTATGGAATTTAGATAATAAAAAAGAAAACATTGCTCCTGTAAAACCTCGAAAAAAGAAATTCCCACCACAACCTGAAAAGGATCTTTTACTATTTATTCAACACTTTAGTCGCGAATTAGAAGAGTGGCAACGAGACATTTTAACAATGTTACGAGAGGAATTGGTTTATTTTTGGCCACAGCTCGAAACAAAAATTATGAATGAGGGATGGGCTAGTCTTTGGCATCAACGTATTATGAGAGAGTTAGATTTAACATCAGGTGAATCAATTGAATTTGCAAAACTGAATGCAAGTGTACTACAGCCCTCGAAGACAAGTATAAACCCTTACTATTTTGGACTAAAAATGTTTGAGGATATTGAAGAAAAATATAACAATCCATCTGAAGAAATGAAACAATATGGGGTGAAAGCTGGTTCTGGAACTGAAAAAATTTTTGAAGTACGTGAGCTTGAATCAGATACTAGTTTTATTAGAAACTATTTATCAAAAGAATTTGTTATGAACAAAGACTTGTATTTGTTTAATAAACAGGGAAAAGAATATAAGATTAATGATAAAAGTTGGGTGAATGTACGTGATCAATTGGTAAATATGCGCACGAATGGTGGATATCCCTATATTACTGTAAATGATGGAGACTATCAAAAAAATGGTGAATTGTATTTAAATCATTCATTTGAAGAAATTGAATTAGATCTTAAATATCTTGAAAAAGTTTTATCATATATATACCAATTGTGGGGAAGAACGACTCATATTGAGACAAGAATGGATGGGAAAGTTGTATTATTTAGTTATGATGGTAATAATGTAAATCGTAAATATTTGTAAATGCCGGTTTAGGCGTTTTTTTATTTTAGCTGTTTTGTAAACGTTGTTGGTTTAAAAAAAGATATGTTGATTACCGTTATCCATGCAACGACCAAACAAGTACTCTCCACATTTTGAGCTAAATCTATATAATATCAGAAGTGAAATACGGGACTTTTAACTTGCCCGTCGTGATTTTAAACAGGCGTTTTCTTGTCCTATTGAACTAAAGCATTGTTGTAGCGTTAATCCCAGTCGCCTTCTTATTGGATAGTTCATTTAAGAGAAACCTCTGCAGGCAAAGAAATACTAGCATACGCCTTATCCATATGCTAAAATAATCAAAATTTTTATCACTTATCTCATAATAATAGGTTACAGCCTCTCTTTTAAAAATGTTTCCATAATATCTTTCTTAAATTTTTCATAATCAAATTGAAAAGCCACACTATGTGTTTTAAAATCTGGATTTGCCTCAAAACGAAAGTCTGCAATACTTTGACCGAATCCATCTCCTTGGTCAGGAATTATTTTAATTGGTACTTTTGAGAGACGAACCGCTTCTGGATTTAACAAATACCAGATTGTTACAAAGTCATGCATAGGACTTCCAGCTATGCCAGGATTCGATTTAGAATAGAAACTATAGTAGTAGTCCAACATGGGCTTGATAATGAGCCCTGCTGGATCTTTTGTGTTACGATGAAATGCATCGATTTGTTGAACCATTTCAGGTGTAACAACGGCATGTTGAGTAATGTTTAAGGGAACTATTGTTAAATTTTTTGCATGTTGTAGAATTATATTTGCTGCATATGGATCAGAATAAAAGTTAGCTTCTGCCACAGCTGTCACATTTCCAGGATAAAAAAAAGCCCCTCCCATACAAATGTATTCTTTCACATCCTTCATCTTAGCTAAGTTTAAAACAAATGCGGTAGCCAAAGAAGAAAGCCTTCCTAAATTAATAATAATCAAGTTGTCCAAATTTGAATCTATAATGGGATAAATATCATTAATAGGGTATACAGGAGAGGTGATTTGAGGAGGAATAATAGGTCCTAGCCCAGCTTCCCCATGCACTTCTGGAAAAGACTTTACAGCTATACCCGTTAAAGGGACAGATGCACCAAGAAAAACAGGTATCTCCTGTCTTCCCGCGATAAACTTTAAATAATTTATATTCCATATAGCTTTTTCCCTTGATACATTCCCATAGTCGGCTACAATCCCTACAAGTTGAATATCCTTACGAAAAAAGGTATACAGTAAAGCAAATGCATCATCAATTCCTAAATCAGTAAACAGAAGAACTTTTTTTTGCAAAATTCCGCCTCCTAGTAAATTGGATAATAAGAAGATGTGAAAGCAAGTACCGTTAATAAAATAAGGTAAGTATGCTATTATGTACTGATTTCAATTGTTTTAGGTAAAACGGATTGTTTCCTATGTTTTCACTTTTTTATTATAAATTGAATCATCTTTATCTGTTTTTAATTAGTTGGATTACATTCTGTGATACTATTTTGGCTCCCCCTTTAAGTAAGGGGGGGATATTGAGTAGAATGATTATTTATAATATTCACTAATACTAAACTGATGCCTGTCTTCATTCGATTTTAATTTTGCTTCATAAAAGCCGTATGGAAATCTGGTCTACATAAACACCAACATCGTGATAGGCAATAAAAGAGGTTCCACCAAGAAGGTCTTTTTTTATCTTTTAACTAACAAGCTCGTACTTTGTAACAACATTGAACAAAGTTGAATTTATTTTTTATAAGCCAAAAATTTATTCAAAAAGTACAAACTGTTGTGTCACCAAGATGCTAACTGTTATTCCTATTAATACTTAGTTTAAAAATGACAAAAAAACCAGAAAAACCTTCATTCAGGATTATCTGGTTTCTAAATTTCTACGTATTTCGCACTCGGTTTAATCTTCTATAGCCATTTACTTCGCCGCTTTCTCATTATCAGGTCAAATAATGTCTACTCAAAATCTAGCATTCCTGCAAAATCAGAAAAATCTTCATCCGAATCCTTATCGTTGGTACGTTCATTAGGATCAGTTGGATAGAGCCTTTGCGCTTGAATGGTATTTTTACTACCAATCAACATTGCGATGAATGCAGAGATTGATTTTTGAATAACCGGATCATTTAATATCTTTCTGTCTTCGGATGTAAGTTTATAGGCTAAGCGTACGTATATGTCGTCAACAATTGATTCTTCGTTTGCTTCTTTTGCTGCTGCCTCAATAAGATTTAATATTTCTGAATTACGCTTATCTAACCCATTTAAAAACTTTAATGTTTCATCACTTATCTCTACTGGAAGCTTAATTGAAAATGTTTTACCAGGTTCTAATGCTTTATTATTTGACACGCATTAAACACCTACTTTTTTTAACCCTAATTCAATCCCTTTATTTTTAGAAACGATGTATAGGATTTTGAAGTATGCCTTTGCAATGCTCCAAATACTCTCATCTGCCTCTAAAAAATGTAGTTCATATCCTTTACCTACTTTATTTAAACCTTCTAATTGTTCGCAAATGATAGCTGCTGAACCACCTACGATGTAAATTTCATCTAGGTCGCCAACGTTATCCCATGTGCTAACGATATCATTGTATTGCAATTGAGCGTAAGTTTGTAGATGTTTATCGACAGTTGATTTAATTGATACAGGCTTGCCATCAGGCTTAATAATAAATGGATCGTTCTCACGTACAATGTTTTCTACAAGTTGGCGTCTTGATTTGAAAATGGTTTTTCTGTATTCACGGTCTAAATCTTTATTGATTAAATCAAGGTAATGACCGATTCCAGCAATATCCCCTTCTGAGCTTTCATTATCAATTTTTCCATTTCGAATAATCGCTTTATCTCTAGTATTTCCACCAATGTCAGTGATTAGTAGATTTTTAGACAGTAGTTCTTGATTTTTTTTATTAAAATAATCGTCCATCGTTAGATTGATCATTGCTGCATATCCCTCGATACTTACTATAACGTCTTCAAACTCTATTCGAACTGTTTTTCCTTTTAACCCTCCAGGGGTTTGTTCGAATTTTACTTCATGCATACTCTCTATCAGTTTTTTCTTAAAATTAATCCGTGCATTTTCATCATCTTTTACCTCATCCAATGGTAAACCTGTACTCAATAAGTATTTTACGTTTATAACATCTTTATCTGAATTTTTAGCTGCATCCAATGCAAGTGCAGTAAGAAGTAGAATGATTGTTTGCTCAGAATCCCCTTTTTTAACACGAGAAGATACGACATCGTTGTTTACTTCTTTCGCAGCTAAATTACCAACCGCATAGATTGCAGATTCTTTTAAAGCCCTAGAAGTCACATGGACATGTAGTTCTTCAATTGGTTCATTCTCATCTGACAACATTGAACGTGTATCCATTCTTTTTATGACATTCGGTATGTAAATACGATTTTTTTCAGAAAGTCCTCCGATAAAACCTTTTAAACTATCATTTCCAGCATCTAGTGACGCAATCTTAAATTTCATTAACAATCATCTCCTAAATTGGATTTATTTACCTTATATACAAATGATAACACTTTAGTAACACTGTTTCAATCTTTAAGTAACACTTTAGTAACACTTTTTATACTATTCAATTACTATTAAATAACCCCTGTGATTTACTAAGTGATTGCTGAACAAAAATTTTAAAAATAAAAAAGCTGATCTGTTATGACCAGCTTTCTTGCCTACTGAGTTCATTCATAAACTCAAATCGTTGAATCGTCTAGTATATATTAATAGAATGATTGTTTAGTTACTAGTTTTTTCATTTTTTTGATTAATAGATCACAATACGCCATAGTCTTCTAATAATTTTCGCAAAGCCTGGTTAATCAGTTTTGATTTGTCCCCTTTTTGCCCTCTAGCGGAAATTTTATCTACTTCAGTGGCCAAGTCGGGATCCATATAAAAAGAAGTAAAGACTTTCTTCTCTTTCTTCTTCAAGGTCTTTTTTCCAGAAGCAAGATTTCGAAGATAATCATCGTCTTCATCTTCAATTTTAGTATTAACAATATCGTTATTGTCATTGATGACATATGTTTCGTTTTCTAAGTCATTGTTATTATTAATGATGTCAATGTTTTGATTGTTATTATCAGTAATGTTATTGTTCTCGATTTCTTTTTTGATATCGACTTTGTTATCAGTCTTCTCATCAATCACATCAGTTTCGTATGAATTAAAAAAGGTCTGAGTAGCATTCGGTTTTTTTATTTTATCTTTGAGGCTGATTTTGTTGGACACGTTCCTTCAACTCCTTTATAAAGGGAATATAGTATTCTAAGGCAATTTTTAATTCTGCGTTTTCTTCAAAACCAGTTATGGCTAAACGTCTTGTCGCAGCTTTTCTGCGTATAAAGGAATGGAATTTCAGCCCAGGATAATCTTCATCAATTGCTTCTTCCATCACTTCATTTTCTTTCGCTCTTGCATCGATCAAGGAGAAAAGAATACCAGCTGTTTCTAAGGTTGGATTGTATCGTTCTTTTGCTCCTTCAATGATTTCTAAGAACTTTGGAATCGCATAATAAGCAAACATGGATCCGTCAAACATGACAACAGCGTAACTACCAGCTTCAGAGAAGGTACTTAACGGCAAAACAGTTTGTTCGGATAATGCAGGTGGCGTATCAATAATAATCCAGTCATAGTCCTCCATAACAGGTTCAAGTGCTTTTTGTAATGCGTCTAACTTTAATCCCTTTTCATACATTCTTCTAGGTAATGTTGCTAGAAAATCATTAGCTGGGATTAAGTCTAGGTTTTCTTTAATTTTAATAATGTATGAACGGGCATCTTCATTTAAGATTGCTTCTAAAATGCTTTTCTCCTCAAAAACGCTGCATATGTCATACTCTCCGGTTAAGAAACTGGTTAAGTTCCCTTGTCCATCCATGTCAATAGCCAACACTTTCTCTTCTTGACTTAATAGATAGGAAGTAATGCCGCTACTTGTCGATTTAGAGCAACCACCTTTACTTATACCAAATGTGACAATTTTTGCTGTCAAGATTAACACCTCTTTCAAAAATATAGATGAATATTTTAAATTGAATGGAACATCGAGTATATATCTACTAAAAATAAGATTTATCTCAAAAAACTAGTATGTGTATAATTCATCATTATAACATATGTCATTATATATATCACTGTATATGATGTGTTTGTAGTTATTATTGAAAATCTATTTGATTTACATAGATTAATTAGTAGATTTCTAGTTTGATAGACAAATTCCTGTCTGGTTATTTGATATTTCTAATAAATGTGTAAACTGATCATTAAAATGATGTAACTAAATATTTCTAATAGAATAGTAATATATATATTTAATAAATATCGATAATATCATATTTGTAGTTTTTAATTCCTATATATATGCCTTATTATATATTAACATATATGATTTTATTAATATATGACAATGGTATATAAGAATACTTCATTTATAACATCGGTATTAATTTATAAGTATATAAAATCAATAATAATAATATATATGATGCCATATATATTATAACGTATGATGTTTAGTATGTAACATTGATAATGAAGTATAAGAAATATATAACAACAACATTGCTATTGATATTATTGTATATGTGAAATTTGTCAATGTTATATATGGCAATATATATATTATAGTGTGTGATGTTTATCTGTAGCGTTGATAATGACGTATATTGAATATTTAATAACAACATCACTATTGATGTTGTTATATATGAAATACATATGAATGTTATATATGACAACATATATAACATGACGTAAGATGTTTAGTATTGCAATGTTGACAATGCCATATATTGAATATTTAATAACAACATCACTATTGATGTTGTTATATATGAAATACATGTGATTGTTATATATGACAACATATATAACAATCATGTATGACGTTTAATCTGTAGCGTTGATAATGACGTATATTGATTAATTAACAACAACATCACTATTAAAATTGTTATATATGACATTGTATATGATAATGATAGTTAATATATTTACTTTATATTTAATGTTGATATTAAATTATATGTATATTAAAACATATATCATAAATTCGAATTTAACATATAGATTATACTTCTTTTATTTAATAACATTTTAATGTTATTCCACTAGTTTGAATGTTAATTCTTATTAAAATGAAGGTTTTATCAAAAAATGTACAGAACTATATATACCTTTAATTGATAATTCTTACTATTGTTAGGGTGGTTATTCTATATAGGAATTAGCAAAAAATTAGTGCATTAAATATGTGTATTCATCAGTAAATCATACTTGATTATTTGAAATTACATCAAAACACAATCTACATTTATGGCATTAATGATATTTTGACATATATATCAATGTATACAATAAAAAATAAATATAAGTATATGATAATGATATTAGTAACAATATTATCGATGTAAGTAGTTTTAAAACTTTAGAATTGCTTACCCTGTCACTAATCAGTATGGTTTATAAGAGTTTAGTGCATTTGAAATAAAGACATGATGTTTTATATAAATTTGTTCCGACTAAAGGCAATTTAATGAAAGAAGGATTTCAAACAAAATTGGTTATTTATGTTTTCGTTGGCTTTGAATTTGTGAAGAGTTGCACTTAAACTAAACCAGCTAATACTATGTCAATATTTTTCAATAAACATTTTTTTAGCACATGATATACTAAAAATGCGCATGCCAAATAGCCTTCCATTACCTTATTGGAAGGATTTGTTATTACTTCGTAATTTTGGTATTTAGTTTAAATCAAGGAAATAGTTCGTGGGATAAGACAATTGTCTTAAAACAAGATAAATTTGTTCGTAAAGTGAATGGGACAACGTTAAAATAACAAAAAAATAGTACATAAAAAGTAAAGCATTAAACAAGCAATATGAGATAGGGATGTACTTTTTATTGGATAAAAATTTCTTTATGCATGTAAAAATAATAAAACGTTGTACAACTAACGCATTGCATTAGTTGTACAACAAAAAGAGGGTGATCTTAGGATCTTCCTTTTTTGTTAGATGGCAGAACAGTTAAATAAGAAGTAGGGGTTTCTGAATAAAAATAGAATAAATGATTAAAAGTAGATCAAGAAAGTAAGGGGTACTTTTTATGAAGATTCTATATATATAAATACTTCATTTAGTGTGTTTGATTGGAATTGATATTTAGCTTTACCGAATTGGAACAATATTGGAAAAGGTTGCATTTTACTTATATCAACTAACTTTTAAATAAGATTAAGTAATTAGCATTCTATTTTATTTCGCAATTAACGAATGCGGTAAGAACAAAATTACGGGTCGCATGTAGTAAAAAGAGTCTACTTAATTTCGTTAAGATTAAGGCATAAATAATAGAAGAATTTCGATAGTTTGAATCAGATTTTAGGGTAATTAATACGTGTATTTACTTATTTTCTGTAAGTTTTACATATTTTCAATGCATAAAGTAAATGATATGGGGTAGATAAGAAAGTAACGATATTTGATTTAATATTAATGAGTTTTGAGTCATTTTTACTACAATTACTAATTGTTTATGAATAAAACAAGTCTGCGTATAAAACGTTATTTAGCATGTTTTATTTCCTTGTTTGCTCCATCTTTGTATATTGATTTTATCTCATTTCATCAAGGGTTAATCTATACAAAGCTAGTATTTCATATAGCAGTAACAAGAGGTGGCGTTCCTTTTCCATCGTTAATTGAAGTACTAATAATGGGAATTTCGATCGAGGTGTTAAGAGAAGCCGGTCTTCGATTACCAAAACCAATCGGACAATCAGTAGGAATTGTTGGAGAATTAATTATTGGAGAAGCAGCTGTTGAGGAAGGAATTGTTAGTACAAACATGGTTATAGTTGTTGCAGTAACGGCAATTTCTTCATTCACACTTCCACAATATAATGTAGGAATTGCTCTTCGAATGCTTCGCTTTATATCAATGACTTTTGCGAGAGTGTATATGGCTTATATGGAGTAGTTTTATTTTTCTTATTACTTTGTAGCCACGTAGTAAAACTTAAAAGCTTTGGTGTGCCATATTTAAGCCCTTCAGTCCCAAAAAGATTTAGTGACTGGAAGGACTTTATTATAAGGGCTCCACTATTTATGATGAAAAATCGACCTAAGAGTATACAAGCGAAAAAAATGCGACGTATGAAATACCATCAGAAAGGAGGAAAGACTTCAAAATGAATTCTAAGCCTATTGATCAAGTCTCTACCGCTCAATCCGTAATGCTTATGGTAAATTTAATTTTAGGTGCAGGTATCTTAATATTACCAAGAACAATTACAGATAAAGTTAAAACACCAGACGGTTGGATTTCAGTTACCATTTCAGGTTTGTTAATTATGTTATTAGTATTTTTTCTAGCAAAGTTATGTAAACAATATCCTAATGAAACGTACTATCAATTTATTCAAAAAATAATTGGGAAATGGTTAGGGATCGCACTCGGTTTAATCATTATTCTATATTATATAGCCCTTTCAGCTTTCGAAGTTCGTGCAATGGCAGAAACAACAAGATTGTTTTTACTTCAAGATACACCTCCATGGGCAATTTTAATTCCTTTCCTATGGATTGGTTTATATTTAGTACTAGGTGGAATCAATTCGATTGCAAGAATGTTAGAAATCATTTTTCCAATTACAGTATTATTTTTTCTATTAGTTATCTTTTTAGGAATAGGAATTATTGATTTAGATAACCTACGTCCAGTTCTAGGTAATGGGGTTAAGCCTGTCCTAAATGGACTCAAAACAACATCTCTTTCTTTTTCAGGATTTGAAGCAATTTTATTTATTTTTATGTTTATAAAAGATAAAAATAAAGTCTCAAAAATAATTATTTTTGGCATTGGAATTCCTTTTGTTTTTTATACGATTACTGTTGTTGCAGTAATTGGTGCATTTTCTATAGATGGTGTATTATTACAAACTTGGCCAGTACTAACTTATATTCGAAGCTACGATATACAAGGTCTTATTGTAGAAAGATTTGATTCCTTACTTTTAGTTATTTGGATTATGCAAATTTTTGCTACATTTATTATCGCATTCTATATTTGTTCACTTGGAATGGCTCAAGTTTTTAACAAAAAAAGTATGAATTCTTTTCTTTTTGGAACGCTACCATTTATTTACATTATTGCAATGATTCCAAAAGATATAAATGAAACTTTACTAATGGCTGACGCGATTGGTAATACTGCATTTTATTTATTTGGTATTGTCCCTCTTCTCCTTCTCGTGATTTCGACAGTGAGGAAAAAATTAAATGCGAAAATGTAGATTTAAACGAACTTATATTTGTGCAGTTTTTAATATTATCTTTTTACTTTTAGTATCAGGATGCTGGAGCAGTAGGACAATTGAAGATTTAAACATCATAGTAGGCTCTGCATTAGATCGCGATGTAGATGGTAAAATTAAATCAACTCTTCAGTATGCTGTTCCTGAGGCAATGACGACAAATTCTGGTGGAGTTAATCCTTCAAAACCATATATTAATGTAGTCGGTGAAGGAATATCCTTAGAACCTTCTGGGTGGGAAACAACATTAAGTAGAGAAGGATACATCTTTGGTTCACATCAAAAAACTGTTGTCATAAGTGAAGAACTTGCTAGAACTGAAAAATTGCGTGAACTGACTGATCTGTATTTTCGAGATATCGATATAAGAGGTAGCACTTTAATTTTTATAGCGAAGGGCATAGCAAGTCAAGCACTAGAAACGAAAGAGGCTAATACTTTACCAGCAATGCGACTGGCTGAAATTGCAAATGGATCGTTAACTTCTGAGATTGTCAGTAAAACTCCATTAATAAAAATGGGGGGCTTAATGAACTCTGGTTCGAGCTTTCTACTTCAATTAATAGAGGCTACTGATAAAGGTGCTAAATTTTCTGGTGGGGCAATTTTCAACGGTAAAAAAAATAAAATGATTGGCACTATAGATACAGGAGAAGTAGAAGGGATCAACTGGATTACTGCTCAAGGTAAAGGCGGAGCTGTAAAAGGATATATAAAAAAATCTGATGGACCGATATGGTACCAAATCGAATCAATAAAAAGTAAAATTACACCACATATAAAAGGTGACAAGGTTTCATTTGATGTAAAGATTGAGTCGGAAGGTAGAATAGCAGAATATTGGAATCCTAAATTAAGACCATTATTCAATGAAAAAAATGTTACAAGAGTTGAAAAAAACACTGCGAAAGTAGTAAAAGTTATGATGGAAAACGTTACTAAAAGGCTCCAAAATGAATTCAAAACAGATGTTGCAGGATTTGGAAACGCAGTTAGAATACAAGAACCTAAAAAATGGAATAAACTGAAAAATAACTGGGACGAATTATTTAGTAAGGCAAAAATAAAATATGATGTAAAAATTACAATTAGAGATTATGGTATGATTGGAAAGAAAAAAAACAAATAAAAATAAAGCTTGAATCCTAAAAAAAGATTTAAGCTTTATTTTTTTAGTCTCTGTTAAAGTAAAATGTTGATATTTAATATTTGAAAAAGGATTGTCTAAAAAATGAAACCTCTTGAGTATAATCGGGTATTTATTACCAAAACTATAAAAGTTTTAAACTTATTTTATTTCTAATAAGAAAAGGTGAGTTTATGAATATTGATAATTTTATAAAGTAGATTTTCGGGTAATGATTTTACGAACAACTTTTAGTTTTTTAGTTTTGTTAGTATTAGCCCCAATTCTTTGGAAAAAACAATTGAGTCAATTAACATTTTTTAACTATATTACAAGGATAACTATTGGCTCTATTGCTGCTGATATCGCAGGTGAAACAGAAACTCCTTTTTTTAATGGGTTAATTTCCATGGTTTGGTGGTCTTTACTGACTATTATAGTGGGCTATTTAGGAATACGATCTTCAAAAGTTAGAATATTAACTGATGATGAACCATCAATAGTAATTAAAGAAGGAAAGATATTAGAAAACGCTTTACGTAAGCTTCGATTAAATATTGATGATATAAGTATGATGCTCAGAAAGCAAGGAGTATTTTCAATGAATGAGGTTTCATATGCGGTGTTAGATAAGTATCCTAAAAAAAGTTGATCAACAACCAGCCACTAAGCTTGATGTAAAAGCCTTAATGAAAAAAACAAATTATTTACCTTCTGAAATAATTTCTGATGGTAAGATTGTTTATAAAAATTTAAAAGAATTGAATAAAACTGAAGAATGGGTTATTAAGAAGTTAAAGCAGAAAGGTATAAGTAAAATTGAGGAAGTATTCTACGCAGAAATACTGTACGATGGGTCATTATATGTTAATTTAAAAGATAATCTATTAAAGGAATAATCCAATTGCGGTTGGAAATTTTGTTATGTACAAATGTATTCAAATTGAATTTTTCACACATAAAGTTAGAATCCATTATAAACTTTCATTAACTTTTAATACGTTATAGATATTGATCTAATTGTAGTCCAAATACTTGTTGTGATGGAAACTCCAATTACTGTAAATATAGAAAAAAGAATTCTAATATCATTTAAAAAGAATATTCCACCAGTAATAATCGCAGTATCAATAATTAAGATAACAATTCCAAAATTTATAGAGAATGTTTTAGAAATAAAGAAAGCAATAAGATCAATCCCCCCTGGACATGTATCTTCTCGCAACATTAGTCCAATACCAGATCCAATAATCAGTCCACCTAGGAAAGCACTAAATATGATAGGTAAACGAACAGCGTTTTCAAGTGGAATAAACAAGTCAATCATTACTGAGGTGAAAATTAAGCCAATCACGCTGTTGATAAAGTATAAGCGATTTTTGAAAAAAGTAAATAAATAGATAGGTATATTTAAACCAAAAACGATAACACCTAATTTAATTCCCCATATGTAATTTACTATTAGGCTTATCCCTAGAATTCCACCATTTAATAAATGGAGGGGGACAATAAAAGCATTAATTCCAATTCCAATCAGTAAACTTCCTATTAAAATTTTTACGATTTTATGTTTCATGATTTTCACCTTCTTTTTTTACATTTCTATGAATTAAACAAGTTATTTATACTTATCCATTTTTAATGTTTAAGCTTGCTGAGCACTTTTTAAGGTATGGTAGCACTAACTAATTTTCTTAGAACTTGTAGTAATTAAATAGAAAACACCTTTAATTCTCTCTTTTTTCTGTACATAAATTTAATTACAATTGGAAAATATTATTCTAACTGTAAGAAAGACTATGTAATTATTTCAAAATAAATTTGAACTTAGGTTTACTTGAATAGAAATATTATTACTCTCAAAGTAGGAGGAGCCTGTCACTGATGGATGGGTATGTCCAGCTTGATAGGCTTTTTGTATAAAAAAATAAGATTATCAAGGTGATAATATTGTTATTATATATAATTTTTGGGTTTATTTTACCTTGGCTAATAGGCGTAATTCTTTTGAAAAAGATAACTAAAATTATGATTCTATTTTTGCCAACCAGCATAGCAACTGCATTTTTAATAAATACATGGGGATTCAATTATTTTTGGAAGTTAAAGTTTTCATATAATGAGTTATCATTGTCTGCTATTCCATTTGATTTAGGACTCTACCCAATATTAGGATGTGTATTTATTAGCAGTATTTATTATAAGAAACTTAATGTTTTTTCAGCAATTTTAATATTTTCTACTGTAACAACACTAATTGAGTTCTGGGCATTAAAAGAGGGACAAGTTATATATAGGAATGGTTGGACTATTTATTGGACTTCCTCCGGTATTGTTTTTTAAGTTGTTATAAGATCAATAAAAATAAGCATTATGCTGAACTTTCAAGCACATATAGTCTAAAAGGATTTGTAGTTCTTTTAGAAGAAAAAATTAATATAAATATTATGAACGAACTATAATATGATTTTATTCAAACCCTAGCGCTATTAGCATAACCTAGTAAAATCTGCAAATGGCTCGTTCCTTCAAAAGGTATTAATAAATTGATTTTTTCTGAATAAATTATGCAAATTAATGAACTTTTTTGTTTTAATGGGTTCTTTGAGAATCCAATTAATTCAAAGGAGGTTTAAAATGATGGATATAAACGAAATATGTAGTAAGTTTGGGGAAATCGCTGGTGGCAAACATCATTTAGAAAATGGCACTTGTTCTGTTACATTTCATAGGAATATCAATGTATCAATATTAGGAAAACTTACAAAATCAGCTCATACAATCGGTGCTTCAATCTCTTTTCAAAGTTTAGATGAAAAAGGATATTCCCTCAATCTAGGAGAATTTGCTTTAATTGATGAGGAAGTTTATCCATTTACTAAATCATTACAAGATCAAGGGATTTTAGTTAGTGCGTTGCATAATCATTGGCTGTTTATTAAACCCAATATTATGTATGCTCATTTTATGTCAGTTGAAAACCCTTTAGAATTTGCAAGGAAAGTAAGAATTGCTTTTAATCATCTTGTCCGTTAGTCAAATAAAAGGGCTTTTAAGTACTCTAAAAGCCCTTTTATTAACTTTTACATAAATTTTCCTCCTTTAGGAAAATTTATTTCTAAATTCAAAAATGGAGGATGGTGAATAATGCTTAACTATAAACAAGTAAATAGTTCAGTAAGTAATAACCAGATTCCATTTCAAAGTGATCTGACCCGGACCTTAAGTAAAGATATAAATGAAAATATTAAACGAATCAAATCAGATTTAGGTGATAGTTTTGATCTTATAATCAGACAGGAAACGATTGGAAGAGATACGGATCAGTCTTACGCAATTATTCATATTGACGGAATATCCAATGAAGAAGTTATAAATGATGGTACTTTTGAGAAAATTATTTGCTTAAATTTAAATAAGTTGCGTTTGAATGCTAAAATTTCGTTATTGGATTTGGAAAATGGATTAAAAGGTATAATTTCAGTTTCAAGCTTGAAATCATTATCTAGTTATACCAACCTTCTTACAGCCCTCCTACTAGGAGATACTATTATATTATTGATTCAAGACTGCAATTTTTTAGTTGCTTGTACAAAAATGGTTCAATCGAGAGAGATAACTGAGCCTTCGACACAAACCATTATAAGAGGTCCAAAAGACAGTTTTACTGAGAGTTTTAGGACAAACACGTCCCTAATTCGTAATCGAGTTCAGCATACTGCCCTTCGTTTAGAAACATTTAAAGTAGGTGAAGTTACGAGGACTGATGTAGAAATTATGTATATACATGGTGTTGTAGATCAGGTACTCTTAAAAGAAGTAAAGAAAAGAATTAATTCAATTAAAATTGATGCTGTTATTGATTCAAGTTACATAGAGAAATATATCCATAATGATCAACTAACTTTTTTCCCCAACTTCAATATTTACTGAACGACCTGATGCTGCTGTTGGTAATTTATTACAAGTCGAATAATTATTCTTATTGCTGGAAGTCCATTTGTAATGATAGTACCAGCACCTTTTTTACCAATTTTTTCAATCTCCTGAAGATTATTATCAAAGTACATATGTATCGACATTTATAAGAGTACTTCGATATTTTTGCTTTTTAAAAGCTATGTTTGTACCAGGAA
>NZ_NUEU01000103.1:0-5520 GCF_002556365.1 Bacillus sp. AFS002410
AGAACGTCGCCTGGTTAAACAAAAACATCAGCTATTAGGCTGATGTTTTTTTGTATGTTTGCTTATTTTTAATTTGGCTCTGTTAAATTAAAATGTTGATATTTGAACTAAAAAAGAAGTTTTCTAATTAGAAAACCTTTTGAAACGCTTAATCAACTAAAGCAATGCGTTATTGCATAGCTTACTTTTTTATTTACAGTTGTTTACTATTAATAAAAAGTACTGCAATGATCACGAACATTCCAAGGCCGAAGAATGAAATTTCACTTATCATTGTATAAAGAAAGAATAATAAACAAAAACACAAAAAGTGTATTATTTTTACTTTGGTTATCGTGAAACCTTTCATTTGAAGGACATTTCCTTTCAACAAAACTCGATCATGTTGTTCAACTATTGCATGCGTTAGTTCAATAAGAAAAAAAGAATCTTCAATTTTTGAAAATCCTTATTTTCATTTCCGATATTCATTTTTTGGGTTAATTTGATAATTAATAACCTAGTTGTAACTGTATAGTCGATTTTTTTTAGGCTTATGAAAAGTTTTCATCGAAAGCGCTTTTAGTTCATGATACACTTAATGGCGAATGAAAAAGAGATAGGGGAAAAATACATGAAATGGACAAAACCATTCTTAGCAGGTATCATCGCACTATCAGCGTTCAGCACAACTGCTCACGCTGAAACAACAAAGCCGGTAAACACGGTCGCAACAGCAACTTCAGAGGAAGTTGACACAACACCACCAGGTGATGTAAAAGATTTAACATACACAGTATACAACGATGCGATTTATATCGAATTTGTTGGACCAGACGACCCAGATTACAAAGGTATTGCAGTATACGATCAAAATGGTAAATGGATTGAAGATGTCGATAAAGAGGACAGTTGGTTCTACTTAGACGGCTTAAAACGAAACACGAACTACACGCTATATTTCTATACATACGATGTAAATGGAAACGAGCAAGACGATGAACACGGTGTATATTTTGAGTTCAAAACGGATAACGACTTAACACCACCAAAACAACCAACAAAGTTTACCGCAAAACGTGTTGGCAACAACATCGTTTACAGTTGGATAAATCCAACGGATAAAGATTTTTATGGCATAGTTTTAACTCTACCGAACAAAAGAGTTGTGACACTTGAAGACGGGGAAAAAAGTTACACGTATAAATCAGCAAACTTCACAACTGTTCAAACCGCTTCACTAGTTGCAGAAGATGAGAACGGAAACAAGGCAAAAGCGGTTGTGTTAAATTGGGATGACCCAAAACGCGCACCAATTGAGGCAAAAAACGTAACTTATAAAGATGTAAATGGTGTGATTACGGTTAATTTTACGCCAGCAAACGAATACGACTATAGTTACACACTAGTGACGTTACCAAACGGTAAAACCACAAAAGTCCTAAAAGGAAAGAATAGTTTCACATACAACGGCACAACAGTCGTTGGTAAACCGTATTCTTTCACGTTCAAAAGCGTTGATACACTTGGTAACAAATCAAAAGGGTTCAAATCAACATTCACACCAAAAGCCATCACATTCAATTTAACAATGAGAACACGTTCAACGGTGACGCTTCGCACGACTGCAAGTGCTACGGGTACAAAAGTAGTGACGGTAGCAAGTGGCAAAAACGTCAAAATGCTGTCAAAAGGTTACGGACCAAAACGTGAGTATGCATACGTACAGTATGGAACGAAAAAAGGGTATGTACTAAGCAGCTCATTACTTGAGTATTTCGCAAATTGTACCGATTTACGTAAGAAATACCCAAAAGGTGTACCTAGTACCCACCAAGCATATCAAACGAAGTTAGACCGTGATAAAGACAAGTACGCTTGTGAAAACTAATCTGAAACAAGAGACGAAGGAACCGTTCCGTCTCTTGTTTTCGTTTCATGGCAGTGGCATAAATAAAAATCAGTTATTAGGAGTAAATGATGGAAAAACTTACTTGTCCTTGTTGTGGTTATAAGACATTAAATGAGCGTGATATTATTATGAAACTTGTAAAGTATGCAAATGGATGATGAGATACAATCTTATAAACCTGACATAAGCGGACCGAATAAAGTAACTTTAGGAGAAGCTCAAAAGAATTTTAAAGAAATTGGAAGAGCAGATAAAATAAATTATCATTCAAAAGGTGAGGAAAGAATAAAGATGAAAAAGATAAAAACTGGAAGCCTTTTGCTGAAATATAATTATTCCTTATGCAACTAACGCATGAGTTTGTTGAAGAAGGTCATTATTTATTTTTATTAGTCGGGACATTTTTCCAATCCGATCTATAATCAATTCTTGTATCAATATTAACTTCAATACACTCTAATTCAGAATTTGATAATAACGCATCTATCAATTCTCTAGTACCACCTATTAATGAGAAATCAAGGTCATAATCAGTACACAAACACCAACTCTGATCTTCTGCCCACCAATAGGTAGGTGAACCGTGTAAACCATTTAGATTGTATAAGTTAAAAACGTCTTCTAATTTACCACTAAATAGTAGATCATCTCCGTACCAGTCCTCTGTTTTTAAAAAATAATAATGAAAGTAACATTTTTGTTTCATAGTCATTGGTTTTAAGATTTTTACTAATTCTTCTACTAAATTAATTTCCATATTTCCTTCATCAGAAGATATTATATATCTTGGTAAACTCCCATATATTTGGCTAAAAGTGTTTGTACTTATTTCTTGTGTAAATTGAACATTATACTTTTTTACCAAATCTTTATAGAACAATCTTTCACCTATTCTATTTTTTTGATCAACTCCAAATCGACGTTCACTCCATAATAAATGTTCATCTTTAATCTTTTTATCACGATATACTGGATGAAGGATCTTACAATAATGACTGAAGTTTTTCGGAAGACAATGAGATACAAAATTTCCTTTCCATTGAGGAGAATCACTTTCCAGTTCATCAATATTTAGCTTTATCCAATCAAAGAATTCAAGAGATTCTTTATTCAATTCATCATCCCACTTCTTAGTAAAAGTATCTATTTTTTATATTATACTAAATTATACTTATTGAACTATACTGCCAATTAGTTAAATAAGAAAATCAACAATCTACTTTAACAGAGCTTATATTTTAAATAATGAAGATGTCTCATAAGGTTTTTGCTTTAATTGTATAAATCAAAATACAACGATTTGCCTAAAAAACAAAAAACAAATGAAACGATTGAATTACAAGATTTTTATATCTTAATATAGCAATTTGTGTCTAGTGAAGGGGAAAATGATATTTATTACGCTAAAATTAACTTCCTTAAAAGCTAATAGATTATTCAACGCATGCAAGAACGACTATTCCATTCATTTACTGTTGTGAAATGTTTATTTTAGGTTAATACATGATTTACTGTTTAGTAGTAAGAAAAGATATATAAATAACAAAATAGAATTTAAAATGGAGAGACAATGAAAAAAAGAGCTGATTATCGGTCAGCTCTTTTTTATTTATTTGATACTACCGTTAATTAACAATAGAATAATATATTAGCTTATGGAAAGTTTTTGAATAATTAATTTCAAAATAATTATTAAACTTGGAGTAATCCCTAATTGTACAAATTATTTTCTAACTACAGGGATCCACATTTCACCAAATACTAAGCCGTTTCGATGACCCATTTCAACCGATGTATTTGGTCCACCAACATAGGCAAAATCCTTTGCTTCAGGTAAAACTTGACCAAAGGCAATACCAGTAAGTCTATTACTTAATTCTTCAGCTGTAGCACCTTCACCTTTTACTACTAGGTATTCTCCTTTAGGGAATTGGATAACTCTAGATTCTTCTGCTACAGATGCCTCTGTCATTACGCCAGCATAATGCATCATCTTGTTATTTACTGCTTCGTTCACTGTAAAAATGTAATCATTTGTAGCTATATTTTTTAAAGTTTCAAGTTTACCATCTTGTTTGATTGCATCCCAAAAATCTTCCTTTTCTTTATTTAACCCAGCATAATCTGTGTAATGGCTTTTAAGTTCAATTCCAATTCCTAAAACGGTAAAGCTATCTTTTTCTTCTAATGTATAATTTGTCATATTCAAAACCTTCCTTTTTTAAGTTTATCAAACGATTTGTCTTTTCATCTGATGAGTTTATAATAGTCTTAAATAGTGTCAAAAAATGATACTGTTTAGGAGGTACTGATGAAAAAAGTTGAACGAATTAATACGATCATGCGATATATTAACAACCGCGCCAAGTTTACAATTTCAGAAGTTATGCAAGAATTTAACATTTCCCGATCAACGGCTTTAAGAGATATAAGAGAAATTGAAGAGATGGGGATGCCACTTGTTGCTGAAGTTGGCAGGGATGGAGGATATTTTGTCATGAATAATTCTGTCCTGCCAACTGTTCGTTTTACAGATAATGAGATAAAGGCTCTATTTATAGCTTTTATGGCGACAAGAAATAAACAACTTCCTTATCTAAAGAGTCGACAATCTTTAGCAGAGAAATTACTTGGCTTAATCTCAGAAAACCAGCAGGATGATCTTGTTCTTTTAAATCAGATACTTCTTTTTGAAGGTACTAATCCCAATAATCCCGACTTACTTGATTTATCTGACTTACCTCAGCCAATGTTAGAAAGACTCATTGAAACACTACTTTTGGATCGCTTTTTATTGATTACTATCAAAGAAGAACAGGAATCACTATCTTATCCTATTTATCTTCTGCACCTTTATCATGACAAAGGTCTTTGGTTGATTGAAGGATTTGACTTGTTGGATGAAATGAAGAAGATTTTCTCGGTCGACAATCTTATAGATGTCGTAACATATCCTCAAAAAAAAAGATTAAGCAGAAAAAAGATTTTAGAAAAACTAAGTAAGCAAGATGAAATAATTAACCTTGTAATTGAACTTGGTCCAAAGGCAATTGCTCAATTCAAAAAGTACCATCCTTTAATGCTCTCTATTTCTTATACAAGTCCTTACCAAACCACAGCCATTCTAAAAACATTTATTAATGTTGATAACTTTGGAGAATTGAACGATATAACACACTGGCTCCTTTTCCTAGGTGATGATATAAAGTTAAAAGAAGTACCAGAAAAAATTATGAATGGTTTACAAGATAGATTAAACTTATTCTGCCCATAAGTAGACCCGTTTAAAAATACACTTAAGTTCTTCAACTGAAGCATCAAATTAAACAGTTTGATATGTCAAAGGTAGAACAAGAAGTCAACTGAATATAACTGCCTTCTTTATACTGCAGTGTAATTGTTATTAAAATTAACTATATAAAAGTGCATCTAATTACTAAGTTAATTATTTTTATTAATTTTTTGTAAAGAAATGCTTGCAATAGGTTGGACGAGATGGTATATTTAGAAAGTTGTCACGACAAAACGAGTTCGGATAACAAAAATAATATAATAAATTGTTGACAGATGATTCGACAAAATGTTATGATATTAAAGTCGCTTCTGAGTGACAAAGTGAACTTTGAAAA
>NZ_NUEU01000104.1:0-25826 GCF_002556365.1 Bacillus sp. AFS002410
TAGTAATTTTCAGGATAGTTGCATAAGAATGTCAATATTTATACTTTAACATAGCTAAATATAAAAATAAGACCACACATATTAGACATATCTAAAATGTGTGGTCCCTTTAATTTCAATAGTTTTACTACTTTAACCTAAATATAACGCATGTTAGGTGGTTTTTCTCTTTCTATCAAACTACCGGCCATTTTTGTTTGCGTAGCCTTTCAATTAAATCATTGCCTACATTTAAATTCTCTTTTACTAATTCATGTGGAGTAAGTGCCATCCATTGGTTAAGTGATACATCTTCGAATCGATTACTTTTAAAGATTTCGAGAAACCAAAGGCTTGTGTCTCCTGTATTTTCAATATAATGTCCAAACGCAAATGGTACATATCCTACGTCCCCGGCTCTATAGTTAAAAGTACGTGCATTTCCACTGCCCCCAAATACAGTCATTCGCCCCGTACCAGTTAAATAATATTGCCATTCGTCATTGTTCGGATGCCAATGCATTTCTCTCATTCCACCTGGTTTTATTTCTACAAGAGCGGCAATTGTTTTTGAAATAGGAAAATTAGTAGAATCAACAATCCGTGCTGTTCCTCCTGGAGTAATAATTGGTTTTTGTGCTAGTAAATTATAAGAAAAACTTTTTGGTACACTCCCATACGGATCTTGCACTTGTTGACTTTCGAGAGATTTAGGTACCTCTTCTTGAAAAATATACACTTGTTCCTTAGGGATATTTCCGAAGACATTTTGCGTTGTTCCAAAATTTTTGGCAAGTACTTCCTTAGGAGTATGAGCAAACCAATCTGAAATCGATATTGTATTTAAATCTGAGAAACTCCCATCATCAAAAACGAGTAAAAACTCGCAACCCTCTTCTAGTCCTTGAATTGAATGTGGAATACCTGGAGGAAAGTACCAAATCTCCCCTTCTCCAACGTCCGCTATAAAATTCCGTCCATCTTGATCAACAGCTGTAATTCTAGCTTTTCCTAAAATCATATAAGCCCATTCGGCTTGTTGATGCCAGTGCAGCTCTCTTACTCCCCCTGGAGTTAAGCGCAAATTTACTCCAGCAATTGTAGTAGAGATTGGCAATTCTCTTACAGTTATTTCTCTTGACCAACCACCATGATTTAATTGCATATGAGTATCAGAAAATGAGAATTTCAAATTCGGAATCATTCCCTCGTCTGTTATCGGAGGTACTAGCATATCTGGATTTTCTATATCTCGCATAATATCTCGCGGGCCATTATCTGTCGCTCCTGCGCCATCTGGTCTAATTGGTTGTGGAATGCTACTATTTAATCTTCTCTTTTCATTAAAATAATCATCCATGACTTTCTCCCTTCAGTTCCTAATTACATACCCGTACCAAATATATGTTTTATCTACTTTTACTATGCAGTATTGAAATGTTGCAAAAAAAGAAGCTGTATAAAACAACTTCTTAAAAAGGATAAATATTTTTAGTTTTTTAATTCTTCTACACTCTTTACAATGTCTTTCAAATTACTACATACAAATCAAGCCTCTCCTTTATCAACTTCACCACTTCTTCTGCACTCAAATTCGTATTATTTATTTTTATATAATTTTCCTTTTTAATTTCGTCTTCAATAGAATTTAATCTGTACTTTCCATCTAACTCTCCCTTTTAACTAACTAAATTTTTCGACTAGTATATCACAAATATAAATGGCTAACTTCTCCCATAATCTCAAAATAGTATAGAAAATATTAAAAAAGCAGAAACCAAAGAAAACCCTATTAATCAACGTTTATCAGATATTTACTGAAAATTAGCGAATTATAAAAAATTTTTTATTACAAATAAGAACTATTGTGTTAAAATCAGCATATAATTTAAAAACTTTCCCTAGGGAAAAACTATTAGATGTGTACAATAAAACAGGTGGTGGGAAACATGTCACAAAAAACACAAGAAAAAGTCATTTATGACGAGGCCGGCTGGAGACAGGAACAATCACAACCTAGTTTGCAAGAAGTCCATCGATCATTATCCGTTCCAAAGAAAGCTAGTTCTTTCCGTAAATTTCTTGCATTTGCAGGGCCAGGTTATTTAGTCGCGGTTGGCTATATGGACCCTGGAAACTGGGCAACATCAATAGCAGGCGGATCTGCTTTTAATTACAATTTATTATCGGTTATTTTAATATCAAATCTAATGGCCATCATCCTTCAATCTTTATCTGCTAAATTAGGTATTGTTACTGGTAGAGATTTAGCTCAAGCATGTCGAGACCACTTTAGTAAACCTGTATCATTTGTACTTTGGTTACTTTGTGAAGCTGCAATTGCCGCATGTGACTTAGCTGAATTGATTGGGTCAGCCATCGCTTTAAATTTATTATTTGGTATCCCTTTATTTTATGGTATTTGCTTGACGACTTTAGATATATTTCTTGTTTTAATGTTACAAAATAAAGGATTTAGATACATCGAAGCATTTGTAATTTCTTTAATTATTTTAATTACAGGTAGTTTTGTTTTTGAACTAATCATGTCTCAACCTGATATAAAAGCTGTATTTGGTGGATTCATTCCAAGTTCTCAAGTTATTACAGATCCAAAAATGCTTTATATTTCTTTAGGAATTTTAGGGGCAACTGTTATGCCTCATAATTTATATCTACACTCGTCAATCGTTCAAACTAGAAAGTATGATACATCTGATACGGGCAAAAAAGAAGCAATTAAATTTGCTACAATTGACTCAACAGTTGCATTAATGATCGCATTATTTGTAAATGCAGCAATCTTAATTTTAGCAGCTTCTACTTTTTACAAATCAGGTCATACAAATGTCGCATCAATTGAAGACGCATTCCAGTTACTTACTCCATTACTCGGAACGACTTTAGCAAGTACATTTTTTGGAGTGGCATTGTTAGCCTCAGGTCAAAATTCTACTTTAACTGGTACTCTAGCTGGGCAAATTGTCATGGAAGGCTTTTTAAATATTAAACTTAAACCTTGGATAAGAAGATTAATTACTCGTTTAATTGCTGTTACACCAGCTCTGATCGTAACTTATCTTTACGGTTCAAAAGGAACCGCAGATTTATTAATCCTTAGTCAAGTTATCCTATCATTACAGTTATCATTTGCGGTAATTCCACTAGTTATGTTTACGAATGATCCAAAGAAGATGGGTAAATTTGCTAACAAAACTTGGCTCAAATATATTGCATGGACGATTGCATCCGTGATAGCAGTTTTAAATGTATACTTACTTTGGGCAACATTCTTCAATTAAAAAATAAAAAAGATTGAACAGATGTTTAAGTGACATTTGTTCAATCTTTTTTTATGCTTTATGATTATTTAATTTTTGGTGATAAAAAATACTCGCAAGTCTAATAAATTCCAATTCAAATTCTGGGATCGTATATATTTTTGGCTTTTGATCTTCATGCAAAGACTTAAATCTTTCCCAAGACTTTTTCATACCTTCTTTAATTTGAGGATCATTTTGACTATAGCGATTATTCATCTCCATTAAAAACTTAACTAATTCTTGCGCCTCAGCACTCTCTACTTTATATCCTTCTTGAACAAGCTCAGATAGTTTCTTTCTAAAATATTGATAATCATTTAAATGACGAATATGGTCTTCTTCAGTCCATCCGCGCTTGGCTAATTTTTGTAAAGTTTCTTTAGTGTAAGACTCTTTTGCAATTCCTCTCATCACTTTACGGTCCTCTGTTGATAAATATTGATTTACCCATTCAGGCTTTAAATTAAAATGTGCCAATTGAATTAGCTCTGTAACACTTTCATAATCTATTGAAGCTGAATTGAGGGTTGTTTCTACCTGTTCAATCGCATTTATAATCTTATTAATTTGATTCTTTTTAGCTTCCAACATTGCTTTTTGTTCATTTAACTTTGTAGATAAGTCTAAGCTACTTTCATTTAAAATAGATTGAATATCCTTCAATGAAAAACCTAAAAACTTGAAAGTAAGGATTGATTGAAGCTGAACTAAATCAGAATCTGTGTATAATTTAAAACCTGATTCGTCAGTATTTGTTGGTATTAATAAACCTTGCTGATCGTAGTATCGTAGCGTTCTAACTGAAACAGAAGTTTTTCTTGCAAATTCAGTTATATAATAAAATTTGGTATCCACTTGCTATCCCTCCTATCATTTCACAGTTTATACGGTGACGTCGCGTCATAGTCAATAAAATAATAAAAACCTTTTTTAGAGGGGAACCCCTGATGAGGATCATTTATGCTGATTTTTGCTCTTTTACTTACTCATGAACCCCTCATGAGTAACATTTTTACTGATTTCTACTCTTTTACTTACTCATGAACCCTCTATGAGTAACATTTTTGCAGAATCTTGCTCTTTTGCTTACTCACGAACCCCTTCATGAGTAACACCTTTCTGTTTTTGGCATTTTTACATACTCATAAAGCCTTTATAGGTATGATATTATCAGCTCAATATTGACTAATATTTATCAACACGCTAAAAAACCCTCATAGAGGGTTTTCTTATAACCTATATATTAACTAAACTTCCATTAAAAACTTCTCAACAATTGAAATTTGCTCTTTAGTATTTAATGCAGGCGCATGACCGACTTTAGGTATTGTTTCCATTTGAAAGCTTTGTGTTTCTTTCATTTTTAAAGCTACGTCAAGCGGCAATACGTCTGAAATTTCTCCTCTAATGAGTAAAATCTTTGACTGAATAGCCTCCCAGTAATTCCACAAGTTTAGATCTTCAGAGTGTTGGAATTGCAATGCAATTTTAGGATCATAATCAGGGCTAATTCCACCTTCATCTCTTCTGCGGCAAGAGTTTTGAGTAAAGTCATTCCATTCTTCTTCACTTGAAACACCAAATGAGTTGTAAATTAACTTATAGTAGTTCTTCAATTCAGTAAATGTTTTAAATGCGGGAGGTGCACCTACATAAGAAATAATTCTCTTAATTCCTTCAATGTCTTGAGGTTGATTTTCTGAAGCACCTGCACCAATATCATTTAATACTAAATGAGAAATTCGCTTTTGATGTTCGGGTGTTCCTGCAAGTCGCATTGCAATTGCTCCACCCATTGATGTTCCTACCCAGCGAACTTGTTCAATCTCTAATCGATCTAATAAACCAATCGCAATATTTACATAGTTTTCAAAACAGTAGTCCTGTTCAGGGTTAGCACTCCACTGACTAAATCCTCGTCCAATTGTATCGGGGCAAATTACATGATAATTCTTTGCTAAATGACGCGCTAAAATATCAAAATCGCGACCATTTCTAGTTAATCCATGCCAACAAACAACCGTTGGATTTTTTCGATCGCCCCATTCTGTAAAATGAAGCTCCATTCCATTAATTGTTTCAAATCGAGATATAGGATTTAAAATATTAATCACTCCATTCGTTTTACTGTCCACTCTATTAAATATTCGATTTTTTTTTAATTATCCCTATAAAAAGGACAGGCAAACGGAGGATTTTTAAACTGTTTTCATTTAAATAATAATAAGGAAAGATACATCACAATCATGAATATTAAAAAAGAAAATAAAATCGATACAAGAATAACTGAATTATTCGCAGGTATAAATTTTCCATTTTGAATTTCTTTCCGCTTTTTACTGTATTGCATTGTAGCTAATACTCCTGTAATAAAACCTACAACACATGCATAAATCCCAAGAAAAACTGCTAGTGTATTAATGAAATAATTATCGCTAATTTTAATCGTAAAATGAATTGAGGTTGTTAAAAATCCTACACCAGTGATCGAAATTGCTGTACGCAACCATGCTAAATATGTTCTTTCATTTGCTAAATGCTGTTGTGCATATTTAACACTTTCATCAGGTAATTCTTTTTGATTATTTAAGGATTCCATTATTAATTACTCCTTACTTATAAATCATCAATCAAATAAATCAGAAAAAACTTTCTTCTTTACAATTAGTTTACACTCTCTAAGTTAATTTATCGTAAAGTTCTGCTTACGATTATATGAAGTAGCCTGGGAAATGAAAACTACTAGTAAATTAGAAATGCCCTAAAAATAACTTTTTTAGGGCATTTCCGTGTGAATTAACTTTCTCTATTTTGTTCGGATTAAATCGTTTTTGACATAAGATGCTGCAAGTAATCTACACCATCTGTAGTGATTTTTGTACCTGCTCTACCTCTACCTTTTGTTATAAACCCAATTGATTCCAAGTGATCTAAACGAAGCCTAATTTGTTGAGTTGTTAAAAATGTGCCAGATTTTTTACTACTATTTGAAATAAATTCTCGGCTTGCAGATTTACCTGAATCATTACACTGTTTTATTGCTTTTAAAATAATAATATGTTCTTTTAATTCAAGCATACTAGTCGGCAATTTAAATACATTAGTTTCTAAATCAGATGATTCGTTGAAATCTGAAAGAATATAATGTGGAAAATCGTTCTTACTAATAATATGTCCATCACATACCGTCAGCATATAATCGATCATACCTTTTAATTCTCGAATATTACCAAACCAATCACGTAGCATTAAATCTTCTAATACATCATTCTGCATCGGGATCCACTTACCACTTTTCGTTATAAAATGCTTTGTTAATATTGGTATATCACTTCTTCTTAGTCGCAATGGAGGAATAAAAAGGCTTAAAACGTTCAGTCGGTAAAACAAGTCCGTACGAAATGCACCTTCTGATATTTTTTGTTGAATGTTCTTATTCGTTGCTGCAATCACTCGAACATTAATCGGAATAATTTTCCTACCACCTATTCTACGAATTTCCTGTTCTTGTAGAACCCGTAATAAATGTGACTGAACGTTTAAACTAATATCTCCTATTTCATCTAAGAAAATAGTGCCTCCATCTGCCATTTCAAAAAGGCCTTTTTTCCCACCCTTTTTAGCCCCTGTGAACGTCCCTTCTTCATAGCCAAACAATTCGCTCTCTAGTAAGCTCTCGGTAAACGCACTACAATTTACTGCCAAAAATGGTCCATTCTTTCTAAGTGAGTGTTGATGGATCGAATGTGCAAAAAGTTCTTTTCCCGTCCCTGTTTCACCTTGAATTAGGATGGGATGTTCAGCAACTGCAAGCTTTTTCGCGATTGCCTTGCATTTAACAATCGACTGATGTTCACCGATAATATCATCAAAATCATATCTAGCATAAAATCCTTGGTTTCTAAACTCTCTTTGTGCTGTTTTTTCAATTTCGACTGCTTGATTTACACTTTTAAACGTCGCTACAACCCTATCTTCTTCTTTAATAAAAAATCGATAGATTACAATATCAACGTTATTTATTGTAAAAAACTTACTTTCTTCTTCTCCATTTAAAATAAATTCTTTAATTATTTGCTGCGAAATGATTTGATCAATCTTTTTCCCTACAGCGTTTTCAGTTGTTATTTGATAAAGTGCCGCTAATCGATCATTAAACACTGTAATCGTACGAAATTTATCAATTGCTAAAATACCATCATCAACTGCATCAACGACATTTTGAATATGTTCATTTACTTTTTTGGTTTCATGCTCTGCAAGTATGAGCTTTCTTTGCAATTCAATAATATTTCGGATGTATTTCTCTGAAATTAAGGAAGCAATTGCTTTATCCAGATGACAGTATTCAACAATTTGCAAGATCGTCGTCATATCAAAAAGACGTACGCCAATATCAATGACTTCATTTATATGATGTGGACATAGATGAGTTTCACCCGGGGAAATAGCTATATTTATGTCAGGATAATAGACTTGATCTAATTTGTAAGGAAAATAGTCCAAGTGATTAATACCCAATTGATACAAAGACTGAATCAACTCAATTGTAGAATTATAGTCATCATTAACTACTAGTACTTTTGTTTCTCTAGTAATCCTTAAGAGCTTGTCTAAGTTTTCATGATTAGGCGTTCTTTTCCCAACCATTACATTCTTCGCATGAATAGGAGCCATTTTTTCTGACTCTATTTTCGCTTCATTTGATGAATAAAGAATAATATCATCCTTTAATTCATAATCAAACCCTTCTTCAATTGAATAACTTTTTATTGATAAATAGTCTCCTAACAAATGTGAAAGTTGACTATACAATGCCTGTTTTGTTTTTACACTTCCTGTTATTAATGTTAGAGACATTTTCACAATACAACACCATGCCTTATCTTAAGTAATTGGGTTTATTATAACACCAAAAGAACCAAAAACACCCAAATAAACCCGTAAATAGATTAGACCATCTTAAAAGTAGCCTTTTTAAATTTGGCACACTATTTGCTTAATATAAGAAAGTAGTCGTCATTTTAATAAATTGGATTCTATTAAAGGAGGAAAGGGGACAGCTTTATTATTTTCATATTTTCTTATTAAAAACGAAGGGATTTATTAACTGTTTCTATTCTATTAAAAGGAGAAAATAGATGAATCAACTACAATCACAGGAAATGATACCTAAAACTATCGCTAAAAAAGAAAGAACAACAAATGTTTTTGCATTATTACTTATCATTTTAGCAGTCGCGACAATCCTTACTCATTTTTTACCAGCAGGTGAATATGCACGAATTGATCGTGCTGGACATACTACAGTAGATCCAAATTCGTTTAAATGGATTAAATCAACACCAGTTAGTTTTTTCGAGATGACAAAAGCAATTCATTTAGGAATGATAGAAGCTGCAAATATCATCTTTTTTATTTTAATTATCGGCGGATTTTTTGGAGTATTAAATGCTACCGGAACAGTTGAAGTATTAATATCGACAATGGCTAAAAAGTTAGCTGCTCGTGAAAAGTTGTTAATCCCAATTATGATGTTTTTCTTTGCTATAGGTGGTTCTTTAATGGGGATGGCTGAAGAAACATTAGCCTATATTCCATTATTAATTCCACTAGCACTCGCGTTAGGTTTTGACACAATTACAGGAACGGCAATTGTATTAGTTGGTGCATCTTCAGGTTTTACAACAGCAATAATGAATCCTTTCACAGTTGGAATTGCACAAGGAATAGCTGAACTACCTACCTTTTCAGGAATTGGCTTTCGACTAGTATTATTTGTGATTGTTTATCTTGTTTCTGTCCTATTCGTTTACCGTTATGCAATGAAGGTATTGAAAAATCCTACCATAGGAATTTATGGCAAGTACTCATCCGAGCATACAAATGTGATTTTAACATCTAAAGAAAAACTCACTTCAAGACATAAACTAATTTTTATGGCGTTTCTTATCAATTATATCGTTCTAGCTTTTGGCGTAATAAAGTATCAATGGTATATTACAGAAATTGCTGCGTTGTTTATCATTCTAACTGTTGTAATTGGAATCATTGGAAAATTATCTATTGATCATCTCGTTAAATCATTCACTCAAGGTTCCGCTTCATTAATAACCGGTGCACTCATTATTGGCGTATCGCGTGCAATAGTAGTAGTTTTAAACCAAGGTCATATCGTTGACCCAATGCTTCATGAGGTTTCAGAAGGAATTAAGCATATCCCCTCTTACTTAAGTGTTATTGGAATGTATAATTTCCAAACTGCCATCCACTTTATATTAGCGTCTGGGAGTGGACATGCAATGTTAACAATGCCAATTATGGCACCGTTAGCTGACCTATTAGACATAACACGTCAAACCGCTGTCTTATCTTTCTCCTTTGCAGATGGAATAGGAAACATCATTTTCCCAACAGCAGGTACATTAATGGCAGGACTGGCAATTGCAGGGATTCCGTGGACTAAATGGGCTAAATGGATTTTCCCATTAGTATTTCTTCAATATTTGATTGGATTAATAGCAGTACTGGTCGCTCACTATATTCACTACGGCCCATTTTAAAATATTACAATATTAGGAGGATCACAAGTTGTTAACTTTAATAAAAAACGGTCAAGTATACACACCACATTCGATCGGTCGCAAAGACATACTAATTGCGGGCGGAAAAATTATCTTAATAGGGGATCATATTCCACTACCTCCAGACTCATACAATTGCAACATAATAGATGCTACCAACAATATTGTAGTACCAGGTTTTATTGATTCACATGTCCATATTATCGGTGGAGGAGGAGAAGGCGGCTTCAAAACACGCACGCCAGAACTCATGTTAACTTCTGCTACTACTGCAGGTGTCACTACTTTAGTTGGCTTACTTGGTACAGATGGAACAACAAGAAGAATGGAAAGTCTTCTTGCAAAGGCAAGAGGTTTAGAGGAAGAAGGAATTACATGTTATATTCAAACAGGTTCTTATCATGTCCCCGTAAAAACATTAACAAGTAAAATTGAAGATGACATCATATTAATTGATAAAATAATTGGTGTCGGTGAGATCGCTATTTCAGATCACCGTTCTTCAGAACCCACATTTGAAGAATTGGTAAAAATCGCTACTGCTGCACGAAATGGTGGGATTTTGTCTAGTAAGGCTGGAGTATTGGAAATTCATGTGGGCGATGGATCAGATAAACTTTCTCTATTACATGAAATAATAGATAAAACAAACATCCCAATGCGTCATTTCCATCCTACACATATTAATCGTAATGAAGAGTTATTTGAGGCAGGAATTCAATACGCTCTAAGAGGTGGATATGTCGATTTTACAACGAGTACAATCCCTCAGTTTTTAGAGGAAGGTGAGGTCAAGTGTAGCAAAGCATTACGATTGATGCTCGATCACGGTGTACCTATTGGGAATATTACCTTTTCATCTGATGCACAAGCAAGTCTCCCTTATTTCGATAAAAATGGTGAGTATCTTGGCCTTCAAGTCGGAAAGATGTCCTCTCTTTTCCAAGAAGTAAAAGATGCAATATTAGAGGAAGCAATTCCATTAGAAACAGCTATTCAAGTGATCACATCCAATCCTGCACAAGTGCTAAAGCTACCTCAAAAAGGCTGTTTACAAATAGGTAAGGATGCAGATCTTGTATTATTACAACATGATAATTTGGAGATTGAGACTGTTATTGCAAACGGCAAGATTATGTTAGAGAAAGGAATTCCGATCGTTAAAGGAGCATTCGAGTAAGGAGAAATAAACCAGAAAACGCTCTTAGTTATTCTGGTTTTTAAATTGTAATCATTACTTAAAAACCGAAAATCGAAAGAACTATCAAAATAAAAAGGTCAGAATGATGGTTTTTCTGACCTTTAATGTTAATTATTTTTCTGTTTGTTGAAATTCTGTTTGAATCTTTTCCAAAAGTTTATGATCAGTAATTAATCGGTAACCAGTTAAAGCCAATGCCTTTGCACCCTTGATGAGAGCGTGATCACCTTGTAGCGACCGAGCAGCTTCGCGGAATTCATTCGTATGAGCTACTAAATCATCAGGTCCAATTTTTATATATGCGTGGGAAGTCGGAACTACATGGCTGACATTACCAGCGTCAGTCGATCCAATCCCTCCGTTTTTGCCACTAATTGTTTCTCCTAATAAAGCTAATTCTTCACCTACGATGCTATCAAGTGATTGATTGATAATAAAGTCGTGGACTTCATTTTGGAATCTCTCAATTTTCACAGTGCTGCCAGTTGCAAGCGCCGCTCCTTCGGCAATATTACGAATCTTAGTTGAAACCTCTTCCGTAGTCTTCCATGTACTAGCACGGATGAAAAATCTCGCTGAAGCGTATTCTGGAATAATATTAGGCGCATCGCCTCCGTGAGTGATAATTCCGTGTATTCGTACATCACTAGTAAGTTGCTGACGAAGGGCATTTATTCCATTAAATAATTGGATTACGGCATCTAGTGCATTAATTCCGTGTTCTGGGGAACCAGCCGCATGGGCCGCTCTACCATAAAAGTGGAAGTCCAATGGATCTACTGCAAGAGATGGGCTTGTTAATCCTGTTTTACCACTTGGGTGAATCATAAGAGCTGCATCAACACCTTCTAATAATCCATTTTTTACGAAACTACCTTTTGCACTTCCATTTGGTCCTCCCTCTTCCGCAGGAGTTCCAAATATGACAACCTCTCCCCCAGTCTCAGAAATTACTTCGGCAAGGGCGATTCCTGCAGCCACACTCGTAGTCCCAATAATATTATGTCCACATGCATGACCAAGACCAGGCAGTGCATCGTATTCTGCTAAAAAGGCAATCGTCGGGCCTTGCTTAGACGATTTTTTTCGTGCTACAAAGCCTGTTTCATGTCCGGCGATATTACGCGTTACATCAAAACCAGCTTCTACTAATGTTTTAGTGTGTGTTTCTGAAGCAAAGAACTCTTGATTGCCTATTTCAGGTTTCTCATGTATTTGATGACTAATTTGAATGTATGTTTCTTTCAATTCCTCAATACTTTTCACAATTTGGTCTCTATGCGTTTCAGTTTTAACTGTCATGTCATTATTCTCCCCTTTGCTCTCTTATATAAGAAATGAAGTTCAAAATACAATCTTATAAATTTTTGATTTTCCCAATGGTAACGACAACCGGAACCGTCGCACCTTTGTCACGTTTAATAATGTAGTCATGAACTTCTTTTGATTGGTATGCCTTCACAATTTTTAAATAATCCTTATCATTTTTATTCTTTGTACGGGATGCAATAACATTAATATATGGCATAGCAGCTTTATCATTTGGATCTTCTTTATAAAGTGGGTCTTTTGCAGGATCTAATCCGGCTTGAACAGCAAAACCATTGTTAATGATAGCTGCACCTACATCATCTAATGATCTAGCTGTTTGACCTGCAGCAATCGGTTTGATTTTTAGATGCTTAGGATTCTCTTTAATTTGTTCAATACTTCCTTTAGGGTCAAAATTATCTACTAAACTAATTAACTTTGAAGATTGTAATAGTTTAAGTGCACGTCCTGCATTCGTTACGTCATTTGGAATGGTAATCGTTGCACCTTCTGGGATATCATTTAGATTTTTATATTTATGAGAATAAATTCCCATTGGGGCAATAACAGTGGAACCAATCGCAGAAATATCTAAATTATGATCCTTTTTAAATTGGTTCATGTATGTGATTGTTTGAAAAGCATTTAAATCAAGACTACCATCGTTAAGTGCTGTGTTTGGCTGTACATAATCTGAAAAAGAAATGATTTTCAACTTAATGCCATCATTTTTTACTTGTTTTTGGACAATTCTCCAAAGTTCACCGTCATCACCGTTTATTCCAATCTTAATTGTTTTGTTTCCATTACCTGATGATTCTTTAGAACCACACGCTGCTAATACCGAAACGGTAAATAATAATACTGCAAAAATACTAAAAAACTTTTTCATCCTCTTTTCCTCCTCACATATCTTGACCACGTATTTCCTAAGCTTTGAATGATTTGAACAATAAATACCAGCAATACAACAGTAATGATAATAACGATTGTTTCAAATCGTTGATAACCATATGTAATCGCTAAGTCACCTAAACCACCAGCCCCAACAGCACCCGCTGCTGCGGTTGAACCAATTAGTCCAATCGTTGCTGTTGTAAATGACAATATTAACGATGGGATCGCCTCAGGTAAAATAAACTTAGTAATAATTTGAAACTTCGTAGCTCCCATTGCATAGGCTGTTTCCAGCACTCCCTTATCTACTTCTAGCATTGAGTTCTCAATCAATCTTGCCAAATAAGGTCCAACGAAAATTGATAGCGGAACGATTGCCGCAACTACACCAATTGATGTTCCAGTTATTAATCTAGTAAACGGAATAATGGCAACTAGTAAAATGATAAATGGCACAGATCGTAAAATATTAATAATTGTATTTAACACCGTAAATACGGGTCTGTTTGCCATTATATGTCCCGGCCTTGTTACAACTAGGATAATACCTAATGGCAAACCTATAATTGTTCCAAAAATAAATGAACCGAGTACTGTCAGAAATGTTTCATTGCATGCTTGCAGAAACTGTGGCCAAAAGAATTCCCAATTAAGCTCCATTTAACTCAACCTCCTTTACATCTATTCCTTTTTCCAAAATATATTTAATAGCTTTTTCACTCTCTTCTTCTGCCCCATCTAGTGCAACAAGCAAATTCCCATATGGTCTTTCCTGCAGCTCTGTAATAGATCCATAAAGAATGTTTAGGTGAATATCGAACTTTTTAAGGACCTCTGATAATAGAGGATTGGCAGCCTTTTCTCCTAAAAAGACTAATTGATAATATTTTCCCTTTGCCAATGAGTTCGATAACTTAGGAGGTACCTCATGGTGTAATACAGTGTTAACGAAATTCTTTGTAATGCTTTTTTGTGGACTCGTAAAAACATCGTACACATGGCCTTCTTCAACAATTTCTCCATTCTCAATGACGGCAACTTTGTCACATAAATCACGAATGACACTCATTTCATGCGTGATTAGGAAAATAGTAAGATTATAAGATTTATTTACCTTCCTTAAAAGCTCCAGTACATTCTTCGTTGTTTCAGGGTCCAATGCTGATGTTGCCTCATCGCAAAGCAGAACGTCCGGGTCTGTTACTAATGCCCTTGCTATTCCCACTCTTTGCTTTTGTCCTCCCGATAAATGCCCTGGATAAACATCTTGTTTCCCCGAAAGTCCAACAAATTCAATTAATTCCATTACCTTTTTTTGAACATCACTTTTCTTCTTTCCTTCAAGGTAAAGCGGCATCGCAATATTATCGAACACCGTTTTCGCTGAAAGTAGATTAAAGTGCTGGAATATGACGCCAATTTTTCTACGCGTCTTTCGTAACTCCTCATTATTCAAAGCCATCAAATCTAAACCATCAATCAGAACTGATCCTTCTGTAGGTTCTTCAAGTCTATTTAAACAACGAATCAATGTACTTTTACCTGCTCCAGAAAAGCCAATGATTCCATAAATCTCTCCCTTCTCAATTTTCATATTAATATTATTTAGAGCTTTAATTGGTGGCCTTCCAGGATAAACCTTGGAGACATTTTTAATCTCAATCAAACTTATTCCTCCAATGCTAGTAATCTTAAATATAACAAAGTATTCTTATGTGTAAACTAGGTTTTATATGTGTGTTTCCCCCTTTTTTCGCTTGTAAACTATCAAAAAACCCCTCTCCTTATCCAATAACACAGATAAGAAGAGGGGTTAAATATATAAGCCACTTTACTTCTTATCTTTCAAATCGCTTAAACGATTTGCAGGAATTAGCACGGTATTTGTTACGAAACAACAAACCCGTTGCCGAGGTATCGTAGGGCCAGTCCCTCCACCTCTCTGGATAAGTAATAGAAATTATTAAGTTTTAAAATTATTGAGTTAATATTATCCCTCTTTTTTTAATACGTCAAGTATTATTTTAGAATTTTTTTGAGGGTTTTTGGTTAAAAATAGTAATTTTTTCTGTTTACATTAATTAGCATATGCTTACCAAAAACATATTTTCATATAGTTTTTTTATCTATTTTTTAATACCAAGAAAAAAATATTTTGAGTCGATTTTTGTTAAGAAACCTTGCTAATTCAACGTTTTCTCCCCATGGACTTTTTCCGTCCACAGGGTAGGTAAAGTCCCTGGAGAAATAACGAATTGAACGTGCTATAGTGGGTGTAGGGGGTGTTTCTCATGCAAATTTTAATATGTAAAGAATGTGAAGAAACTATTGAGTACGCGGAGTATAAAAAAATAGTAAAAATCTATTCAACATGCGAACATTGCAAAACCGAAGAAAGTACTTCAACTTTAAAATAATTTAATACACTAAGAAAATAGATAAATTTTGTTATAAAGACTTTAATGCAAATGGGATCTTCATTAAAAAAATGAAGATCCTTTTTTCTTTATATTTTACTAACATTAGTATTTAATACCTCACATCCTAATTTTAACTCTTGGTTGTTCGTATTCGATAGTTATCTTGTTAATTACATAAAAAAGGGAGAAAAAAACAGCAAAACTCTCATAAAAGTTTTGCTGCTTTTTAAACTAAATCCCTATTCAAGTAATCCATGTTTTAATAATCGTAAACCATATTTTCAAAGCAGTAAATCCGATTAACACTGCTAAAATTCCTCGTAAAACCTGCGTTTTTGTTTTTTTGCCTATTTTTGCTCCTAATGGTGAAGCAATTAGACTTGCAATTACTACGATAATAGTAGGCAAAATTGTAACTTGGCCGGTAGAGACTTTACCGATTGTAACACCTATTGAAGAAATGAATGTAATTGCTAACGAAGAAGCAATTGTAATTCGTGTTGGTATTTTTAAGATTGTTAGCATGATTGGTACTAAAAGAAATGCTCCGCCTGCTCCGACTATTCCAGCACTAGTACCAACGACAAATGCTAAACCTGCCGCAAGCCATATATTGATTGAGATTTGACCACTTTCTGCTATTTCAATCTCTTTTCTAGGAATGAACATTAAAATGACCGCAACCATTGCTAAAATACCGTAAACAAGATTAATCCCATGCTCTGAAAGTAGATTTGAACCGAATCCTCCAAGAAAACTTCCGATTAGTACACTTATTCCCATACTTAATATAACTTTTTTATTTAAATAACCACTTTTACGATAGCTTAATACTCCACCTAAAGTTGCAAATACTACTTGCACGGCACTGATCCCCGAAACTTGATGTGAAGTGAAAGATGCAAATCCTAATAATGGAGGTACAAATAATAACATTGGATAGTTTATAATCGCTCCGCCTATCCCTACCATGCCTGAGATGAAAGAACCAATAAAGCCAACTAAAAACAGTACTAAAATTAAGGTCCAGTCCAATTGAAGACCCCCTATAATTGAAACTATGAATCGATTAATTTATCCTTTTTTGATCCAAAATTTTAATACATTATTTTCTTCTACATATTCTAGTAATTCATGACCACCTGATTTAGCCCAAGCTGCTAGATCATTTTTAGCCCCTTTATCTGTGACGTGAATTTCTAGTACGTCACCTACACCAATTTCTGCAATTGCCTTTCTTGTTTTTACAATTGGGATTGGGCATGCTAAGCCTTTTGCATCTAGTAATTTTGTTGATTCCATTTTAGTTTCCTCCTTGTTTTTTTACTTATCTTACCGCACATCGATTTGGACCAATTTCCATTCCTCTTTGTGTTTCTTCATCTAAATCTATTTTTCCCATATTCATTTCACGAATTTCTTGATACGAGTTTGGTTGTGGTGGTAAATTCTCGGTAACTGTTTTTCTAAATTCGTTCTCATCTTCAATGTTCAAGCCATGATTCTCAGCAAATAAATAGCCAAGTTTTTTATAAACGCTACCGTCTTCATTTAATTCGCCGATTACCATGAAGTGTGAAGGGAGTACGATTAATTCTGTTGATAAGTTTCGATATTTTTTATAAAGTGTCTCACGCAGATCCCCTACCCAATCTTCCGCCATCCCAGCTAGATCAGGTCTTCCAATTGAATCGATAAATAAAATATCACCGGAAAGAAGAAAGCTGTCGTCAACTACAAATGATGTTGAACCGATTGTATGGCCTGGTGAATATAAAGCCTCAATACTAATTGATGACTCACCAATCATTATTTTATTTCCATCTTCTAATGGACTATATTCAAAAGTTACGCCTGATGCATCTTTTGAAGATAACCAGTATGTTGCGTCAGTTAGCTCAGCAATTTTTCTTCCACCAGAAATATGGTCTGCATGAAGATGAGTATCTAATACATGTGTAATTTTAGCGTTCTTTTTGTTTGCAAAATTGATGTATATATCTGTCATTCGAGTTGAATCGATAATAGCAGCTTCTCCATTTGAAATAATCATGTAAGATAAACATCCTTTACCGATTCTCACAAATTGGTATAGTTCTCCGCCGTTTTTTAACTCTGCAATTTTTACTGGCTCTAAATACTCGCTCCACTCTTTCATTCCACCTGCAAGATATGCTACATCTAGCCCCTCGTCTGAAAGCATCTCCGCGATCATAATTGAAGATCCTTCTTTCGCACACACTACTAAAACTTCTTTATTTGAAGGGATATTTTGTAAAATATCCTCAACCCCATCAAGCAAATCAAAATAAGGTATATTTAAATGTTCAAAATTTAAACCTTCAATTTTCCAGTCATTGTAGTCGTCAGTATTTCGAACATCTAATATAAATAGCTCATCTTTATTAACTATTTTTTTTGTAATCTCTTCTGCAGACATTGAAGTGACTGTCATTATTTATACCCCCTACCGTATAATTTTCACTAAAAAAATATTTATCCTCTAATGCTAACTGTTTCTCCAGGCCACTCGCTCATTCCAGGTAAAACATTATATACGTTAGTAAAGCCATTTGAAGCAAGCATTTGAGCTGCAAGATCGCTACGGTTTCCAGTCCTGCAAACAATATATATTTCGCTATCTTTATTTAACTCAGTCAAACGATTTTCTAATTCACCTAAAGGAATCGATACAGCATTTGGGATGTGGTTAAATACGAATTCCGCTTCTTCTCTTACATCTAAAATGAGAGCATCTTCGCTTTTTATTTTTTTGTTTAGTTCATCATTTGATATGATGTTTTCAAACTTTTTTTCATCCGTATTTTCATCCGAAGATTTTCTTAAATAATGTAACAATACTTCTCCGTTTTCGATTGTTCCTAAATACTGATTTCCAGTACTTTCCGCCCAAGCTTTAATGTCTGCTTTTGATCCTCGATCAGTTGCTTGAACCTCGATTACTTGCCCATTTTCTAATTCCTTCATTGCCTTTCTTGTCTTCACAATCGGCATTGGACATGCTAAGCCTTTAGCATCTAATTTTACGTTTGATTTTATGAATTCCATCTTCAGTCCTCCGTACATTAAATACCATCAGGGGTATCTATTTGTTAAAAAAAATTATTCTACGCTTCCTTCCCAAGAAAGCATGCCGCCTATCATATTTTTTGCATTATAACCATGAGATTGTAAGAAATCCGTTGCACGACCACTTCTAGCTCCAGAGCGACAGACCATGATATATTCTTTTGATTTATCTAATTCGTGTAATCGAAATTCAATTAATCCAAGCGGTATATGAATTGCCTCTGGAATCTTACCCGCAGCAACTTCATCTACTTCGCGAACGTCAATGATCTTTACTTCTTTCCCCGTTTTTAAATGATTCTCAAGTTCAATCGAAGTTATTTCTTTCATGTTTATCAAGTCTCCTTTTGAATTAAATAAATAAGTTAACTTTACCTTCCTCGGCTTCACCAATGTAAGCTGCTACACCTGCATACTCAATATTATCTAATAATTCTTCTGAATGAAGTCCTAGTAAATCCATTGTCATTGTACAAGCAACTAAATTGATTTCTTGCTCTTGTGCCATCTCAATTAGTTGCGGCAATGGTAGTGCATTATGCTTTTTAATAATATCCTTAATCATTTTGGGCCCAAACCCGGCAAAATTCATTTTAGAAAGTCCCATTTTATTTGCGCCTCTAGGCATCATCTTTCCAAACATTTTTTCAATAAAACCTTTTTTCGTTGCTACATGCTCATCTTTACGTAGAGCATTTAGTCCCCAAAATGTATGAAAAATAGTTACTTCGTGATCAAAAGCTGCTGCTCCATTCGCAATAATGTAAGCTGCCATCGCTTTATCGTAATCTCCACTAAATAGAATGATATTTGTTTTCTTCGTTGTCATATTCTTTCTCCTTATCGTTCTTTATACCCACTGGGGTATATAACAAAACAAAAAAATATATCTTATATATACTGTTACCCCTATGGGTATATGATATAAAAATAAAAAACGGTGCAAATTCGCATTTTATCTACTTTTTACAAGAAGATTTACAGCTTCTTTTACTAAATCTTCAGCATCTTGCCCATTTTCACTTGCATTTCGGACGCAATCAACTAAGTTCGAGCTTACAATTACACCAATCGTACGATCCAAAGCTGATTTAACTGCTGATAATTGAGTTATGACTTCTTTACAATCTTTATCTTCTTCCATCATTTTTAAAATGCCACGAAGCTGTCCTTCTACTCGCTTTATTCTATTTTTTACTGGATCATTATATTTCATTAAATCACCCCTAACTGACCGTACTAAATAAGCTTAACATAGAATATATGTGGAATATTCTTATACGTAATATATACCCCATAGGGTATATTGTCAATCAATTAAATTTAAACAAGTTTGGTTATCTAATGGCAATTTTTTCGTAAATCTTTACTATATTGAAAACTGCATGAAACTCTATCAGTAAAAAAGATCACACCGGAGTGATCTTTTATAAAGTTATCAATACTTTAGGTTTTTAAGATTTCACTGCCATTTCCATCTCAAAATAAGTGCCCACTTCCATAACTGCTTCGTCTTTATGAATAAAGTCATTTTTTTCTTTTAAATAAATGTAGTCTTTTGACCATTCAACAATATTTTCAATTAGGTCTTTTAAAGCACTAGTAAAAATTAATACTTCTTCATTCGTTGTTGTTGGATGCACACTCATACGAATCCAGCCAGGTTTCACACTTATATTTCCATTGTCGATTTCATCTGTAATTGACTTAGACATTTCTCTTGTGATGTTTAATAGCATATGTCCATAAGTTCCCGCACATGAACAACCACCGCGTACTTGAATTCCGAAACGATCATTTAATAATCTAACGACTAAATTATGATGAATATCCTTTAAGTAAAAAGAATAAAAGCCTAAACTGTGATTCATTGAATCTTCAAGTAACACAACATTTTCAATTGTTCTCAGCTCAGCTAATACGATTTGTGCTAATTCTTCTTCTCGATTTAATATATTTGTTGTGCCCATTGCATCTTTTACTTTTATAGCAAGAGCTGTTCTGATTGTTTGAAGAAATCCTGGAGTCCCTCCATCTTCTCTTTCGCGAATATTATTAATATATTTTTTCTCACCCCATGGGTTCGTCCATTCAACTGTTCCTCCACCTGGGTGATCCGGTATCTTATTTTGATATAAAGAAGAGTCAAAAATTAATACTCCGCTACTGCCAGGTCCTCCTAAAAACTTGTGTGGAGAAAACAAAATTGCATCAAGTTTTTCCATTGGATCACTAGGATGCATATCAATGTCAACATATGGCGCTGAAGCTGAGAAGTCAACAAAACAAACACCATTGTATTCATGCATTAATCTAGCTAGTTGATGATAAGGTGTAATTAAACCAGATACATTCGAGCAAGCACTAAATGATCCAATTAATTTTCGCTTATTTTTATAAAACTCAAGTCGTTCTCTTAAAAATTCTAAATCGACTACATGATTGGCACAATTAGGTATAATTTCTACATCACAAATTGTTTCTAACCATGAGGTATGATTGCTATGATGCTCCATGCTTGTGATAAATACAACCGGTCTTTCTTCTTCAGGTAAACTTAAACGGAAATGAAAATTCTCATGAATTTTTAGCCCTAAAATACGTTGAAACTTATTCATTACGCCCGTCATTCCTGAACCATCAGTAATGATTGTATCGGAAGCGCTTGCATTCACATGTTCCTTGATGATGCTTAATGCTTCGTGGTAGCAATTCGTCATCGTACTTCCTGTTATATTCGATTCAGTATGTGTATTTGCAACATACGGCCCAAATGTTGAAACTAGTTTTTCTTCAATTGGTTGATATAATCTACCGCTAGCAGCCCAATCTAAGTAGATAATTTTTTGCTCACCAAATGGTGATAAAAATAGTCTTTCATTTCCAATAATTTCTTTTCTAAATTGTGAAAAATACTTTTCTAAATTCAATTTTATCGCTCCTAATGAGAATATGGTTTGTGCTTTTTAATTTAAAAGCTTTGTTAAATGGATTACGTTAATACCAAGTATTCCAATACCCAATGGGGTATTATTTTTTTTGAAATTGAAGCCATCCGTGCATAACGGAATGGCTTTTATCATCCATTTTTAACATAGCAATTAAAAAGAAAATATCTTGCGTCAAAATCTAAATAGAAAACTTATTTACATATACAAATATATGTCAAATTATTCTGCATTAAAAGAATTTTTTCACTTTTATAACATTAAAAAAATTTAACACTATACATTTTATTTAAAAAGTGAGCCTTTTTGATAGTACTCTTTCATCATTTTTTCCGGTACCATACTGCCACCCGTACCCCAAATAATATGAGTACTATTCTCCATTTTTGCTAACAAATTATTTTTTAGTAAATATTTACTACCTTCTTTAAATAACTTTATTGGGCCGATCATACCAGCTAGTGCTGATGGTTCTAAATAAATATTTTCAGTATCAGCTAGATCGGCTAACATCGAATATAGTTTTTCATCACTGATTGTATAGCTACCGCTTAAAAGTGGTCCCATCACTTTTCCAACAAATCCAGATGGTCTACCAACTGCTAGTCCGTCAGCTGCTGTTATATTATCAATTCCAAAATCTTGTACAGAAACTTTTTCATTTAGTCCAGTCATTAATCCAAGTAACATACAAGGAGAATGAGTTGGCTCGGCAAAGAAGCAATGAACATTATCTTCGAATAATAATTTCAATCCAAATGCAACACCACCAGGTCCTCCTCCTACACCACAAGGTAAATAAACAAATAAAGGATTATTTTCATCAACTGTAATATCCATTTCCTCTAATTGCTTTTTCAAACGTGAGGCTGCTACTGCATACCCTAGAAATAAATCATGTGAATTTTCATCGTCCACAAAATAACATGTAGGGTCTGCTTCCGCCTGTTTTCGCCCTTCCTCTACTGCCTTACTATAATCCGCTTCGTACTCAACAACATGAACGTTTTTACTTCTAAGCAAATCCTTTTTCCATTGCTTTGCATCTGCTGACATATGTACTGTTACTCTAAAACCTAACTTTGCGCTAATAATCCCGATACTTAGTCCTAGATTCCCTGTAGAACCGACCGCGATTGAATATTGTGAGTAGAATTCTTTAAATTTGTCGCTTGCTAAAATCGAATAATCATCTTCTCGCGTTAATAACTCATGCTCAAAAGCTAAGTCTTCGGCATGCTTTAAGATTTCATAAATGCCACCTCTTGCTTTTATAGAACCAGATATCGGTAAATGACTATCACATTTTAATAATAGTTCTCCAGATATAGATTGGTGGTAATTTTTCTCTAATGATTGTTTCATGGACGGGATTTGTACTAAAGGAGATTCAATCATCCCATTTGTGACTTGAGTTTCTGGAAAAACCTTTGAAATATATGGGGCAAAGCGTTTTAATCGCTCATCTGCGTCCTTAACGTCATCTTGAGTAAGAGGTGAGTTTTTTATCGCTGATTGAAACTCCACAAGTTTAGGATTTAGCCAAAAATATTCGTCTAAATTAATCAGTTGCTCTAGCATAGGATACATTTTTTTATATGTCTGGATATTTATTTTCTCCATCTATTTTCCACCTAACTTTAATCATTTTATTTGTAGTTTAACAGATATCATGCCCTTCCTGCCCTTAATGTAAATCTTATGTAAAAGTCTATGAAACTTCATTGGTTTAGAAGATGAATGAAACTATACTATTTATAAGTAATTGCAACTGGAGGAAAATATGAATCTTAACCATAAAAATAAGAAGTTAAATGTTTTACTAGAATTATTGATTGTTTCTACTAAACTAGGCTTAACTTCGTTTGGAGGACCTATTGCTCATTTAGGTTATTTCCATAAAGAATATGTAAGAAAAAGAAATTGGATTGACGATAAAAGCTATGCAGACTTAGTAGCACTATCACAGTTTTTACCAGGGCCGGCTAGTAGCCAAGTTGGAATTGGTATCAGTGTATTACGTGCAGGAATATTGGGCGGAATCGTTTCATTTATTGGATTTACATTGCCTTCTGTAATCGTACTTATTTTATTCGCATTATTTCTACACGGCTTCAATCTAAACAATTCTGGATTAATCCACGGTTTAAAGTTGGTTGCTGTCCCGATTGTCGCACAAGCTATTTTGGGCATGATCAAGAACTTAACTCCTGATTTAAAAAGGAAAGCAATTGCGTTATTTGCAATGATAGCTACATTAATTTGGCAATCAACTTCAACTCAAATATCAGTCATTTTAATTTCTTCAATACTCGGATATTTCCTATTTCAAGATAATGAAAACAGTGATAAAACTACGCTTGTTACTAATATCTCAAAAAGGTTTTCCGTAATTTGTCTAGCTCTATTTTTTATTTTATTGGCCGTATTACCTTTAATTAATTCTTTTACAACATCTAAATGGATATCATTATTTGACAGTTTTTATAGGGCTGGATCCATGGTATTTGGAGGAGGCCATGTCGTTCTTCCTTTACTTGAACGTGAGTTCGTCCCAACAGGGTGGCTAAGCAAAGAAACCTTTTTGGCGGGATATGGCGTGACACAGGCTGTACCTGGACCATTATTTACGTTTGCAGCCTATTTAGGAACTATTATGAAGGGTTGGCAAGGAGGATTAATCGCAACGATTGCCATCTTTTTACCTGCATTCCTACTTATTTTCGGTACGCTACCTTTTTGGTTAAGTATGCGTCGCAATTCAAATTTAAGGCGAGCTTTATTAGGCGTAAACGCTGCAGTAGTCGGGATTTTAATCTCAGCTTTTTGTAACCCAATATGGATTAGCTCAGTGTTATCCATTTATGATTTTGTGATTGTGGCTGTACTGTTTAGTATGTTGGTGTTTATGAAATTGCCACCCTGGATTATAGTAGTTGTCGGAGCTATTTGTGAAGAAATTTTATCTAGATTCTAAAGTAGTTGATGATTCATATATGATTGCTAAAAACTTAAAATAAATGCGCTTTTAAAGTAAATTGTTGATTTCCTTATACGACTAAATGGCAGATTAGTGCAATAAGGAATGGTATAATTTTGATATAAAATCGATTCTCAAGGAGAGAAAAATCATGAGCGATTGTTGTAAAGTAAATGATTCTTTGCCAAAAGAGGTTCATTCCTGTTCGACTTGTGGAGTAGTTGGTAAAAAGTTAAAAACGATTACTCTAAAATCAATGTTAAAGCCATCATCCTTGGAGTTACTTAATGCAGAATTAGACCATTTTTTTTGTTCAACTGCTGACTGTGAAGTGGTATATTATGATTCGGAGAAGAATTCATATACTACATCCGAAATAAAAGTTCCTGTTTTCCAAAAAGAAATTTCACTTGAAGCGCCTGTTTGCTACTGCTTTGATTGGACAAAAGAAAAGATTCAACAGTTCGTTACAAAAGAAGATAAGCAGAATCCAATTGAACACATTCGAGAAAACATTAAAGCAAATCGATGTGGTTGTGAAATCAATAATCCTCAAGGTAGTTGTTGTTTAGCAAACGTTACGAAGTTTATTACTCAAATTGGAGGTTAATATGAATTATTGTGATGCTATGAGAGAAAAGATTGGTAATGATCCTTTAATTATTGTGCGACCAAGTGTAGCGATTCTAAACCAGATCGGAGAGATTTTACTTTATCGATACATAGGTGGAACTTGGAGTATTCCAGGTGATATTTTACAGTTAAATGAGTCGGTTGAAGATTGTCTAAAACGTAATATCCTTCGTGATATTGGACTAACAATTAACAAGTTAACTTTATTTGGTGTCTATTCAGGCAAGGAATTAATAAATCGAGTAGAAGAAAGTGGAGATGAATACCAAACTGTAGCGATCGGTTATTTATGTGCAGATTATGAGGGAAAAATAGCACCTGACCAGAATCAAGGAATTGAAGCAGAATTTTTTGCTTTAAATGAATTACCTGAGAATATTGATCCTTTTATCAAAAATAAATTAGTAGAATTAAAAACTCAATTTAAAAAGTAGCATGTTTTTTATTCAACTAGTCGAGT
>NZ_NUEU01000005.1:0-300892 GCF_002556365.1 Bacillus sp. AFS002410
CCGCCAACTTCTTTCCAGTTCGTTACTTTTCCAGCGAAAATATCTTCAATTTGTTGAAGTGTAAGTGAATCTACACCAACATCTTTATTTGTTACCATTGAATAACCAACACCAGCAACTTTTGTTTCTACTAAAGCACTTGCTTTTGATTTGTCTTCTAATTTTTCTGCAGCTGGTACGTCTGAGTTACCAATTTGAATAGCACCAGTAGATACTTGATTTACTCCAGTTCCACTACCGCCACCTTGTACTGTAACTGACACTTGTGGGAACTTAGACATAAATTCTGTAGCAGCTTCGTCAGCTAGTGGTTGTAACGCTGTTGATCCTGCAGCACTAATTGTACCTGTTAGTTCAATCTTTTTATCATCTGTGCTTGCTTTACCAGTAGTCTTGTCATCTTTATTATTACATCCTGCTAGCATACCTGTAACGACCATTGCTGCAAATGTTAATTTTAATCCACGTTTCATTATTGTTTGTCCTCCTAAGGAAAATTATTATTTTCTACATCTCTAACTATAAAAAAGAATAATTAACCTAGTTTTAAAGGATTGTAAATAATTCGTAAAGTTGGGATAGGAGGATAAATTAATGATAAAAATAAGACTCTCTATTTACTTTTAGATTTCCTTTAGAATTTATACAAAAAAATGAAAATAAACGAATTCATTCGCCCATTTTCATTTAAACTACTTCTTAACTGTTTTAAATTACAACACTATTTGTTCACTTTCTCAAAGCATAATTTCAATACAGCATTAAGCAAAACGTCAGCCCCTTTAGCACAATCCTCATATGAAGTTAATTCATCCTCTCGATGACTATATCCATTTATACTTGGAACAAAAATCATTGCCGTTGGGATATAAGAAGCGATGAATTGAGCATCATGTCCAGCACCACTGTACATGCGATTTTCTTTATACCCTAACTCTTTGCAAGCAGAATCAACTGCGTTTATTACTGTTTTATCAAAATCAACGGTATCTCGATCCCATAAGCGTGTAGATTTGATTGGGCAGCCATTTAGATTAACAGGCAGTTCTTCCACCATTCTTGTTACTTCCGCAATGACCCCAGGGTCCTTATGTCTTGCTTCTAAAGTAAAGGTTACGTCGGAAGGAATGACTGTATGAATATTTGGATATGCATTTATACGACCGATTGTGTAAACAAGATCTGAATCTAGGCTCTGTAGTTGCTTTTGTAAATCTACCACCACATTAGCAGCAGTAAACATTGGATCTTTGCGCATGCTAATTGGCGTCGTACCTGCATGATTCGATTCGCCAAAAATTGAAATTTCATAGCATACCATTCCTAATACACCTTCTACTACTCCAATATCTAAGTTTTTCCGCTCCAAAACTGGACCTTGCTCAATATGTAGTTCGATATATGCGCTGCCCTCTACTAATCGATTTGTTTCAGAACCTTCAAAGCCGCTTTCCGTTAATGCTTGAGCGAATGACGTTCCATTTTTATCTGTTGAAGCAATCATTTTCTTTTTATCAAATTTACCAGACAACACACCTGAAGACATAAGCGATGGCTCAAATCGAGCTCCTTCTTCGTTCGTAAAATTGACAATCATAATCGGATAATCTAATTCGATATTTTTTTCTTTTATTGTATAAACAGTCTCTAAAGCTGTAAGTACGCCTAGCACACCATCAAACCTCCCCCCTTTAATGACGGAGTCCAAGTGAGAACCTATTACGATTGGTGGCAAGTTTTGTTTACCTGGTAATGTTGCATACATATTTCCCATGTCATCATACTTTACTGTCATTTCAGCCTCTTCACATAAAGCTTGAAATCTCTTTCGTGCCGCAATATCTTCGGCGGATAATGCAAGTCTAGTCACACCATTATTTTCTGTTTTTCCGTACTCACTAAATATTTCAAGTAAATTTTGAAGCCGATTAGCATTTGTTTTAATCATCTCAGGGGCCTCCCTTTAACTATCAACGAATGTGTTAATGATTAAACTTACGCTAACAATTACGAGAATATTAATACCGATTGCTATAAAGCCAATGTTTATATCATTTATTTAACTTGGAATAATTGAGAAACTATTTAAAGGTAGTCATTGTATTAATTAATACGTGAGAAACTCTAGTTATAATACTTGCTATTGTATATTTGATTTATAAAGGAGTAGTGTGCGGAGTAGAACTTGATGTTGAATTAAGAATAGGGGATCGGTATTTTTTACCGGTTAATATGTAGCTTGATACAAAATCTAAAAAATCTTCAACTGAACGAACATTATAGTTATTGTCATAAGGTTTTCGGTCATTAAGCACTGGGTGAGTATGGTGTGGATCTGTTTCTACGCCATGATTATGTTCATTTTCAAAGGAACATATATTTCCCGGAGGATCTCTTTTTTCTTCCCAACAATAGCGATATTGTATTAATTGTCCATTCGAATTATACCACTCTCTAATTCTGGCCTTCGATTTTCCAAACTGAGGATGTGGTATTAAGTCTATATTAAGTTGAACCTTCATGACTCCATCATTAAGAGGGACAAGATTTAACATCGGAGGAGAAGTTCGAAAAGCCCCTTCATATTTGATAAACAATGTGTTGAACTTTAAAGGATTAATCATTCTTTTCCTCCCTTTCGCTTCATTAATAAATTACGCTTTTCTTCCTCTAACTCTTTCCAATCAAATATATCAACGGATTCCGATGAACGATCAATATCTTCATCAGTATAGCTTCCGAAAAGTTTGTAAAAATTATCTCCAAATTGTTCTTCATATTCATAGATTAGTTCATTTATCATTTCGATGCGTTCGTCAATTGTTTGAGTTCTGATTCGTTTCATTTGATAGTTCCATTGAATTTGAAAAGCCATTACAGGATTTTTCCAAGCTTCAATAGCATGTTTAGGTATTTTTTGTTGCCCTTTTTCACCAACCGCTTCTAAGCCTCTTTCAATATATTTGTAGACCATTTGACGTGATACAGCTAACTCTTTTGACGCTTGAGTAATCGTCATCAATTCTCTTAAATCATAATCAAAGACTAATATGCCTTCTGAAGTAATCTGATAAAACCACGTATCAAATTTAATTTTCACATTATTAAAATCCATTTTTTCTTCATGAATTTTTGTTGAGATTTCCATCATTTCTTTCAAAAGTGTAATTGATTCTTCTTTTTTAATTAAATCTGGCCCTAAATTAAATTTAACCTTCTTTGGCATAACGTATCGTAGAATGTCATCATAAACTTCACTCATACTAACAGCCAAGTTATTCATTAAAAACAATGATTCTTTCTCGTATCTTACTACATCTTGTTCATGAATCGCTTGCTCAAGTTGTTCCTCTGTCAATTTTAATGTCATTGTACTCATTCTCATTTCACCTCACGCTCCTATCATAGCATGGTTTACACTTATCGCATATTGTATACTTAACGATTTTAAAATATTGTCACATTTTGTGCAACTTTAATAATTTTATTCCAGTTGTTTTTTAACAGTGAAGCAATGTAGACATTTAATCTTCTTGCTCGTCTTCTAAAATTTGAAACTCTATCTTAAATGAACATCAATTGTATTTAATTCAGAAAATTTGTATTATTTTGCCATTTACCATTGATTTGTGTTGATAAAAAGTTATAATTATTTTGAAAACAATTTATGCAAACGGTTGCAATAGATTAGCATTACCTACATACATATTTTTATTGCATCTTTTGTATAAACGTTTTCCTAATTTAGAAAGAGGAAAGGGGTTTATTCATGAGGAGAAAACAAAGATCAATATTATCGCTGGTAACTGTATTAGGATTAGTACTCCAGATGTTTCCGGGACTAATTACAAATGGATCTGCAAAAGCAGCAGAAACGGTAGCTAAACAAGTTGTACTTGTTGGTAGCATTCAAAGCTTGTTAGGCAATCCAAGCGATTGGGACCCAGCTTCGGCCAAAACGGAAATGGTGTACAAAGGTAATGGTCTCTATACTTTTACTGGTACTTTACCGGCCGGTGAATATGAGTATAAAATCGCCATTGGTGGAAACTGGTCGGAAAATTACGGTGAAGGCGGAAATCCAGGTGGCAACAACATTAAACTAGTACTTTCCGAACAAAAAGATGTCACTTTCTACTATAATGATAACACTCATTCAATTTCAGACAGCACTCATTACACTCCTTTAGCAGATGAAAGACAACCACGTCTTGTTGGAACGATCCAGCCTGCAATTAATGCAGGGGCAGCTTGGAGCCCAGCGGAATCAACAGCCTTTTTAAAGGATGACAATTTTAAAAATATCTATTCCTTTACTACAAAGGTGCCAAGTGGTACATACGAATACAAGATTGTATTAGGCAAGGATTGGAACGAGTCCTACCCTACTTCCAATTTAAAATTAAATGTAATCTCTGAAACTACTATTACATTTTTCTATAATAATCAAACAAAAGAAGTTTATACAGATTATAAACCAACAGGCTCTGATGGCTTGATTGATCAAAGTGCCCTATATCATGATTCATGGGATCAAATCTACCGAAAGCCATTTGGGGCGGTTCCTGCTGAGACACCTGTCATATTCAGGATATCAGCTAAGAAAGGTGACCTGACAAGTGCAAGCCTTTATGTAAAAAACTATAATTCAGGTACAACAAAAGTCTTGGCTATGAAAAATGTTGGCTGGTCAAATACAAGTGGCAAAGGTGATCTTGAATACTGGGAAGCCACTTTTACTCCTGCAGATAAAGGTATTCATGGATATAAATTCATTGTAAGAGATCAAGATACAACGGCAGAATATGGAGAGGACACACAAGAAGGCCATACTGGAAAAGCAGAAGATAAAAATGCAGGTCTATTCCAATTGACAGTTTATGACCCTGAATATCAAACTCCAAATTGGATGAAAGAAGCTGTAGTCTATCAAATCTTTCCTGATCGCTTTTTTAACGGCAACAAGACAAATGACCATATAAAGGATAAAGTTGGAGCTCGCGGTAGCCAACCAATCGAACATCCCGCTTCTTGGTCAAGCTTACCTGATAATCCTTATGAACAAGGAACTGGTTCATATAATGGGGACGGAGAGTTTAGTAATGATTTTTATGGAGGAGATATTGCTGGAATCAAAGCTAAGCTTGATTACCTTCAATCACTTGGAGTTAACACACTCTATATAAATCCGATTGCTCTTGCACCATCTAACCATAAATATGATGCAACCGATTACAAAGAACTTGATCCGATGTTTGGCACAGAAAAAGAATTTAAGGATTTCACAAAAGAGTTATCGAAACGTAATATGCATTTGATTTTGGATGGCGTTTTTAACCACGTCTCTGACGACTCAATCTATTTTGACCGCTATAACAAATATAAAACAGTTGGCGCATATGAATATTGGTCTCGTGTTTATAATTTAATGAATGATGAAAAATTGACCGAAGCTGCTGCTAAAGAGAAAGCAAAAAAACAACTTATCTCTGAAGGTCAATCCTTTAGCCCGTACGGTTTTGAAAACTGGTTCCATATTGAAAATGTTAAAGTTCCTAATGAAAAAGTAAACGGCATTTCAAATGGAGAACATTATAAGTATGAAGGATGGTGGGGCTACGATAGTCTGCCAGTATTTGAATCAGTTGAAGGATCAAAGGTTGACCACCTTAGTGAACTTAACAACACTGAATTGGCTAATTATCTAATGTATGAAAAGGACTCTGTAGGAAAATCATGGATCGATCGAGGTTCTTCCGGCTGGCGTCTAGATGTAGCAAATGAAGTGGACAGTTCATTTTGGCAGGAATTCCGAAAAGAAATGAAATCCAAGACTATGACAGGATCCGGAAGCACGCTTCAAAAAGATGAGAAACCACTTATTTTAGGGGAAATTTGGGATGATGCTTCCAAGTACTTCTTAGGAGATCAATATGATTCCGTAATGAACTATCGTTTCCGAGGAGCAATCTTGGATTATTTAAAGAACGGTAATGCAGAAAATGCACAAAACTCACTCGAAGCTGTTCAAGAGGACTATCCTAAAGAAGCGTTTTATGCACTCATGAACTTAATGGGATCTCATGATACTGCACGCGCTATATTCCTGTTAGGAAATGGAACAGATACGTATAACAGAGCTGAACAGGATCCGAACTATAATTACAATGAAGGTGTGAAGCGATTAAAATTAGCTTCTATTCTTCAAATGGGCTACCCTGGAGCGCCGACTATTTATTATGGAGATGAAGCAGGACAAACAGGATCAAAGGATCCAGATGATCGCCGTACGTATCCATGGGGAAATGAAAACCAAGATTTAATTAAACATTATCAAGCGATTGGTAAAATTCGTAGTAAAAATTCCGATCTATTTAGCTATGGAAATCTTCACCACATTTACGCAAAAAATGATGTATTAGCTTACACTCGAACAAAAGGATCAAAATCTGCCCTTGTTATTATCAACAGAGGGAATACTTCACAAACTGTTGAAATTGATACAAAAGGACTTATTGCGAATGGCGTTCAATATGTAGACCAATTAGATACTAAGTATTTAGCTACAGCAAAAGATGGTAAGCTTACATTGACCGTTCCAGCTGAATCCGGAAGAATGTTACTATCAAATAATGAAGTAAAACAACCACAGTCAGTTAAAAGTGTAGTAGGTACAGTAGGTTCTAAACAAATTACTTTAAATTGGACAGGAAATGGAACAAAATTCAATGTCTACCAATCCAATATTGCTGGTGGATTATGGACAAAAGTGAAAGAAACTACTGGTAAATCTGTTGATATTTCAGGTTTGAATAATGGGCGTACCTATTATTTTGAAGTGACAGCTGTAGATTCTAATGGCAACGAATCTGAGCCTGTAGCCTCAGCTGGTCTCGTGCCACATTATGATGTTGCGAATGCTAGCCCGAGCAACCTGACTACCTTATCTAATGGGGAGTTGAACTTAGCGCTTGATTCTACTGTTAAAGCATCTTTTTACTTGTCAGGTGCTACTGAAACCGGCCCGGCCGAGGGAATCACAGCCGAGCTTCAAGTAAGAATTAAAGGCCAAACAACTTGGACAACATATCAAGCTCTATATACTGGTCAAACTCAGGAAAATAAGGCAAATGAGTTTCAAGGTAGCTTTACACCATTGGAGGCAGGTACTTATGAATACAGAATGTCCTTTACTCCTGATTTAGGTAAAACATGGGTATCTACTTCAACAGCAGAAGTAAATTATACACGGAGCACATCAGATACGACTCCTCCTGCTAAAGAAGTCACTTTAGATACACCAATTCAAGAGTCTGGTCAGGTTAACTTAAACTGGAACCTTAAGCAGCCAGATCAGCCATATAAAACGATTATTTATCGTGACGATCAATTACTTACATCAGTCAATGGAGACACTACCACATTCCGTGATTATCAGGTAGCTAACGGTACAACTTATAAATACAAAATCCGTGTATTTGATCAAGCTGGGAATTATGTGGACTCTAACACGGTAACTGTGACACCTGATATCGTCATGGTACAAATCACTTTCAAGGTGCATGCACCAGATGATACTCCATTATCTTCTCAAATGAATATTCCAAACAGCTTAAATGGATGGAATACAGGCGGCTGGTCAATGAGCCGAAATGGTGCCGTTACACCTGATTGGGAATATACAACTGAACTTGAGGAAGGAACTGAAATTACGTATAAATACACGAGAGACAACTCTTGGGATCACGAAGGTTTAACAGACCACACACCATCTGATTCATCGGATGATGATATCAGTTACTATGGTTACGGTGCGACTGGAACTGATATGAAAGTAGTCGTCACAAACCAAGGTGGCAACAAAATGGTTGTCCAAGACAAGATTTTACGCTGGATTGATAACCCACTTGTAGTAAGCCAAATTGATGTGAAAGGTTCGACTTTAACGATCAAAGGAAATAGTATTAAAGGTGCTAACCTCACCATCAACGGGGAAAAAGTAACTGACTATAATGGAATGAATTTCACTCAATCTATTAATCTAAGCGAAGGTCAAACGCAAGTTCCAGTACACATTGAACCAACTGATACTACCAAATCCACGATTTTTAAAAGTGATGGTGGTTCGATAGCTAAAAATACAAAGAACTACGTGATTGATGTAATTAATAAAACGATTATTGAATCCAAGTAATTAGAAATAGAGAAGGTCTGCTGAGTAGTTCGGCAGACCTTTCATCTTATAGTGTAAATCAAAATTAAATATGAATCTAAAAGTCACTGAAGTGTCGTCTCCGTCTAGAAAAGAAAAAGAAGAGCACAGACTAGATCAGCATCCTATGCAAATACCAATGCAAAAAAGCCCCAGCAAAATACTGGAGCCATTTAATTTGGGAATTCTATTCTTCGCTTATCCCAATAAAGTTCTTTGCCATAAATTTATCGAGCATATCACGCACTTCATCTGTTGATTCTGTGTTCATTAATTGATTTCTTAATTCGCCTGCTCCTCTAAACCCACGGACATAAATCTTAAAGAAGCGATGAAGAGCTTTGAACGAGCGCAGTTCATATTGATCATGCAGATCCAAATGCAATCTTAAAAGATTAAGCAATTCCTCACTACTATGTTCTTTTGGCTCCACTTCAAAAGCAAACGGATTATGGAAAATTCCACGTCCAATCATAACTCCATCAATACCATATTGTTCAGCAAGCTTTAAGCCAGTTTGTCGGTCAGGGATATCTCCGTTGATTGTCAACAGTGTATTCGGTGCTACTTCATCACGAAGTTTCTTAATCTCTGGGATTAGTTCCCAATGCGCATCTACTTTACTCATTTCATCTCTAGTACGCAAGTGAATAGATAAATTGGCAATGTCTTGTTTCAAAATATGTGTCAGCCAGTCACGCCATTCGTCTATTTTAGAGAAACCAAGCCTTGTCTTAACGCTTACTGGCAGGCCTCCTGCTTTTGCTGCTTGTATTAGTTCTGCTGCAACTTCTGGGCGAAGGATTAGGCCGCTCCCCTTCCCATGTCCTGCCACATTAGGTACAGGACAGCCCATATTGAGATCTATACCTCGAAAACCAAGTTCCGCCATACCAATACTCATTTGCTTAAAGAATTCAGGCTTATCCCCCCAAATATGTGCTACTAGTGGCTGCTCATCTTCTGTAAAAGTCAAACGACCGCGTACACTTTGGTGCCCTTCTGGGTGGCAGTAACTCTCACTGTTTGTAAACTCCGTAAAAAATACATCAGGTCTGGCTGCTTCACTTACAACATGGCGAAACACAACATCCGTCACATCTTCCATTGGAGCCAGTATAAAAAAAGGTCGCGGTAATTCACGCCAAAAATTATCTTTCATTTTCAACTTCAAATCCTCTCATGATGGGAAACTAGGCCAACCACTTATCCGAAAATTAAAAAGTAAGATGACCATGATTATTCACTTATTATCAAACTGATCAAAAATGTTAATCAGTGTTTGCTAAAATTCTCTCCAATATTTCTTCAATTAGAAGAAACCGAATTGCCAAGAGTTTAACAGAAAAAAGCCCCCGAATTCGAAAAAAGTACTTTTTAACGAATTTAGGGTGGCTAATGTTTATTTAAACTAGCAGAGCATTTATTAATTAGACATCTTCAATTCCAAATTCGCTACAACTTCTACATGTGCAGTATGCGGGAACATATCTACTGGCTGCATATACTTCACATCATAACTCTTACTTAATACCTTTAAATCTCTAGCCAAAGTAGAAGGATTACAAGAAACATATACTAATTTCTTCGGTTTAATTTTTAATACAGTATTTAAGAACTCCTCATCGCAACCAGTTCTCGGTGGATCAGTAATAATCACATCCGGTTTCCAGCCTTCTTTTAACCATTTTGGTAATACTTGTTCAGCATTACCTGCTTCGTAATGAGTGTTTGTAAAGCCGTGGCTTAATGCATTTGTTTTCGCATCGATAATTGCTTCTTTTGTTACGTCCATGCCACGAACTTCTTTTGCGTCTTTAGCAAGCCATAATCCGATTGTACCTACTCCACAATAAGCATCAACGACTTTTTCCGTACCAGTAAGTGCCGCTGCTTTTTTCACTTCATCATATAGCTTAACCGTTTGTTCAGGGTTTAATTGGAAAAACGCTCTAGCCGAAAGCTCAAATGATAAGTCACCAAGCTTTTCTTCGATTACTTCTTCCCCTGCTAAATAAACAGTTTCACGACCAAAAATCACTGAAGTCATTTGATTGTTAATATTTTGCATTAAACTAGTTACTTCAGGAATTCTCTTTTTAATTTCACTAATTAATTCATTTTTCTGTGGAAAATCTTTCGTACCAGTTACTAGAACTAATTGAATTTGACCTGTTTGTAATCCGACACGGGCAACAATTGTTCGAATAACCCCTTTATTTTTTCGTTCATTATAAACAGGAATATTTAAACGAGTTAAAATCTTCTTCACTTTACCTGTGATTTTATTTAAATCCTCATGTTGAATTGGGCAATGGCCAATATCGACAACTTCGTGTGAGTTTTGTTTATATAATCCAGCGATAATCTTATTTTTTTCAAGTCCAGTTTGAAGCTGACTTTTGTTGCGGTAATTCCAAGGATTTTCCATACCAACCGTTTCTTTAATTGGTGTTTTTTCAAGTAAATCTTTCGCATACTTTTCCATTGCTTGGATGACAATGTCGCGTTTATATCGAAGCTGCCCTTCATATGAAGCATGCTGAATTTGGCAACCACCACATTTTTCATAGATTTTACAAGTCGGATCTACACGGTCTGGCGATGACTTACGAATACGTTGAATCTTCCCTTCTGCAAAGCCATTGCGAACATTCGTTACTTCAGCAACTACTTCCTCACCAGGTAATGCTCCTTTAATAAAAACAACTTGTCGTTTGAAGTAACCTACACCCTCACCATTAATTCCGATACGTTTAATTGTAATAGGAAAGGATTGTCCTACTTCTAATTTATTTTCTAACTGATTGCTCATATATACAACTCCATTATTCTATGCTCTTCCAAAGATACAGAGCAGCGTAGCTTCCAAACGGTGAAACCTGCTCTTTAACATACTCCATTATTTCTTTTGAAGGCTTTTCATCTAAATTTAAAAGCTTTTGAAGTGCGATTTGAATGCCAACATCACCAACTGGGAAAATATCTTTTCTTCCTAAACCAAATAATAAGAAGTTTTCAACCGTCCAGGGACCGACCCCTTTAAGCTTAATTAGCTCCTTAGAAATTTCCTCTGAAGATAATGTTCGATAATCTTGATGACTTAAATCTCCTTCACTCCACGCTTTAGCAATGCCGATCATATATTCAGCTTTTCTAGTACTAAGCTGCAAATCTCTTAACTCATCAATCGTTAACATGGCAATTTTCTCAGGCGAAGGAAAAAACCACGCATTACCAATTCTCTCACCATACATTCGAACAAATCGCTTTGTGACTTGAATCGCAAAAGTACGCTGAATTTGCTGATGAATAATACATGTAATTAAACAGGCGAAAGGATCATTAGAAACAGTGATTGGTGTATGTCCAAAAAGGTCTATTAGAGGCGATATAGTAGTTTGTCTTAAATGAAGATGTAACTCTTCAAATTCAGTTTGCCATTGCAAAATTGTAGCAATTTCCTCGAGAATTTTAGCTTTATTTAAATGTTCACTAATAACTTCAAATCGAACCGGAGCATCATCTATTTTCTTAACCTTTACAACTGCATGCTCTCCCTCAATATAAAGTGGAATGCTTAACCGCTTTTCAGCAGAATGCACCGTAAATGTTGGCTCATGCTCTAATCTCTTTAAAACCTCTTCCCATTGATATGGAGTTTCTAAAGCAACCTCTTCCTTCCACATTCTCCCGTTCCTCCTTAATTACTCTGAAGTGTATTATAGCATAATCAGTACCGGTTAAGAAAATTTGTGTGAAACGCAAAAAAACTAGAGAAATAATCTCTAGTTACATGCTTAAAAATTTTATTTTTAGAAAGCTCTTACAGCCTGAAAAACACAAAAAAAGCTTGGGGACTAATCAAGCTTTTTTTGACACATTAAATTTTAAGGGAATGGGGAAACTTTCAAGTCCAATCAGGTTTTAAAACTTATCAAATATCGCTACAGCGGGTTTTGATATTTAATATATTTAAATGATAACGATTATCATTATCAAAGTCAATAGGTTTAATAAAAATTTACTAAAGTAATTGCCTCTTTTTTAAAACTACCATTAGTCAATTTTAGAAACTCTGCATCTACTACCCCTCTTAATAAATATCTCCATCAAATATTGGAGAAAATACTACTACAAAAACCACTTACCAAGCGTAAATTAATATATGATGGAAGACACATTAATTTATAATTTATGATAAACTATTTAATTGAAAGTAGAGACTAGTGAGGTAAGACTATTATGGAAAAAGCAAAAATAAGTATAGTCGTTGTCGCACATAATCATGAAGATGTCTTAAAAGATTGCCTTAACAGTTTACAAGGTCAATCCTTAACTGATCTTCAAATTATCGTGATTGACAACGGTTCAACAGATAATAGTAAAAAATTAATTGAAGAATACTCAAATTCACATAAAAATTTCCAATCCGTATCAATCGATTTTACGGCAAAAAATAAAGCGCGTAACATAGGCTTACAAGAAGCTAATGGTGACTTTATTGCCTTTATCGATGCAGATGATATTGTAAATTCTTCATCTTATGAAAAACTATATGACGGTGCTACTAAAGCAAATGCTGAGATTGCTTTAGGAAATATCCAATTATTTAATGGTACAAGAAAATGGGAGCACCATGACTTAAAATCCATTTTCAAAAAAGATTTACCGCAAATACGCCAATTTGACCAACAGCCAGAACTACTTTTAAATCCTTCTATTAAAAATATGATGATCAAAAGAAGTTTATTGAGCGACAATCAAATACAATTTAATGAGAATATAACTGAGCAACAAGATTTATTATTTACTCAACAATCCTTTATTTGTTCGAATAAAGTTTATGTCACTTCAGACATCGTCATAAATGTGAGAGATTTAACGAATAGTGATGTTATTAAACAAACTAGTACTTTAGATTTTTTTAATGACCTTCTTATTACTCAATCAGAATTACGGAACTATTATAAACAAAAAGATGTTACCTCTCATTACGCTCATATTGAGAAAAAATTATGGGATTATTATTTAACATCTTTATTAACTAAAGCGTACTATTTCCCTTCTGAGCAGTTCGATGAATTATTAACGATTTCATCTAACTTTGCAAACAACATGTCAGAAAATCAAATAGAACATAATACTTCTAAAATTAGTAAGGTATTCTACACAATATTTGTTAATAAAGTTTCAGAAGAATTTAATTTACTAATGCGCTTATTATCTGATCGAACATTACAAAAAGGTGCAGTTAAAATCGAAGGAAAATATTATCACTACTTTGCAAAATATTTTCCAAATTATAAAGAATACCTAGAAATAAAAGCATTTAATCTATATCAAAAAATTGAAATCCTTTCATTACGTGAAGATCGCTTACAAGTAGGTGGCTTTGCCTTTATTGAGGAAATTAATAATGATGATTCTATTAAAGAAATACAGTTTACGAATAAGTCAAACGGACAAGTCATTACAGTTACACTTGAAACACTTGAACGTTCAGATTTATCTTACTTATTCTCAAAAAATAGTATCAATTATAGCGATGGTGGCTATAAAACAACGACGATTGAATTAAGTAAAATTTTACCTGATGGTGATTATGAAGTGTCAATCTCAGTAACAGTCGAAGATATTACGATAAAAAAACCACTTCATATCTTTTATTTTTCAACAAAAGCAAATTCAAAACCAGCAACTACTAAAACACACAGCATAGTGCCATATTTTCCAAAGAAGAATTTGCATATTCGAATTAAAAAAACAGGCCTATTAGGAAGATTAAAAACAAAAATACAAAAATCCTTCCGCGATTTAGTCTATGAATTTGGTTTACTTGTACTAAGGAGAGAATGGAAATCCTTCCTTATCTTTTTCTTATACCGCTTAACACAAAAGCACTATCGAAATAAACATATTTGGCTAATTGGAGAAAGAAAAGATACGGCACAAGATAATTCGTATCATTTATTCAAGTATATACAGAAAAATAATCTAAGAGAAAACTGTTACTATTTAATCGATAAAAATGCTAAAGATTATGAACATATAAAGGAATTCGGCAACATCGTACAATACGGAAGTATAAAGCACACACTCTACTTATTAACTTGTGATAAAACAATTAATGCATATTCCGAACGTGCTAACATGTACACCCATGAATACCTACAAGTTTTAAAATGCCATCCTGAATGGCAGCAAAATCAAAAAATCCTTATTCAACATGGCGTAATTGGAGTTAGTCGAGTAAACCATGTACTAAATAAAAATCGAATGGGCTATTCATTATTTATCGTTTCATCTGATTTTGAAAAAGATCATATCGTGAACGAATTTGGATATGCCGAAAATGAAGTTGCCGTAACTGGACTAGCTAGATGGGACGCCCTTGAAAATACAGGGAATGGGAAAACGATTCTAATTATGCCAACGTGGAGAAACTGGAATAAAAGTACGCAGCAATTAATGAACTCTGAATACTTTAACCGTTATTTATCTTTACTTAGTAATCCTGATTTACATCAAATATTAGAAGATAACGATTTAAATATTATTTTCTATCCACATTACCAAACTCAGGTTTATATGAAAGATGTTCCAGACTTCCATAAACGAATCAAAGTAATCCGTCAAGGTGAAGAAACCGTTCAATCACTTTTAAAACGATCCGATTTATTAATCACTGATTACTCAACAGTTTCCTTTGACTTTTCATACATGGAAAAACCAGTTATTTTCTACCAATTTGACTATAAACGATTCTATTACGAACACTATAACCAAGGACCAATCACACAAGAATTACTTTTTGGAGAAGTAGTGTCAGAAGAAGAACAAGTTCTTAACGGAATTAAAAAATTCGCAAATAAGGACCAACAATTCTTAGAAAATACAGTCGAAAATCCATTCGTAATTAAAACGTCTAAACAACACGCAAAATTAAACTACGAGGCAATCGCAAACCGATAAAGAAAACTCACCGCTGCCAATTTATACTTTCTAAATGTGTAAAAAAAGCTAATGATTAAAGCAGTTTTACTAAACTACTCAATCATTAGCTTTTTATTTTTTAGGAAGATAGAAATTTGGATCAAATCCACTTCTCTCCATCATTAACTCATCTAAACTGCCAAAACGATATCCTCTTTTATGTAATCCAGTAATAATCGCATCCATCGCCTCTGCATTATCCTTCGATACAGTATGCATTAAAATAACCGCTCCTGGATGAATCAAATCCATCACATTATCATAAGCATATTTCCAACCTCTTTGCTGATCAACCTTCCAATCAACATATGCCAATGACCAAAAAATATTTTCATACCCCTCTTTATTGACCAACTTCAAAGTACGCTCACTAAAAACACCTCGTGCAGGTCTAAAATATCTCATATCTGTTCGGCCAGTTAATTCTTGGTATGCCATTTTAACTTGTTCCAATTCCTCAACAATCTTCTGATCACCAATCGTTGTCATATCAGGATGACTCCACGAATGATTTCCAACTATATGCCCCTCATTTACCATCCGTTTTACTAACTCAGGATTCTCCTTAATATAATGACCCGTTATGAAAAAAGTCGCATGAACACCATGCTTCTTTAACACATCCAAAAACTTCGGCGTAAATCCATTTTCATAACCATTGTCAAAAGTTAAATAAACATCCTTTTTCGTAGTATCACCTAAATACACTGACCCCGTATTAGATAACAAATTATTAAGCTGCTCACCAGCATCTGGCGGAACCTCATTCTTCGTACGAACAATCCCCCAGCCATGTGGCGTATTACTATAAGCAAAAGTAGTACTAGGAAACACTAACAAGAAAGCAAGAATCGATACGATAAACTTTTTCAACTCACTCACCTCACTTAAAATTAGTATCTGTAAATAAATTAGAAATATGAATAAAATTGGTGCATTTTTGAAATAAAACTAAGTTTTTCTAGATTAGGATTTTGTGTCGGCTCAGGGATTGAAGTTTTTTAATGAATATAGGGGTTTTTCAATCCAAACCATTCAATTTTGCTTAATTTACCCTAAAATTAAACTTTTTCTTCATGAATTAACGCCTTATTTGCAGTATTGAGAAGGTTATTTACAGTTTTGAAACTTTTAATTGTAGATTTGGTAATTTTATTTGCAGATTTCGTAATTTTATTTGCAGTTTTGCCATTTTTATTTGCTATTTTCGTGATTTTATTTGCACTTGGGAATTTAATTGCAGTTGCTGGGGCCTTATTTGCACTCCTCATGTTTTTATTTGCAGGTTTTCTTCGTTTATTTGCAGATTACATTTTCTTATTTGCACTCGTAGAATTTATTTGCACTTGGGAATTTAATTGCAGTCGCTGGGGCCTTATTTGCACTACTCACGTTTTTATTTGCAGGTTTTCTTCGTTTATTTGCAGATTACATATTTTTATTTGCACTTGGGAATTTAATTGCAGTCGCTGGGGCCTTATTTGCAATCCTCATGTTTTTATTTGCAGGTCTTCTTCGTTTATTTGCAGATTACATTTTCTTATTTGAACTCGTAGAATTTAATTGCGGTGATTCGGCTTTTATTTGCACTACTCACGTTTTTATTTGCGGGTTCTCTTCATTTATTTGCAGGTTTCAGGTTTCATTTTTCCTATCCACTCCTCGAATTTAATCGCAGTACCCCCGCTCTTATTTGCACTTTTCATCTCCTATTTACACCAACAAATAATCTCCCCACAAAAAAAAGCAATGCCATCAAATGACATTGCCCCTAAATCTCAACTATTAAAATACCTTCTCAGCCATAGTAGCTAATTTCTCAAGTGAGCTCTTATCTACATCTTGATGCAATGAGTTACCGTGAGAGTCCATTGTTACAACTGCTTTGAAATCCTCAACTTGTAAGTGCCACATTGCTTCTGGAATTCCGAATTCTAAATAGTTTACGTCTTTTACTTCTTTAATACATTGTGAGTAGTATTGTGCTGCTCCACCAATTGCATTTAAGTAAACACCGCCGTGCTCTCCTAATGCTTTTAATGTTTTTGCACCCATTCCGCCTTTACCGATTACAGCGCGAATGCCGAATTTTTTCATGATATCGCCTTGGTATGGCTCCTCACGAATACTTGTTGTTGGACCAGCTGCTTTAATGTGATATTTGCCTTCTTCATCTTTTAATACAACAGGTCCACAGTGGTAAATAATTTGACCATTTAAGTCTACTGGACAGTCATGGTCTTTTAAATGATGGTGGATTGCGTCACGGCCAGTGTACATCATACCACTAATCGAAACTACATCTCCAACTTTTAAATCACGAATTTGTTCTTCAGTAATTGGCGCTACTAATTTCACTTCACGAGGTGCTTCTGCAGTATCATCAGCTTCATTTGTAAAGCTAATTTCTTCACCATCACGATAGATCCATTCTGAAACTTCGCCAGTCTCAGGATTAATTTTCATACCTAAACGACGGAATGCCCAGCAGTTATAAGCTACTGATACGAAGAAGCTTGCAGGTAAACGGTTCATTACGCCGATTTTACAACCAAGTAATGTTGTCTCTCCACCAAATCCCATTGTTCCTACGCCTAGCTTGTTTGCATTTTCCAAAATATAATCTTCCATTGCTTTAAGCTCTGGAATTGGATTTTCATCTTCAGTTAAACGGAATAGTTGATCTTTAGCAAGCTCATAACCGCTAGTACGGTCTCCGCCGATACCAACTCCGATGAAGCCTGCGCTACAGCCTTGTCCTTGTGCTTGATATACGCTGTGTAAAATACATTTACGGATACCGTCTAAATCACGACCAGCTTTACCAAGTCCTTCAAGTTCACATGGTAAGCTATATTGGATATTTTTATTTTCACATCCGCCACCTTTTAAGATTAGACGAATATCGATATAATCGCTCTCATGTTGCTCAAATTTCACAACAGGAGTACCCGGTCCTAAGTTATTTCCGCTGTTTTTACCAAATAAAGAATCTACAGAGTTCGAACGAAGCTTACCATCTTTTGTAGCTTGTTCAATCGCAGCATAAATTGCTTCTTTTATCACAAGCTGGTTTACACCAACTGGAGTTTTTACTTTAAACGTTGGCATACCAGTATCTTGGCAAATTGGTGAAACATCGTTTTCAGCCATCATAATATTATTTGTAATCGTTTCCAACGCGATGGCACTTCTAGTTCCAGAAGTTTCATTTGCTTTAGCTTGTCTGATTGCTTTACGTACGTCCTTTGGTAGATTCGTTGATGTTTCAACGATTAATTGATAAATACTTTCCTGTATGTTTTGCATTGCTGCTCCCCCTCAACCCTTTATAAAAAAGACAGAATGTTCCCCTTCTCATTATAATACAATTTTTAATAAACGGAATAAAAAAAGCCCTGACAAATATGTTTCTTTATTTAGCTGTCATATCGCTTTTTCAATAAATAAAAAAAGCCCATTTTAATGGACTCATTCAGGTTGATTAACTTCACGACATTTAGTTTCTATGTCATCTAAAACAGATAATAATTGATCTAATTCTTCTAAGCTTACTTCATCAGCTTCTAAAGATTCGATTGTTTCCATTACTGTGTTAAAACGCTCTTTAATATAAGATAATTGTTCTGTGCTTGACATAAATAACTCGTCCTTTCTTAATACAATTCATTTTATATTATACCCTTCTTCGACTATATATCGTAAAACTTTCGACATTTTTTTATTTTTTAAGCATTTATTTCTATACAATGATTAACTTTCTTTCTTATAATGGTTGAGGAAAATTAAATTTATCTTATACTTATGGGTGCACTTTTGTGCCTGAAGGAGTTTTTTTATGAAAAATTTATTACAACAAATAACACCTACATATGACCCTTGGGAAGCATATTTAGATGTTGAAGAGTATGGTAAAAACATACTAACAAATGTAGAATTTACAACGACAACAATCTGTAATATGCGATGCGAGCATTGTGCTGTCGGATATACTTTACAACCGAAGGATCCAAATCCATTACCGATTGAACTAGTACTAAATCGCTTAGAAGAGATCGAAAAGCTTCGTTGCATAAGTATTACCGGTGGAGAGCCGATGCTTTCTAATAAAATGCTGAACGGCTATGTAGTGCCATTATTAAAGTATGCCCATGAGCGCGGTGTCCGAACTCAAATTAATTCAAATCTAACATTAGATTTTGAAAGATATGAAAAAATCATTCCTTATTTAGACGTACTACATATCTCACATAACTGGGGAACAGTTGATGAATTCGTTGAAGCAGGATTTGCCATGATGGATCGCAAGCCAACATATGAGCAACGTGCAAAATTATTTGAAAATATGATCGAAAACAGTCGCCGCCTTGCTGAAGCTGGCGTTATGGTATCTGCTGAAACAATGCTAAATAAACGTACTCTTCCATACTTAGAAAAAATTCATCGTCAAATTATTGATGAAATGAAATGTCAAAGGCACGAAATACACCCTATGTACGCAAGTGATTTCGCTAGTACATTAGAAGTTTTAACGAAGGATGAACTACGTAATGCAATCTCTACTTTACTAGATGTCCGCGACGAAAACATTTGGATGCTATTTGGTACTCTACCATTTTATCCATGTAGCGATGATCAGAAGGATTTAGATATTATTCAAAGGCTATATAATAGTAAAAATGTAACACTTCGAAATGACCCTGACGGCCGTTCTCGCTTAAATGTAAATGTATTTGATGGAAGCATTATCGTAACTGACTTTGGTGATGTACCTCATCTTGGTAATATTCAAACTCATACACTTCAAGAAGCATATGATACTTGGTCATTATCAAAAACTGCAAAAGAACTAAGCTGTCATTGTCCAGCAGTTAAATGTTTAGGGCCTAATATTCTAGTGAAGAATAGCTACTATCGTGATACTGATTTTACTGGTAGAAGTTCAAAGCTTTAAGAGTTAAGCATGTCATTTTTGTGGCATGCTTTTTTTTTGATTAGATCATATTTAATTGTCTCCTATTGAAAATACGAACACAATTTGAACAATATTGATAAAGTTGTGAACTCCGTTGATATATGGTTAATTCTCGTTGATATATTGCCGTTCTTCGTTGATATATTGCCGTTCTTCGTTGATATAGCGCCGTTCTTCGTTGATATATTGCCATTCTTCGTTGATATAGCGCCGTTCTTCGTTGATATATTGCCATTCTTCGTTGATATATCGCCGTTCTTCGTTGATATATTACCATTCTTCGTTGATATATTGCCGTTCTTCGTTGATATATTGCAATTCCCATCTCTAAATCTCGTTAATTTAGTGCCGCTCTCCATTAATCACGTTAATATAGCGCCGTAAAATAAAAAAATCCACAAGCAAAATTCACTCTTGTGGATTTAACATATTTTATCTAGGCTGTGGCGAAGCTAAATACCCAAACGATACATAATCTTGAACAGGAATCCATGCGCCTACACCTTGCGACACGACATTCTTCACTTGAAGTGATCTTTTATTACCCTTTAAGATTAAATATACTTCTCCAAATGTTACTTTTCCTTTTTCATTAACAGCTGGTGCGTATGCGTATAAATAGCCTAGTTGCTTTGGTGGTACATTATATACTCGTTCGTTTTTCGTACCTGCTCCAACTACTGTTTGGTATGCTAGTGGCAAAGTTGTTTTTTCTGAAGCATCATGCATCATTAGGTTAATAACATCATCTGAGTCTCTAACTTTTGCAGTTAAACCACCGCGAATAATTTGCTGTGTGTTTTGATAGTACTTCATACGTTTGTACGTTTTTTCTCCTCGATTATCGAGAAAGTTTGTATTGATTTTTTTATATTGCCAATTAATTGTTGTCTCATTTGACTCATAATTTAAAGGCCAAACACCTAGGAAAATCTTCGCGTTATACCCAACAGCAAATGGTGCTTTACTTACTGAGGATTCATTAAACATACGAATTAGATTAGGATTCTCTATTTTTACATTCGATGAATCTAATAACTGCTTAGCCAGTCCACCTGGTTGTAATTCTGGCAAGTCTTGAGTTGGATTTGGATAAGTGTTTTCCTTTGTTACATTTGCTGCCGAGCCTGGGACTCTTATTTCTGAATTTGCTGCAAAAGTTGTTTGTCCATTATTTAAAGAAACAAATAAAATGACTATATTTAGTAGAACGAATGGTTTTAACCATTTAGACATGTTCATGCCCCTTTCACAAATAAGGAAATTATTTACTCTTAGCATGAACATTTTATTTAAATATATGTATTCCATAAATGAAATATTTCGTTATGAACTTAGCTTAGTATAAAGCTTTTCAATTGGAACTCTAATTTTTTGTAGTATTGGCCCGATACTGAAAGTAATTACTACAGTACCGATTCCAATTGGACCTTTTAGAAGAAATGCCAATACTAAGGCAAACACTTCCCCAATCGTTTTAGCTACGCCTAAGCTTACGCCAAATCGTTTACTGAGTGAAATCATTAGATCATCAATTGGACTTAATGGAAACTTTGCTTGTAAATAAATAGCAATACCAATTGTCATGCTTAAAATAGCTAGTACTAATTGGATGTATCTAGTAATAATATTTGCGTCAAATAAATGTTCTGATTCAACTGTTAACCAAAAATCTAGAAACCGACCAATTAATATAAACGTAATTGCTGCAAGCCAATCAGGTCGTTTTTTTTGTAAAAAGGCATTAACAAATAAAAGTACTGACGAGTTAATGATAATCCAATTCCCCACAGATAAACCGAATGTTTTCGATTCGCCGACTGCAAGCGCATCCCATGCACTTGCACCAAGTTCAGCTTTAATCGCTAAACTAATTCCTAAAGTTAAAAATAGTAATCCAATTAAATAAAATACAATGCGTATTAATATTTTCAACTTTTACCACCTTCAATTTTAATTTTTATAATAAATAGAAGCCGATCCCCATGATGAAATAGGCAGCTAATAAAGTTAGCCCTTCAAACCAGTTCGTATCACCATCGTTCATTATGGCAATTGTTAAAAATACGGATGTAATCATAGAAACCAATTCAGGCATCGAGAAAATTAAAGGCATTCTCTCACCTATAAATAATGAGCAAATAACTAACACAGGCGCAACAAACATTGCAATTTGTAGTGAAGAACCAACAGCGATTTCTACTGAAACCCCTACTTTATTTTTAAATGCCATCACAATTGCAGACGCATGCTCAGCAGCATTACCAACGATTGCAACAACGATAATACCGATAAATAGCTCAGTCCATCCAAATTTGTCGCCAACGGTCGTAAATGTATGAACAAGCTTCTCAGAAACATAGCCCACTGCTATAGTAGCTAAAGCTAAAACAATCATAGCTTTCGTTGTTCCCCACTCAGCTTCTTCATGTTCCTCTACGATCTCTTGATTTTTTGCAACATAAACTCCACGATGCGTAACTAATTTAAATAATAATGCCGCTAAATATAAAATCATTAAAACAATTGAAACCCCTACACTAAGCGTCATCGTTTCATTAGCGGTCATCTTAACTGAAAAAATTTCTGGAATGACAAAGGCTAGTACAACTGCAAAAATTAGTAAACCTGAATTATGCCTCGCATCATAAACATTAAAGCTTTGTCGCTTGTACTTTAATCCCCCAACAAAAAACGATAGACCACCTACAAGAAGTAAATTTCCAATAACAGAACCCGTTAACGATGCCAAAACTACTTCTGATAATCCATTTTGCAATGCAAATATCGCAATAATTAACTCTACCGCATTACCAAATGTCGCATTTAAAAGTCCCCCAATTCGTGGGCCAGCTGCGATCGCTAAGCTCTCTGTCGCTCTTCCCATAATGCCAGCTAATCCAATAATCGTTATACAGTAAATGATAAATAAAAGAATTTCACTCCAATGCATCAAGCTCCCAATTACCGATAATGGAACACCGATAAAAGTAACAATAAAAAACAAACGATGAGCCATAATAACCTCCTAAATAATTTTCCTTACTAAATATCATATGCAAAAGGATTAAAAAAATAGGTTTAAATGTAAAACAATTAACAAACACTTAAACTGTTGATGAGTAAATGCAGATAAAAGTTTAGTTTTACCGAAATTAAGAAAAGGATTATAACCTCGAGAACTAGAATTACTAATGTTGGAGATGAACATGGTAGAATCCAGCAACCAGCTCATCTTTCGAACTTGAAGGGAGTTATTTAAAAATGATTCAACAAAATATTATGAAAGTATTAAAAGCGAAGCAATTAGGTCTATTTACGACCATTCGCGAAGACTTTCCACATAGCTGCTACATGATATTTTTCTTTAAAGGCCTAACACCTTATATCGCTACTAATAAGAATTCACAAAAAATAGATGATATAAAAAATAATCCAAATGTACATATACTACTAGGCCACGACGGAGATCGATTAGACGACAACTTTGTAGAAATGTTTGCAAAAGCCGAAATAATTGAAAATCCAAGTGCCGAAGAAAAAGTTTGGTCTGAAGAATTGTCTAAATGGCTAGAAGGTCCAGAAGACCCTAACTATGTACTGGTTCAAATGAATCCTGTTAAAATCGGCTATGTAGAAAAAGCTTGCACAGAACCTAATTTCATTAAATTGTAAGAGATGGAATCTTATCTAACTGGAGGTTAGATAAGATTTTTTTGTGTGCGGGAATCGGTTAGCGAAGGATCTAGCATTGTCTGTCAGGCTAGCGAAAACGGCGCGATGCAGCTGGAAATAGCGAACACTTTGTGTACTTTATTGATAAAGCTGTGAACTTTGTTGATAACGCATTGGTTTTTGTTGATATATCGGTTTTTTTGTTGATATAACATTGGTTTTTGTTGATATAGTAGTGGTTCTTGTTGATCATCGTTTTTTTGTTGATATGATACTTGGCAACACTGCAAAAAAGCCATTAGATAATCCTCTAATGGCCTCATAATATAGACAATGCTTATTCTTTAGTTTTTTTCGCCTTAAAACCACTACCAGTAATCTTTAAAGTTAATGCACATGATAATATAATTCCTACCGCCCATAGTGAAGCACTTAATAATGACATCATTCGTTCCCCCTTGTATGTAATAAAGCAACTTAATTTAGGAAATATTGGAAACATTTCCCTTTCCCATTATAAGACACATTTCCATTTTTTGTAAGTGGATAACTGCTGGATCTAGTTGGATATGCGAACACTTTGTGTACTTTATTGATAAAGCTGTGAACTTTGTTGATAAAGCATTAGTTTTTGTTGATATAGTACTGATTTTTGTTGATATATCGGATTTTTTGTTGATATGATACTTGGCGGGCATTGCAATCAGTGGGTTTGTGCGTAAATCAGCGGATTTTGTGCGTAAAAGAATGGGTTTTGTGCGTAAATGAATGGATTTTGTGCATAAATCATTGGGGTTTGTGCGTAAATGAATCGATTTCGTGCATAAAGCCACAGGCTCTCGCCTATTTCATCAGATTTCGCCCATAAAATCACGGCTTTCTGCCTTTTTCATTAGATTTCGCCCTCAATGTCACAGCTCTCTACCTATTTCATTAGATTTCCACCTCAACGCCACAGCTTTCTGCCTTTTTCATTAGATTTCCCCCTCAATGCCACAGCTTTCTGCCCATTTCACTAGATCTCCTCCATAATGCCACAAGTTGCTTCTGCGTTAATCACTAGATTTCCCCCTCAATCCCACTGCTTCCACGTAATTCACTAAATCCCCTCCACATTCCCCCAACGTCTACATAAATCACTGAATCCCCCCACAACCTCCTCCGTCTAGTAAAACCCAAATCAAACAACAAAAAAACCATTAGATTAAACTCTAATAGTTTTCTGTACTCTAGCATTATGCCTTTTATTAATAAGATAATACAAACAAGCCCCAACCATTGCGCCGATGCAATCAATTACGACATCTTGAACTAGCGGCGTACGACCCGCTGTAAAAGATTGGTGGAATTCGTCGCCCATTGAGTAGATGGCTGCGATAAGAATTCCTACTAGGTAATATCTTTTGAAATAAAGTCTTGATAGTCTTATTGAAAAAAATGCTAGTAGTAGGTAGATGGTGAAGTGGGAGAGTTTTCGGATAAAGAATTCTGTAAATCCTGGGACTCCCAAGCTTTTGATACTTACCTCTTCTCCAGCATAATTAAAGTGAACAAAGTCGAAATGCTCCATCATGTCATATAGAAATTTCATATGACTGATTTCTGGTCTTATGTCTTGCTTTTCGTACGGTGTAGCCGAAGAATAGAATATAATACCGGCTATTAGAATAACTGGTAACCAATATTTGATTACAGTGTTAATAGAACTATTTTTCTGCATATGAAACTCCATACGAATTAGTTTTTAATTTTGTTTAGTTTTCGATTTCATCGATTTTTTGTTTTATATATGCCATTAAATCGTGTTTTAAGTCATCGCGTTGTAGTGCGAAATCGATTGAAGTTGTGATGAATCCTAGTTTTTCACCAACGTCGTAGCGTTTGCCTTCGAAGTCGTATGCAAATACTCTTTGGATTTTATTCAGCTTTTGAATTGCGTCAGTTAATTGGATTTCTCCACCTGCTCCTACTTCTTGTTCTTCTAGGAATTCAAAGATTTCAGGTGTTAATAAGTAACGTCCCATGATTGCTAAGTTTGATGGTTGTGTACCTTTAGCTGGTTTTTCAACGAAGTTACGTACTTGATAGCGGCGGCCATCTTGTTCAACTGGGTCAATTACTCCATAACGGTAAGCTTCGTCTTCAGGTACTTCTTGTACACCGATCACTGAAGAGTGTGTTAACTCGTATTGATTAATTAATTGTTCAACACAAGGAACATCTGATTGAATGATGTCATCGCCAAGTAGTACTGCGAATGGCTCGTCACCAATAAATTTACGAGCACACCAAACTGCGTGACCTAAACCTCTTGGCTCTTTTTGTCTAATATAGTGAATTTCAACTTTAGATGGTGCTTGTACTCTTTCAAGTATTTCGAATTTCTTTTTCTCTAATAAGTTTTGTTCTAATTCGATTGAAATATCAAAATGATCTTCAATAGAGCGCTTTCCTTTTCCTGTTACAATAATGATATCTTCAATTCCAGCTGCAATAGCTTCTTCAACGATATATTGAATAGTAGGTTTATCTACGATTGGTAACATTTCTTTCGGCATTGCTTTTGTTGCAGGTAAGAAACGTGTTCCTAGTCCTGCTGCTGGTATAATTGCTTTTCTTACTTTATTCAAGAGTATACTTCCTCCTATGTTCCATTCGAAACTTTTTGTTTATTTTTATAAATATAATTAGGAAACCAATTATATTGGTCTCCTAATTTTTATTAATTAACTAACAGTTAATTTCATATGCTTTTCTCGATCTAATTCTCTTTCTTCAGCTGAAAGTTTATTGTATTCAGTTAGAAAACTTTGATAATTTTCACATGTTTCTGCACATTCACCATATTCACGAACTGTACCATAGTGCATCCACAGTGCTTTTGTACAAAAACTTTTCACTTGGCTTAGAGAATGACTGATAAAGAATATTGTCTTTCCTTGCTCTTTGAATTCATTCATTTTATCTAAGCATCGTTTTGTAAATGTAGGGTCACCAACAGATAATGCTTCATCGACAACCATAATATCTGGGTCAATATTTACTGATATGGCAAATCCTAGACGAGAACGCATTCCACTTGAATATGTTTTTACAGGTTGATTAATAAATTTACCGATTTCTGCAAATTTAATTACTTTAGGAATAATTTCATCGATTTGACTTTTGCTTAATCCCATCATTAATCCTTTTAAGCGAATATTCTCAAGTCCAGTTAGTCGGTTATCTAATCCAGCCTGAATAGCAATCAATGTTGCCATCCCGTTTACTTCAACTTCACCTTCGTTCGGAATTGTAACACCTGCAATTAAATTTGACATTGTACTCTTACCTGAACCATTCAATCCAATGATCCCGACGATTTCGCCTTGATTTACTTCAAAAGAAACATCTTGAAGTGCATGAAAATATTCTCCACTTTTACCACCAAAGAATAAATCTTTTAATTTATCAGTTGGCTTACTATACATTTTAAATTTCTTCGACACATTACGAAAAATTACTTTTTTGACCAATTTTCTCACCTACGATCCGAGCTATTTAATTTAAAACTACGCTCGACTAACTCTCTACTTATTCATTAAACATAGAAAAGTTTTTATAAAATATCAACAAATGATTTTCTAAATTTAATATGAATTACAGCTCCAAAAATTAATAAAGCTAACATAAAACACCAAAAGTAAACTGAATACAATGAAAAAATCATATGATAGTCATTATATAGTATCGATCTACGATAGCCAGTTACAATATAGTAGTACGGATTTAACATCATAATTTTTTGAAGGGTTCCTCCAGAACGAGGTACCCATAAGATTGGCGTTAAGTATAACAACATTCTAGTTGTAGACTGGATTAATAAGTGAATATCACGTATTAATGTTGAAAGCGTTGATGAAACTAAAGCTAAACATGTCGCAAATAGTAAGTTTACGAACATAAAGTACAGTAAAGAAAGTACATTGATATGTCCAAAACCTTGACTAAAAACTACGCTAATTAATAATAACGCAAGCATAAACAAATGTGTATAAAATCTCGAAAGTATAACATATGTCGGGATAATACTTAATGGGAAATTCATTTTTGACACTGTATTAAGTCGATTAAAGATGGCACTAGAGCCTTGTAAAATTGACGAACTAATGAAGAACCAAGGAATTAATCCACATAGCATCCAAAAGATGAATGGAATCCCGTCAACAGGTAGTCCCTTTCTAATACCAGTACCGAATATTAACCAGTATACACCAATTTGTAGAAGAGGATTAATAAAAGCCCAGACCGTACCTAATTGGCTATCAGCGAATTCCTTTTTCATCTCATAATTGGATAAACGTCCAATCATATAGAAATTGCTAAAATGCTCTTTAAAGATTGTAGTTAAATTCTTCATACCTCAACCACGTTCTCATTTGTATACTTATATAAATTCCCAAAATTTACATACGCTAACTCCCCACCGTTAACTGGCGGAACACAGTTTTTAGTATCAAACAACATTCTATTTTCCATCTGTTTCGAGATTGATTCAAAGTCCATATTCTTAAATTCATTATGATCCGTTAAGACTAAGATTAAGTGAGCACCTTCTACTGCTTCCTCCATCGAACTTAATTGAATCTTGTTTGAGTGTACATGTGGATCATGAATTGAAATGTTCATCTCTTCATTATTTAATAAATCAATGATATCCATTGCCGGACTTTCACGAATATCATCTACATTACCTTTATAAGTAATTCCAAATACTGCAACTTTTGGATTTTCTATGCCTACTAATAGTTTTTTAACACTGTCTACTACATATTGTGGCATAGATACATTTGTGTCACGAGATAGTTTGATAATATTTGCTAAATCTGGTGATTTTGCAACGATAAAATATGGGTCAACAGCTAAGCAATGTCCACCAACACCAGGACCTGGTGAATGAATATTTACTCGAGGATGCTTATTAGCCATTTGAATCACGTCTAATACGTTAATGTCTAATGAATTACAAACCTTTGTTAATTCGTTAGCAAGGGCAATATTTACATCTCTAAATGTATTCTCCATTAATTTGGACATTTCTGCTGTTTTTGCATCTGTTTTAATAATTTCGCCTTTTACGAAAGTGCGATATACATTCGCCCCAGCTTCTGAACAAGCTGGTGTAATTCCACCGACAATTCGATTATTATTGATTAATTCATCCATAATCTGTCCAGGTAAAACTCGTTCTGGGCAATGTACTAGGAAAATATCTTCGCCCACTTTAAAGCCAGCTTCCTCTACAAGTGGCTTAACGAAATCATCCATACTTCTTGGTGCAATTGTTGATTCAACAATTAAGACATTACCTTTTTGTAAAAATGGTATTGTCGATTTAACCGCTGATAATACAAAGCCTAAATCACAAGATTTATGTTCATCTTCAATGTTTGGAGTCGGTACTGCAATAATGAATGCATCAGCGTGTTCAGGTTGTAAAGAAGCTCTAAAGTTCCCCTTATTAACAACATCTTTTACAACTTCACCTAATCCAGGCTCTTCTATATGAATTTCCCCTGCATTTAATTTATCAATAACACTTTTATTAATATCCACACCTACTACTTCATTACCATATTTAGCGAACATGGCAGAAGTTGGTAATCCTATATATCCTAATCCAATTGTACATATTTTCATAAATTCTACCTCTTTCAATTGAAATCACTCAATCAAAACAAAGTCGTTGTAATCAGTTTGAACACTGAATCGACTTTGATCTATTTCACATCTTATTTTCTAGTACATCGTATAATAGATTAACACTATTTTGATGACTATTCACTAAATGTAAATAGCGACTGTAAGTACGTTGATCAAGTATAAAATCTTCTTCTATATATTTGTTCATCCTTTGGAGAACTTCTTTTTCAGTTTCAAAGAAAACATCAGCTAATGTACTATTCATATAATCTCTACTAACTGAATAATTAGCATTAAAATAATCAAAACCATACATTATAATCGGTTTTTTTAAATAAATAAAATCAAATAAAATACTCGAATAATCTGTTATCAACATACTACTATTCTCAATAGCTTGTTTCACATCTGTTTCTGTCAGCTTTTCCAATATGATTCGGTTATGTAGTTTAGGCATTAAATCAACATATTCGATCATTCTTGGATGAACTAAGACTTTTAATGAGACATTGTTGGATTCTAACTTTTTTAATAACTCTTTGTTAAGTAACAAACCTTTTAATCTATAGAAGAATTCACTTTGTAAAAAATCTTCTTTACTTTTTATTTCTGTTCGCCAAGTAAACATAACTAGTATAACTTTTTCAGTCAAATGATTCATTAAATATGATGTACGTGGCAAACCTGTAACAAAAACATTATTCGGTTCATATCCAAAGTGTCTAATAAAGATTTCCTTCTCTTGATCCGTAGAAACAATTATTTGATTAGCTACTCCCCTACTTGCATGATAAACATGGTCAACCTTTTTAAATAAGGTTACACCATGACCAATAAATACAAGATTAGCATGACTAATGTCCCTAAGTTCTTTTGGAATTAATATTTTTACATTATCTGTGCTAATAATTGTCTTAGCGAAAATAGAAAAGAGAAAATGTTTAAAGCCATTATATGGAATTACATTACCTAATTTCTTTATCTCATTATAATTTTTTGCATCTTTTCTTAGTAGATAATAAATATTACTAGCATCAGAACTTTCACGACAATATTGAAAAAATGCAAAGCCGTTATCATTTGTACTATCAGCTAATTTTTCACTGATAATTGTAAACTTTCGGTTACCTATTGTATAACCAAATAACTCAATAAATATGATAATGATAGCAAAATTTATCTTTTCCCTTGTGGAGTTGTTAGGATTATGAAAAAATCTTGAAATCAATATCTTTTTTTCTTTACTACGTGTAATTACATTTTTTATAACGCTATTAACAAAAGACACAGGTTCTATTTTAAAAGAAAAATGTGATTTATGTAATAGATTAAGTTTTAATTTTTTATTAACAATCGTTAAATTATTGTTAAATTGATAATTTTTTCTCACATTGATTGCATATTTTAACTTACTTTTAATAACTCGTCCATAGCAAACCGTTTCAAGTGTCACATCGTAATTGCCTACATTAGAAAAATCATCCAAATTAATATGGAATTCATAACCACCTGCGCAATAATTATATCTAGAACTATTGAAATAGTTTGTGCGTGCCCTTTTTATCTGAATAGTTTTTGACTTATTATTTGAATCCTTAATGATTAATTGATGCTCAATATCTTCATCATTTATTAAATTAATACCTTGAAAAAAAGCATTTCCTCTAATTACTAGTTTATTCTCCAATTTTTCAATATCGATAATCTGATTTTCAAAATGGGCTTTTTCCAACCAGTCTGATATATCAACTTCTACTAGTTCATTACCATAAGAAAAAGTAAACAATACTGTTGTATTTATTTTCTTAATCTTAAAAATAGAATAATCTAGATCAGTAGTATATTGGTCTAAACTATTTATTAACTCAGAAAATGTAACTGCTTCTTTAAACTCTTTTTGTAAAATTAATTTTGCAAAAACATAATCGTAGACAAAGATTTGACTTAAATCATACTGACTAAATGTGTCTTTTAATATGAAATATAAATCTTCAATATATATATTTTTTTTCTTTATATTAATTAAATGAAAGATATCAAACTCTACTTGCTCTTCATTCATTATGAACTTTTTAAACTCTTCAAACGCTAACTTTGGATCTTCGTTTAGTGCTCTAATAGCCTTTTGCATATAAAATAAGAATATCCCTCCTTGTACATAGAATCATGTTCTTTTCAAAATTTCATGAAAGATTGCTTCAGTATGTAATGAGTTATTTCGATTCATAAATTTATTACTCTTGATCAGATAATCCTCATCAATTTTCATGTTGTGATTAATGATACGTTCTAACTCAGATAGCACTTCGTCTTCTGTATCGCACGCTTTTCCAAATAGATCCGTTTTATGATTGATCGGACCTTCATTATAATGTCTTGAGTAAAATTCATCATAATCAAATTGATAAAATATGACTGGCTTTTCCATATAAACAAAGTCAAATGAGACAGTTGAATAATCTGTAATTAGCAAGCTATGACGCTTTAATAAATTTTGAACTGTTTCTTCACCTTGTTTGACAATATGAATACGTTCATGGAAAAACGGTAATTCTCCCCAAAGAAGCTGTGTTTGATAATGTGGGTAAAACGTAATTGTCTTATTGTATTTTTCTAATAGATGATGAAGTTTTTTATTACTTAAAAATAATATTAATGACTTCATATATCTTGAATCTTCAAGTGCATCTCTAGATTTAATCCAATTGCGCCAAGTTGGCATGAACAAAATTTCGTTTCCGGTACTAGTGTCCTTTAACGCATCCCATCTTGCCAATCCTGTAACCACTACTTCATCTTCTTTATAGCCAAATTCTTCAATAATATGGTTTCTTTCAAATTCAGATGATGTAACAAACAATGAATAGCCATACTCATTTTTATTAAGTGCTTGATTTACTCGACTCACCCCTATGACACCATGTTGAATAAAAATCTTTTTATTCTGCTGCCATTCAGGATATTGCCTATTCACATTTTTATAAGTTTGAGTGTACATATTTGCATGCTCAGCGTAACTATTAATCGTTTTGATACAAACCAACATATAAAAACTATGAAGGAAACTACCAAATTGTATAATATTTCCTAAATCCTGAACATGCCGATAATCAGGAGAATTTTTATCAATAATGTAATAACAATTTATTTCTGGATGATTTGTTCGAATATATTTATATAGATGATATGAGTTATCCTGAGCAGTGTCACGTCTTTCCCCGACCAACCATATTTTTTTACTTCTAAAATACCAACCAAATAATTTATAAAGAATGACAGCAAATAGACTATGAAAATCTTTTTTTAATAGGAAAGCTGCATCACTTCTTACTGTGCGCTTCATATTAGAAATCCAAAGATTTAGCCCGTTCTTCGCTGTTTTATTTCTTATTAATATGGATAATTTTAGGTTACGGAATTGTGCAATCAGCTGTTTTCCTGAAACTGTTGTTGGCTTCATTTTGTTTCGATGTTGCGTTAAAAAAACAATGACAGGCTGTTCAACTACTAGTCGGTCTTTTTTTAATCGGATAAATAAATCCCATTTTCCGTTCCCTAAAACTTCTAGTAAAGAAACGTCAACTGTCTCATAACCTGCCCAGTTATAATTGCTTGTATTTTTACTTTCCATAAAGGTAACGTCTGTTCTTAACATTGGTCGAAGCTCAATTATTTTTTCATTACCCTTTTGATTTCGAAAAACAAATTCCTTCTTAACATCCTCTGTTGATAGATTCTTAATAAACGCATATCCTCTAATCGTTAAACGATCACCATGTAAACTGATATCTTCTAATACATGATTAATAACAAGATCATTGATGATTAACTGATCTTTATATTGTGGAAAATAGTTTATCAAATAAGAGTAAATTTTATCTCCAGCAATCACATTTTCTTTTTGAATCGATAGATCATTTATGATCTCAATCCACTTTTGTAAACTAATACCATCGTTTTGATTCATTAAGTGACATAAAAATGCTTTCGTCTCATTTAATTCATTTACTAGTAATTCCTGATTCGTAAGAGCTGCTAAATACTGTTGTCCAGCTTGAGCTAACGCTATTTTTTCATCATCAGGTAAGCGATTCCCTTTTAGAAAAATAGAATCTATGAAGAACTGTAACTGTCGACGTTCAATATGAATTAATTGATCTTGTATTTTATGTGACTTAAAATACTCAGATAATTTTTGTTGTAAGTCAACAAGTTGGATAAAGAAATTGATGCTACCGGCCTTAATCAGGCTTGAACTTGAATCATTTACACGATAACCAATCACATCAATATCTTTTACAACTGTTTTATTCGATTGAATTAGTCCTTTTTGCGTAAATAATAAATCTTCACCAACTCGTAAATCGGTATCAAATAAAATTTGATTTGAAACAATCATGTCTCTTTTAAATAACTTATTACTTGCAGAAGGAGTTTTAACTAACTCAGAATTTTTTAGAATCTGTCGGACTACAGGAAGCTTTCTTAAAAACAATTCATTCATATAGTTTAATCGATAGGACTTCATTTCATTAAAACAAAGTATATTACCTACAGCACTATCCGCTTGATGCTTTTTAGCGAGTTTATATAACTGCTCATAAGCATTTGGAAATGCCCAATCATCTCCATCTAAAAACGCTAAGTATTCACCTGTAGCATTTTTAATTCCATTGTTTCTAGCCGCACTTGGTCCACTATTTGCTTGTTTCACTAGTTTAAAATTCTTATGTTTTTCAACAAATTTTTCTATTATATCTAAGCTTCCATCAGTTGAACCATCATCTACAATAACACATTCAATCTGATTGAGTGACTGCTTAGCAACGGATCGTAGGCATTCTTCGATATAGTTTTCTTTATTATAGTTAATTACAATGACACTAACCTTATAAGCAGTCATTCAAATTGCACTCCTTAGGAGGAATATTTCATCACTAGTCTAATCAATTAACTAGCTAACTGTTTTTGCTTGTTATTTAATACTTTATCGTATATTCCAATAAATACTTTCTTCTCTTCATCCCAATTATATTTGTGTCGAGCTACTAAACAATTTTGGCTCATTTCATTTCTTTCTTCAGGATGATCTAATAAATAATTTACACCTTCAGCAATTGAATTAATATCATGTGAATCTACACACACACCAGTATGTTCTCCTTCTGCAACTTTTTGAATTTCAGGAAAACTACAAGCTACTACCGGAACACCACTCATCAGATATTCAAATAATTTATTTGAAGATGCAGAGTAATGGTTAAAGTTAATATTATTTAAGATTTGGAAACCTAAATAAGCATTTCTTGTGTAGCTTAACAATTCATCTACTGGAACTTTATCGATAAATTTAATACGATCATGCAGTTTTTGCTCATCAACCATTTGTAATAGTGTTGGTTTAATTTTGCCGTCACCAATAAAAACAACTGTCCCTTTTTTAAATAACGGTGTTGCCTTTACAATCAGCTCTAAACCTCTACCTTTTTGAATACCACCTTGATACAACAAGATTGGTTCATCTTTCGGTAAACCAAGTCGTTCATTTAAATTAACTGAAAGATTTTCCTCTGGTTTTGAAACGAAAGGATAGTTGTGAATTACTTCTGGGTATTCAATATCATAAAGATCTTGAGTATATTTCGCTCTCGTATTATTTTCATGAATCATAATATCAATATATCGAATGCAGAACTTTTCAATTTTACCAAATATCGGATTTTCATAGCCTGATCGACTTGATTGCACTTCATGAGAATCGTAAATTAATTTACTTTTTTTAAATAACTTTGCACAAATAATTCCTTGTGGTAAAGTGTTTAAATCGTTCGCATGATATACATCATAATCTTTCTTTAAGCCATATCCAATCATTTGAAGAATATTATATCCTCTTGTTAAAAGCACTTTCATATAACGATTTCCAAATAAACCAATTATAATCGCAATAATAATTGTAGGGATCGTCGCAAAAAACAAACCGGCTAATACAAGAAGTACAGCTAAAATTTTCATTGCTGAACTTTTCTTTATTGCGTTCATAATTTTACCGGTAAAATAGACTAGATGGTAAATTCCAAAAGGTAAACGATTATTCACGCGAATAACATTAAAACCTTCTTCACGTCGCTCTTTTTTTGGTAAGGTTGGCGAATCATCATGCAACGCGATTAAATCAACTTCATATCCTACTTCTGCTAAAGCAGAACATTCTCTAAGCACCCTTGCATCATTCGTAAAGTGATTAAATACAAAAGCACACACCTTTTTATTCATGGATTTCCTCCAATAATCTAGTTAATACAGAAATATTTGTTTTCCAACGTAAGTTTTCAAATGCGTAGTTATATCCGTTTTCACCGTATTGCTTTCTAAGCGCTCGATCGTTTGCTAGAATTGTTATATTTTTTACTAATTCTTCTACAGTGTTTACATCTGAAACAATCCCACAATCAGCAGAACGAATAATATCACTCGCATAGCCTGAAACATCACCAATAATCGGCTTTTTCACACACATATAATCAATGATTTTACCAGGTAGTACTGTTTTAAAAACATCTTGATCAACTAAGCTTACATAAGCAATATCAGAATTTGATACTAAATCTAATGTTTCTTTACGCGATTTCGCAGAATGAATCGTAACATTCGTTAAATTCTTTTCATTAATTATTCTTTGCAAGTCATTCGAATGATAGCCGTAACCTAATATAATAAATCGAACTTTCGATTCATCTTTCATTTTTTCAATGACTTTGATTAACTTTTGAATATCTTGTGCCATACCAAGATTCCCAGTATAAATGACATTTACATGATCGCCTTCTGACTTTACTACTGGCTCATTGCCATTTAACTCTTCTTCTGTTAATGAATTAGGCATAAATGAGATTTTCTCTTTCGGCACACCTTTTCCAGTCATATAATTAACAAAACTTAGACTATTAACGATAATACGATCTGCTTTTTTATAAAGAATTTCTTCTACTTTATAAGCTGTATTTAATATAAAACGATTTGTAAATAATTTTACACCTGTTAAAGACTCTGGCCATAAGTCTCTAATGTCTACTATTAAAGGCGCTTTTAATTTCCATTTTGCAATTAACCCTGCTACCCCAACAAAAATAGGCGGTGATGTTACAAAAACCGCGTCATACTCCTTGCGTAATAACAAGATTGAAAAAATAAATCGAATCATTACTTCTATGTAAAGATATAGTCTTTTTACTATGTTACCTGAATGTGTTTTTATTGAAGGATCAATTCGAATAAAATCAGATTCATCCATTAACGGTTCATTCCAAAAGCTCTTGTCCTCGTAAAGCTCACGACTAGGATATCTAGGTTGTAACGTTAACACCTTTACTTCATAATTTTTTTCTTTTAATTCTAAATAAATGTTTTTTAATCGATTTGCCGCACTCCCTATTTCTGGATAAAAATGCTGGGAAATCAACAGAATCTTCTTTCTATACAATTTATTTCGTACACCTCCAAGGTCATAAACAATCCTAATTTAGACATAATTCTACATGTAAATTGCTTTAACTATTTTATCACAAACTTGTTTTTCCTGAAAGAAATGTCATAGTTGAAAAGCTAAATTACTTTATATCATTTACTAAAATTAATAATTAGAACACTTTAATGTAAAGAAAGTTTAAACACTCTGTAATGAAATCACAATTACTAAGACAAAATAGTATTAAAATTAGATATGAAATCTTTTTGGAGGTCTCTTTTTTATGGAAAGTATTTATGTGGAAAAGTACACATTTATAGATAATACAATCATTTTGAGAATAATGAATCCTATTCAATCATTAAATGAAATGAAATTAATTTTGGTGGATAGTGAACAAAAATTTCAGCAGTCATTGCCTATAGGTATCAAGCAAATTGATTTCATATACGAATTAACGATAAATTTAAATGAACTAAATTTCTCTAAAGATTTTAAATATCAGTGTAAATTATATTTAACTGACTCAAATTCAATTTTTTATCAATTACTTTTTAATCAAAAATCTAGGAACGATCGATTCACTTATAGCTCGTCTGATGAATCTAGGTCAATCCTCTATCTAAATGAAGATAACCAACTTTCACTATTACATGGTCCAACATATGATCTCACAAGACAATTTAACGAAATTCATAATTTTAAATTTAATACTCAGTTTGAAATTAGTTCATTTTCGATTAAAAAAGACAGTTTCCATTTGAAATTATTAGAAAACCACCTGTTAAAAAGAGAGCATGTTACATTCTTCTTGCGTGAAAGAAATTCATCGATTTATTATGATTTACCCTATCAATTACTAGAAAATAATGAAATTCAAATGAATCTCATACCGTTTGGAATGGATTTCATAAATGTCATTTCAAGATGGGATTTATATATTGAATTTCAAACTGACAATTTGATCATCGAAGGTAAGCTTGTCTGGCTTGATAAAATGGTGGAATCAAATTCAGAAAGATATTTACCATATCTAAATTTTGAAGGAATCTCAGAAGTGTCTCAAAATGAAGGCGGGCTAGTTAATTCGAATATTATCACTCCTTATTTAACGTTAAAACAAGAAATAGCAATCGTTATTCGACCATTACAATTTCTTTTTAACGAAAAATATAAAAGTAGAATTTCAGTTTTAGACTTGAAGCTAAATAATAGCAATATTAATATTCGGATGAATTTAGAAATATTAGAACCAGTAGACTACACTATTAAAGAAATAAGGTTAAAACTTCGAAATAAAGCAATTGAATCCGAATATAGCATTCCAATCAGTTCAAAGAAAGAAATTAATAATATAAATGAAATTATGTTTAGTTTCGACTTTACGAACTTTGATTTTATCCCATTTTATTGGGACTTATTTGTAATCGTGACAATCAATAATGAAGATGTTTATATCAAACTAAAAAATCCAGTTCCTGAGCTAAAATATGCAATCAATAAAAACATTCTTCGATATGAAACTGTACTACAAGATCAATATATGATTTATCCATATGTGGCTGGGGATAACGCAGTTGCGTTTTGCTATCGAGAAAGAGCAGACTATGAAACAGCACCATATAAACGAAAAGAAAAGCTAGCTTACTTTACGTATAAGCTTTTTAAGCCATTCTTTGATAAAAAGGATATATGGCTTGGATATGAGAAGTTTTCAAGTACTGCCCAGGACAATGGATATTATTTCTTTGATTATTGTTACAAACAGAATAAGCATAAAAATTTTTATTATATTATTAAAGAAGATGCAGCTGACATTGTAAATTTAGAGGACAAAAAAGATAAAGTTTTAAAATTTATGAGTTTCAAATACATGCTATATATGTACGCTGCCAAGTTATTGGTTTCTTCTGAATCAAAAGGACATAGTTATGATATTCGTATTCAAAAAGGACATTTGAAGATAGCATTAGATCAAAAACGTTTTGTCTTTTTACAACATGGTGTTACAGCATTAAAACGAGTTGATTATGTATTTAAGAAGACAAAGCAAAATGCCGTAGATTTATTCGTTGCGACATCTGATTATGAAAAGAATATAATCAAGGACTATTTTGGATATGACGAGGACGAAATCATTGTGACAGGATTTTGTCGTTGGGATGTACTTCAGGATAAATCAGTGCCTGAGGAAAAAGAAATTTTCTTAATGCCAACGTGGCGTTCTTGGATGGATGGGATTCCAGAAGAGGAGTTTGTTCAAAGTGATTATTTCAAGAATTATGTTGACCTACTAACATCATCTAAATTGAAGCAATTGCTAGAAGAATACAACGTAACATTAAACTTCTTCTTACATCCGAAGTTCATGGAGCATTTACATCATTTTAAAGCAACAAACGATAAAATTAATATTTACCAATTCGGCGAAATTAAAGTAAATGAATTCTTAATGAAATCATCCATGCTAATTACAGATTATTCGAGTGTAGCATGGGAGATGTACTACCAAAAGAAACCAACATTATTTTTCCAATTCGATATTGATAAATATACAAAATTCCAAGGTAGTTATTTAGATATGGAGAAAGAATTATTTGGAGAACGTTCTTTAACTGTTCAAGATCTAATTGTACAGATTGAAAAGTATATAAAACGTGATTTTAAGGAAGAAGAAAAGTATGCGGAAATGCGTAAGAAATACTTTAAATATATTGACCAAAACAATTGTGAACGCACATTTAATGAAATAAATGATAAAAAAGAGTATTTATACAGTAAGAACAAAAATAAAACATTGTATATACGCTTAAGAGAAAACGTCATTCTAAAAGAAATTTATCGTAAAGGTAAAAGCAATCGTCTTACAAGCAAAGTATTTATAAAAACGAAAAATGCCTTACAAAAAGATTAATCAATAAAAAGAGGAATTATTAATCAATTAATAATTCCTCTTTTTTATTATTTTTGTTCGGTAAATGTAATAACCTTTCCTATTTCAGCTACTAAGCTCTTATAGTAAGAATGTTCAAAGTGATGTGGCCCCATGCTGATCGGGTGATGATGACTTGATTTATAATTATAAGCATTCATATCAATCACTTTTGCATTTGGTACTTTCGATAAGAAATAATTATTCATTCGATTCCATGACGTATTAAAGTTTGTGATTTCTTTCTTCACAAATTGATTTTTCTCATAAAAAGTATGAGGTAATCCTTTTGCATCAAAATATTCTTCCGTTAATCCACCAATATTTAAAATAACCTTATCTAAAGGGATTATTTCTTGTAATCGATCGATAAATTGGTCACATGCCTTTCTCCATTCACTCATAAACGCTGGATTACGATAATCAAATTGCTCCGTGTCCTTCAGAATATGATTTTTGTAGTAGGCTGATTTATGCATATCACCATTTTGTCCAAGATATCTTCCATCTTTTAACTTTCTAGCACCATGAAGCGCATCGACAAAGAAATCGATTAATAGGTAGTCCACTTTCGCATTTTTTAATTCTGTAAATAATGTTTTCGAATATTCTCTTTCAATATTTCGAACTACTTTGTCCGGTATATCTGAAAAATTACTTCTATTATATTGGATTGGTTCACTTACTGAGCTTAATAAAGAAACCCAGAAATAACTGTAGCCAATATTAAAGTAATTTTTATAATCTTTATTAAAATATGGATCTACACTATTAAAAGCGGACCTTGTAAAACAAGTACCTAAAATCCCTAGGTTAATCGCTTTACTTGTCGTCGGTTTTAATGAAAGTGATACATTTTTCTCACATTTTATTGCAGAAGTTGTAAGGTCTCCTGTATATGAATCCATAAATTTCTCATTTGCTGATAGATTATATAATAATTTTTCATTTCCTTTGTTTACTTGTAAAAACAATTGATACTTTTGCTCATAGTTCGTTTTTATTCCTTCGAACAATAAGCTTAAGTCACTATTTAAACTAAGCAAACCATTTTGACGGGCCATTTCGATCTTTTTAAATTCTACAAGATCTTCTAATTTGTTTGGTAGTTCATTTACTCTATACCAAGCTGCTTCTATATCGCTATTTTGTATACCACTTAAAGACTTCTCATTTATTTGGATGATTAGTCTTTGATTGTCCAATATACACTGTTCTACAACGATTGATGGATGCAATCTATCGATTTTTAATGCTAATGTATTAGAAGCTGTAGTATATAATTCAGATGATGATAAATCTAAAACAGAATCTAAATTTAATTTTTTTATGATCGAGTCCGTTTTACATAATGTCTCAATTCGAGTATTTTTTTCTTTTACTCTCAATTTAAAATCAAAAATAGTACGTTCATCCAATGCAAAATCTGCAAATTGGCCTAATGGTAATTCAAACAAATTATCTTTTTTGTGTAATAAACGAACTTCATCATTATAAAGAAGAATACTTTTATGCGTTCTTTTTCTAAGGTAAACTTCAAAATTCTTTACAGAAATTTCTACATTCTTAATAAATCCGTTTACTTCAAATAATAATGAATTTTGTACTTGTTCTTTAAAGGTAATGTTAGACTTAATCGGATTTGCAGCTAATTCAAGTCCAAGTGTTTTATTTCCTCTATATAGAAGTCGCATCTCAAAATATGCATTAACAGGAATCTCTTTTGTTTCTTGAACATCTTTTTTAAATTTTTCATTAATCTTACATTCAAAATACTGTCCGTCACTTTCAATAAAGAACCAAACGATTTGTTTCTCCATATTCGGTGCCGGTAAGTGAGAAGTGATGCTTTCTAATGGTAGTGACAATATAAATCGATCTGATTTTTTCTTCATTGGTACAGAAAAATACTCATTAAAAGCCCCAACAACAAATCGTTCCATATCTTTAAAACGTACTTCGAAGTTTACATTTTTTGATTTTACTTTTGTTTGACTAATTAATTCCAGATCGAGTTGTCCATTGTTAATTTTGAAACTTGTTACTTCAAACAAATTAATTCCTCCATCACTAATCGTAAAAGATTTTTCTACACGAATTATTATTTTTTTAAGAAATTCCTTTTAAAAGATTTTTAGTTTTTAATGAAAATTTACTGATTAATTTATTCTTTTTACCAACATTCCATATTGCTCGTACAAGTTCATTTTGGCTAATTTTTTGATAGAAAGAAACCTTTGTACCTACATAGGTATTTTTTATATATAATTTGTCTTTGTTTTCTAATATATAATCAAATGTTCTTAAAGAATTATTTTGATCTATATATTTAAAGTATTTCTTACGCATTTCTGCATATTCTTCTTCTTCTTTAAAATCACGATTTACATACTTCTCGATTTGTTGAATAAGATCTTGAACAGTTAAAGAACGTTCTCCAAATAACTCATTCTCCATATCTAAATAACTACCTTGGAATTTTGTATATTTATCAATATCGAATTGGAAAAATAAAGTTGGTTTCTTTTGATAATACATTTCCCATGCTACACTTGAATAATCTGTAATTAACATAGATGATTTCATTAAAAACTCATTTACTTTAATTTCACCAAATTGGTAAATATTAATTTTATCGTTTGTTGCTTTAAAATGATGTAAATGCTCCATGAACTTTGGATGTAAGAAGAAGTTTAATGTAATATTTCTTTCTACTAGTAATTGCTTCAATTTAGATGATGTTAATAGCTCAACATAATTTTTGAAATAATCACTTTGAATAAACTCCTCTTCTGGAATTCCATCCATCCATGAACGCCACGTCGGCATTAAGAAAATTTCTTTTTCTTCTGGCAGTGACTTATCCTCTAAAACGTCCCATCGACAAAATCCTGAAACAATAATTTCGTCATCGTCATACCCAAAATATTGCTTTATGATATTCTTTTCATAATCTGATGTCGCAACGAATAAATCTACAGCATTCGTTTTTGTCTTTTTAAATACATAATCAACTCGTTTTAGAGCCGTAACACCATGTTGTAGGAAGACAAATCGTTTTTGATCTAGTGCTTTCTTTAACTGCCCTTTTTGAATACGAATATCATAACTATGCCCCTTCGATTCTGAAGATACTAATAGCTTAGAGGCATACATATATAGCATATATTTAAAGCTCATGAACGTTAAGACTTTATCTTTTTTATCTTCTAAATTGACGCGGTCAGCTGAGTTTTCTTTAATAATATAGTAAAAATCCTTATGCTTATTGTGTTTATAACAATAGTCAAAGAAATAATATCCATTGTCTTGGGCAGTACTAGAAAACTTCTCATATCCAAGCCATATATCCTTTTTATCAAAGTAAGGCTTAAATAGCTTATACGTAAAATAAGCTAGTTCTTCTTTTAGTTTAAAAGGTGCCGTTTCATAGTCAGCTCTTTCTCGATAGCAAAACGCAATTGAGTTATCCCCTGCCACATATGGATAAATCATATATTGATCATTAATCATATACTCATATTTTAATATTTTTGTATCTAGTTTTTTGCGAACTGACCAAAATGGATTTTTTACTTTTACATAATTTTTTTCACCGTTCACATTTACAATTACATATAAATCCCAATAGAATGGCATAAATTTAAAATCTTCTAGATCAAAAGAAAACTCAATTTCTGAATTATTCTCCGAAATCTTTCGTTCAGTTGCAGGAATGCTGTGCTCAAGAATTGTCGCTTTATTACGGAAACGAAGATATACTTCGCTAACTTTAAAGTCACTTAATTCAATTACTGATAAGTTTGCCTTAATTGAAACGATGGATTTCTTCATTTTAAATTTGGTTACAGATATTTTCGTTTTAAACTTTTCATTAAATAAAAACAGCTCAGGACGAATCACTATTGATAATTCATTTTTTGACGTAGTATACGGTGTTACTACATTCGATAAACCTGTATCGTCCAGATCAGATTCAGTTAATTCATTTTTAGAAAGCTTTACATCAAACGATTTAAAGAATCGATCATAAACTTTAGGGACTTTTTGATTAAATTCACTGATTTTCCCTTCAACCAAAACATTTTCATTTTTAAATGTAGCAACTGCATCCCATCTCGAGATTTTCTCAATATGGTGTGAAGCAAATTCATTTAAATCAATTTCGACTTCATTTTCTTGATTAATTTTAAAGTTAAGTATGAATACTTCCTTTGTCGTTCTTTCTCTTAGAAAAAATTCTAAATCTGGTTTATTAAGAATCAGAGCCTTTGATATATTAAAACTAACTTTCGGTCCTTCAATTCTTAAATTTTCAATTTCAATAATTGAAGAAAATTTATAATGATTGATCTCACTAAACATCTTTGTTACATGTTGTTTTTTACCTAAAGTTAGGGCTACTAATCGATTTTCTAAGTGACTGATTACAACAAACTCTTCACTTAACTCATGACAATTAGTATATTTATTAGGCTCAACTGTTAATGGCGATCCCATCATATAATATGATTCATTATTCGAATCCTTCGCAACGACTAGAAATTGACTAATTTCATTCTCTAGTTGAAACTCTTCAATCTTTATTTTGAAAACGATTTCGTCTTTATTTAATGTAAATGTTGATTCGAGTCTCTTCATTATTCCACTAGACTTATTCTCTAAGTAAAAAGATAGATCGTTCTCATGCACTATTTCTTGTTTAGTGATTACTTCTAGTAAACTATCTTTTAGTCTAAGTCCTTGTATTACAATGTTATTCATATACGTCTCCCTTGTGTGTAGCAATTATCAAATAAAATTAAAGGTTATATTTCTACATATTTTGCAATAAATTATACCACTTTTTACGAAAAGTGTTAATGACAAACACATTGCAATTTAGGGACAAAAAAGCAATTTACTGATGAAAAATCAGGAGGCTTTAAAAATAGTTAATAAATGATCGAAAACTAAACGAAACTTTTAAATTGGCGACCAAACTATACAATTGCAAAAGGTCTAATAAATAGTAAAAAAAAGAACTGCACCGTTGTTTCCAACCATTAGGCGCAGTTCTTTTTTATACGTTTAAATCATCTATTTATTTTGTGAATCCTTCAGGATGAGATTGATGCCAATTCCAAGCCGTTTGAATAATTTCTTCTAATTTATACTTAGTTTTCCAACCTAGTTCATCATAGATTTTTTGTGATGACGCAACTAGATTTGCTGGGTCTCCAGCGCGACGCTCTCCCATGATGATGTTCGCTTTTCGGCCAGTTACTTTTTCACATGTTTCAATTACTTCTTTTACAGAGTAACCTAATCCATTACCTAAGTTGTAAGTACGTGTGAATTTGTCTTCTTCAAGCATTTTCTTTAATGATGCAATATGAGCACCAGCTAAGTCAGTAATATGTATATAATCTCTTATACATGTTCCATCAGCAGTTGGATAATCATCACCAAACACAGTGATGCTTTCTCTTTGACCTAAAAGGTGCTGAAGGATTAGTGGGATTAAATGACTCTCAGGTGTGTGGTCTTCACCAATTTCACCAGTTATATGTGCACCCGCTGCATTAAAGTAGCGTAATACAACATAGTCCATACCATAAGCAGTATGGAAATCACTTAATACTTTTTCAATCATTAATTTTGATTGACCGTAAGGATTGATTGGATTCGTTTTTGTTTCTTCTGTAATTAAGTCTACATCTGGAATTCCGTATGTTGCAGCTGTAGATGAGAAAATGAATTTCTTCACTCCATACTCTAACATACTTCCTAGTAATGTAATCGTTGCAGAAACATTGTTTTGATAATATTTAAGCGGGTTTACAACAGATTCTCCGACTAAACTATTTGCAGCAAAGTGCATAACTGCATCAATCGATTTTTCTGTGAAGATCTCTGATAATAAAGTAGCGTCACCAAGATTTCCTTCAATAAATTCTGCACGAGGATCAACCGCATTACGGTGCCCTGTTGTTAAATTATCTAAAACAACTACTTCGAAATTTTGATCTAATAACTCTTTTACAGTATGACTACCAATATAACCTGCTCCACCAACTACTAATATCATAAAGTTGTTCTCTCCTATATAAAAAATACGTTTACAATTTTATTTACGACTTACTTCAATTTTACTTAATCGAAAATTCCAATCAGATTTGATGATATCTTCGAGAGTATTTTTCACATTCCAGCCTAATTGCTCAATAACTTTATTGTTAGATGCAACGATTGCAGCCGGATCGCCCGGGCGTCTGCCACTATACTCAACTGGAACTTCAATGCCGCTAACTTTTTCCACCATATCTATTATTTCTTGTACAGTGTAGCCAGAATTAGAACCAAGATTAAAAATACCACTCTGTTGTTTCGTTGTAAATTCTGCTCCTAATATATGAGCTTTTGCTACATCAGTGACGTGGATATAATCACGTATGCATGTACCATCTTTTGTTTCATAGTCTGTTCCAAATACAACTAATTTATCTCTCAATCCTAATGCAGCTTGGATTGTTACTGGTATCAAATGTGTGAGATTATCTTTATATAAACCAATTTCTCCTGAAACATCTGCTCCGGCAACATTAAAATATCTCAAGATACAATAATTCAATCCATATGCCTTAGCAGACCATTGAATTAATTTTTCAGCTGCTAATTTTGTTTCACCATATGGATTAATTGGTAAACAGAAATCTTCTTCAGTACATATCGAGTTTTCTGGCTCTCCGTAAACGGCTGCCGTAGAAGAAAATACAATATTATTTACTTTATTTGCAACCATTGCCTCTAATAGAACTTTAAGCCCGAAAACATTATTATCATAATACTCAAATGGTTTTTCTACACTTTCTGGGACAATGAGCTTTGCTGCAAAATGCATGACTACATCAATATTATTCTCTTTTTTAAATACTTCATTTAAAGAATTTAAATCCCTAATATCAGCTTGATAAAATGTAGCAAGTTCATGAATGTCTTCTTTTCTACCTGTTGATAAATTGTCTATTACTACTACTTCATGATTTTCACGAATTAATTCATATACTGTATGAGATCCAATATATCCTGCCCCACCTATGACTAAAACTTTCACATGAACCCTCCTATTGTGTAGAATAGAAAATTAAATATTGTTTAAAAATCTAATTATATCATACATTCTAAAAGAAGACTGTTTTTAGAAACCTGTCTTGGACACTGCAAAATATAGTCCTTCACAAAATCTACGATCGTCTACTTCTATTGTTTATATAATGCATTAAATTTATTAATTTTTCCTTTAAATGGACAAAAAAAGACTATCATTGAAAACTTTTCAAAAATAGTCTTTTTTTAGATTACTTAACTTTATTTTTAAAATGTTTAATAATGACTTCAACGATTCTTCTAGAAGCTTCTCCGTCTCCATATGGATTCGATGCTTTAGACATTTTTGCGTGTGCTTCTTCATCTGACAGCAATTCATCAGCTAGTGCAAAAATGACATCTTCATCAGTTCCCGCAAGCTTTAATGTACCAGCGTCAATTCCTTCAGGACGTTCAGTTGTATCACGTAAAACAAGAACCGGTACGCCTAGAGAAGGTGCTTCTTCTTGTACGCCACCAGAATCCGTTAAGATTAAATGAGATCTTGCCGCAAAGTTATGGAAATCAATTACATCCAAAGGCTCAATTAAATGGATTCGATTGTCATTTCCTAAAACATCATTTGCAATTTCACGAACAACAGGGTTCATATGTACAGGATACACAACTTGAATATCATGATGTTTTTCGACTAAACGCTTAATCGCTTTAAACATATTTCTCATTGGTTCCCCTAAGTTTTCACGACGATGTGCAGTCATTAACACTAAACGGTCATTTCCGATTTGATCTAACACAGGATGAGCGTACTCTTCCTTTACTGTTGTTTTTAGCGCATCGATTGCTGTATTACCAGTAATAAAGATTGTTTCTTCTTTTTTATTTTCAGCTAATAAGTTTTGAGCTGATTTTGTTGTCGGGGCAAAATGGAAATCCGTCATTACACCCGTTAATTGGCGGTTCATTTCTTCTGGATATGGTGAATATTTGTCCCAAGTTCGTAAACCTGCCTCAACATGTCCAATCGCAATTTGATTATAAAAAGCTGCAAGACTAGCAATAAAAGTAGTAGTCGTATCACCGTGAACTAATACAATATCAGGTTTTACTTCTTGCATAACCCTATTTAATCCTTCTAAACCTCGAGTTGTTACATCAATTAATGTTTGACGATCCTTCATTATATTTAAATCATGGTCAGGCGTAATATCAAAAATCTCAAGTACTTGATCAAGCATTTGTCGATGCTGAGCTGTAACCGTTACAATTGATTCGATCTGATCAGGATGTTTCGCTAATTCAAGCACAAGTGGCGCCATTTTTATCGCCTCTGGTCTTGTTCCAAATATAGTCATTACTTTAACAGTCAAAATTCTTTCCCCTTTCAAAATGAATCGGTTTTTTCCTAATATGTATCTATCTATTGTATCTTAACTATGAAATAAAAACATTTATTATCACGAAAAATGTAAATTTATTCCACTATTTTTCGTGACTTCTCGTCACATTTTATAGCGATAATCTTTTTCCATCCGTATTAGTTAGTTTCCCACATATTAAAACCATTCATACACGATGTATATAATATAGATAAAGAAAACTCACCGATTGGCGAGCCTTTTAGGTGGAGACAGAGGCGTAGTTGCACTTATACTTTATTCCTAAAATTGGCCACCACGTCGAAATAACTTCCTCGTTGCCAATTTATGCTTTCTTAAAGTGAGAAAAAAGCACAGATCCTCCTTTTGGGATTCACTGTGCTCATACCTTCTTAATGAACTAAATTACTTTGTAACTCATCAATTAGACTCAAAATCTCTGAACACATTTTATCCATACAATAATGTTTCTTAACGAATTCAACTAGTTTTTTTCCTGATTCTTTTTTTGAATTGGCGATGAATTCCGCTGCTTGGTCGATTGTTTCAAAAATGTACTCATCAGGGAAGATTGTTCGAGCTCCTTCACGATTTAAGACAATTGGCACAGCGCGAGAAGCCATCCCTTCCATAGGAGCTAAGTGAAAGCTTTCATAATCACTTACTGATAAAACATAACCGATTGACTGAAGCCATTCCGCTGAATCTCCCCACTCTTCAAATTGAATTTGATTACTATAGGGGGATTTATCAATTTTTCGAAATACATTCGTATAATAATCATGCTCTTGTTGATTATTCCATACCCACGAAAATTCTTTCGGATGCTTTCCTTTAATCGAAAGAGAGTATCGACTGTCTTTTTCACATATTTTTTCAAAAATAGCAAGCGCTCGATCTAACCGTTTTAACTTCGGCACATAACCAAGTAAGCCAATACGGAAATTTGCGTCATACTCCTTAGGCAAATGAAATCTCTCTACATCAACACCATTTGGAATGACAACCATCTTATCTCTAGGAATTTTCGCAACTCGATGAAACTCCTCAAATATATAGGAAGAAATCGCAATGACCTTATCAATCTTCGTAAAGTCAAATCGTTCTGGAAATGGCGTATTCATTTCAAAACGATGCATTCTGACGATTAATACTTGGTGTTCTTTTTTATGCTCCTGGTACCAAACGACATTTCCAAGTCCCCACTCACAAAATAGAACATCCGCCCAATTGACGATTTCTATGCTTTTTGTAACCTGGTGAATTGTATGGCCTTCCCATAAATCTATTTTAATTTCGATGTCTTCTCTTGCTTCAAATCTCTTAATCGCATCGTTTATAAATTTCAAATCATGCCCAATAATCGCCAGTTTCATAAAGACAGCTCCTTATACTAAAATTCTCTCGATTTCGTCGTGGTCAATGGCTTTTTCATAGGCATTTCGATAAAAATTAAACTCATCAATTTCAAAAAATTGAACGCCAGCTTTTGAAAAATGATCAATCGTTGATTTCGTCTCTAAAAGCCTCATAAATTCATTAGGATGAATAAATCTTGTCGCCTTTGTACAAATCAAAGCTTCGTCAATACGACAACTATTCACATAGCTATAGCTATTTTGATTCCCTTTAGCAATGATCGTATCATTTGTATATTTTGTAGCGAGCATCAAATCTCTTAAATAATTTTCTCCGTAATAATGATCTAAATGAATTGGAACAAGATAATTCGAATCAACGAGATCATTAATACTAAAGTAATGATGGCAGTAATCAATCAAGTATGTTTTCACATTCCCATGATTGTTTTGATTAAAAATGTCTAAATAGCCATCAAATAAGTCGAGTAAAATAACTAGCTTTTTCTGTTTAATTCCTTGTCGATTGTAGACTGTCATTAGCTTCTCATAATCTGCATTACTTCGAACAATCCCTACTAATGTAGCAGTCTCTTCATTTCTTTCGTACGGCAATTTAATAAGATCGAGCAGCTCCTCCACACGATTCGTGTAAGTATGCTCTTCTAATACTTTTCGTAATGTGAGTAAACGGTTTTTCTTATAATAAGTCTCATCTGTATAATAATTAGCAAGACGTTCCTTCATCACTTTTTCATTGTCGGTAGCCGTTACGATCTCACCAAACATTCTATGAATCCCTTCTGAATGGGAACTAATAATTGGCGTATTACTTGCCAGCAACTCAAATACTCTCCGGGCAAACATTGTCGGAGATTTAGTAATACTATTCACATTAAGTGCTACTTTATATCCTTTATAGGCAATGTCGATTTCATTCTGTTTTAAGTTTCCAACAATAAACGGTCGATACTCTTCTGGAAATTGATTTGGACTTGTTGGATTATGATAGTTTCGGTCATAAATATCGAGTCCATATTCTTTTGAAGCACTTACTAGCTTCTCCATCGCTCTTGTCCGTTCAGGGAATTTTTTACCGTAATATGCTCCAGCAAAAACGACCTTTTCTTTACGTGGAAGATATTCAATTGGATTGTGAATTTTCGGTTGAGCTGCAAAAGGTAAACAATAAACATTTTCGCAACCTTCTGCCTCGTAATGCTGAACTGATTCATGATCAGTCGTGAACACATAATCAAAATGCTTCGCAGTATCAATAAAAGCTTGATAATGAAACGGATCTTCTTTATTCCAAAACACTGTCGGGATGTAGTGCTCTTTACACCAATAAACTAACTTTAATAGTTTCGTATGATCCCGATGATTTTTCGTACCAATCTTATCCTTCCAAGCCCCTTCGTTACCAAGCCATGCAGACTCACAAAAGAAGAAATCAATTCGATGCTTTTTAAACTCATCTAACCAATTCTCAGGCGTGATCTTTATTAGTTCAAACTCATAATCAAAACAACGCGTCGAAAATTCATCTGCAATAAACCCAACTCGAAAATCTTTAATTTCCTTTTTTTGTTTCTTCAAGTAACTATTGTCTATTTTACTTTCTTTATATGAACCCATTAATTTAGCATGGAAAAGATGCAATGTACCTGCGCCAGTCATGTGAATTGAAAAAGAGACCGATTGAAACTCGTTTTGAATATAAGGAGTTAAATCCACTAGCTCATCTAATTTAAAATTCAATGTGCTAATGTGATCCTCATGGTCAATAAATCGTAATTCAAAAACAACTTCACATTTACCACCACTGACGAAGCCTGTAACACCAAATTTCGTAAATAATTCACTTCTACCTTCATTAAATAATAGCGTCATTAGATTATCGCTCTTTACATAATCAATAATAGCAGTCTGCTTAATTAGTTTGTTTTGAATTAAAATTTCCTTTTCCTTTTGGATCTTTTGAACACCTTTACTAACAGTGAAATCATCAGCTAAAAATGAAAATAACTCATGGTTTTGAAAATAAAAAGGTTCATCCACATTCATTAATTTCTGCAGCATCATTTTTGTATCAAATTTCTCATTACGTAGTCGCGTGATTTGTTTTTCGATTGATTCTTTTAACATGAATGTCCCCTCATTTTCTTTTTAGATACTTCAAAAGCTTCCAGTACTTCCTTGCCAATTTCCCAAATTTCGAATTCCTAAATGTTTCATAGTTTAATTGTAGCCTTTGATATTCCTCTTGCAGCTTTTCATATTCATATGAACCAAAAGATTGCTTTACTTCGTTTACAAGAACATAATCATCGAGCCCCATCATAAATTCCTCATGCTCTACAATTAAATCCAGCTGACGAAATAACTGCTCTTCCATTCTTTTTTCCAATTCCATTACCTTATTCGAAAGGAACTCATTTTGCTTTACTAACAATTCATTTTGAAGATCTATATTCGCATCGAAATCCTCAGTCGTAACCTTTATTAAACTTGGCTTAAAATTTAAAGTTGTCGAATCAACATGATTATTACTCAATAATTCACTATTCTTCATTTCAAACCTCCAGAAATGATGTGTTTATTCATAAAGAAGATATTTTTATTAATTTAAGATTAACTTTTTAATGTGAATCTAAATGTGTATCCTTGTTAAAAAATTGTAAAAAAACTTTAGTTAATCGTTAATAAAACAGCTGGGATTTATATTTAGAAAAAATGAAAAGATGCATATAAATTCTTTAAAATAAAAATAAACATAAATTAAAGGGGTACCCAATTCAAATTAGGGGGATAAAGATGGCAGTATTAAAAGTAGGGGAATTTTATGTATGGACTTTAAATTCACATGAGAAACAGAAAGTAATTCGTAAGAAAGTAGAGCTTGTTAAAGTTACCGAAGAAGTGATTGATTTTGAGGAGTCAGGACAAGTTTTTACTGACGATGTCTTCCATTTTTTAGTATGGAAAAACGGGAAAGCAGTCGAGCTTTTTAGTGAAAGAAGGACTCTTGTTGGAACTTTAACTCCGATAGAAAGAAGAGCACGTTGCTATAAATGTAGTTATCCTTTGGAAAGAAAAATACATGACATTTGCGAGGATTGTGGTTGGATTAAATGTCCGATCGAAGGTGCTTGTGGTTGCAAATATCTATAATTGTGTTTTATAAAATGTGAATTCCAAATTTAATAAAATACTTGTACTATTTCCTTTGTATATAAGAAGATTTGAACAACAAAAAAGGCATTGCTCTTTTAAGCAAATGCCTTTTTTGAATTATTCAACGTTCTTTAATTTTGAATTATGGTAAGACCTTTCAATCGATTCAAAAATTCTCTTTGAGTTATTTGTGTCTTTATATTTAAAAATTCTATTCGAATTTCGTTGATATTGCTTTTCCGTTGTAAAACCTCTATTTGAAATTTTTATAATTTCATCAATTAATTTTTCCTCATTATTCACAATCTTTCCTAGATCACTATATTTAATCTGTTCAGTAGGTGCATGATGATTTTTATGTGGATCAAATTGATAAAACACTACTGGTTTATTCATGTAGAAGATATCACTTGAAACAGATGAATAATCTGTCAATAACAACTTTGACTCCTTCAATAAGTCTGATACCTTGGCATCTTTTTTTAATAAGAATTCAATATTAGGGTGATCTACAATGAAGTTTTCTAAAAATCGTTGCATCTGATGATGAATATAAAACTTAACCTGGATATTTTTCCTACTAATAAAATCTTGAAATTCTTTATTTGATATTAGATTTTTGTAAGTCTTAAAGTATTCGGAATTTGAGAATTGTTTTTTATTTATTTTAAATAAATGACGTCTCCAAGTTGGCATAATTAATATTTGCCTTTTTGTTTTAGCATCATGTAAATTATCAAATCTAGCTAATCCTGTTACTTCAACTTCATCATTTGAATAATTAAGAGTTTCCATAATTATTTCTTTTTCAAATTCTGAACTAGCTATAATTAAATTTTGATTGTACTTTTTCTTTGATAGATATGGAGATATATTATGAATAATAACACCATGCTGTATACATACTTGAAACTTATTCTTTAATTGCTTTCTAAATCTTGATCTGAAATCTTTCGAAGGATTAGGGTAACCACTTTCATCAAATGTCCAAGCACTAACAAATACATCCGCTAAAAGTGTATATATTTTATGTTTAAAGGAAGAGTGATGAATAACATTTCCTAAATTGGCAACTTTGGCATAATGCGGTGAATTTTTCTCGATTATATAATAAATTTTCCTGTTAGGCTCTTGCTCTCTGCAATACTTAAAAAAGAAATATCCATTATCTTCAGCTTGATCAGCTCTTTCACAAATTAACCATACTTCTTTATTTACATAAAGAATTTTATAGATAGCCACAATTAGCAGTAAAAAATATTTAATAATAAGTCCTGTTGCTTTGCGAATGGCTGGTTTTATTCTGCGGAATGGCTTTGTCATTTTCCATGTTAAATCTTCGCTTGGATCAGTTGGATTCTTTTCCAAATAGTTACTGTATTTGTTTGCTACATGATATTGGTATCTCTTACTCCTAAATAACTTCATATAACTTATCGCTTCAGAATATTTCTTCAAACTTAAGATTGAAAAGAATCCTTTATAACCTTCTAGTTTAATTTCCTTTAATACTTCTTCTAAATTTATCTCTTTTGTTATTAAGCGTAAAAGTTCTAATAATTTAATTTGAAGCTCTTCATCTAATTCATCTACAAATTTCTTCTTATCTATTAAAAACATTAATTGCTTAATGTACAAACCATATGCATGCTTTTGAAAATCCACGTTAGACTCTTCTTTTACTTTTAAAAACAAATTATCAATTTCTTTGATTTGATTTATAAAGTACTCATCATCAATTTCATTATTTTCAATTGACAATACATCATTCGTTCCAATTTTTTTATTTGTAATATATTGCTTAATTAAATAATACTTTAATCCAAAATAATCTATTTCTTGAGTCTTAGTTTCTATAAGATACTCTTTTAAGGTAGCAGTCCTTAGTAAATTCATACTCATTAAATCAGAATATGTAAATTCATTAAAATTAATTGGATTAACTTCTAATTTTTTTTCCTCTTCAGTAGAAAAAATGCAATCGTATTTGCCAGAATCAGCAATTCTTAAAAATACTTCTAATAAGTGTTGGTTGAGGCTAATTTTACGATCATAAATAAAAACATATTTACCATTAAGGTCATCTAACTTCAATTTTGTATTTACCAATTTTAAGTTTTTAAACTGCTGGGATAATATTTCTTCAGTCTCTTCAGCCAATAACTCATTTTCTGTATTATAAAGGATTAATTCAATTTGATCTTGCTTAATACTTTGCTTCTTGATTGAATTAATACAATCTATTACTTTATTAATCTCCTCATTTATATATGAAATTATGATGCTAAATTGCAAGTTACGACACCCTCTTTACAAGTCTTATAACTTTTCGTAATGGACTTGTCACTTTCCAAAAATTGCTATTCTTTATATTTCTCGACTTCCTATAATCTTTCGCTAATTCAACGTTGACTTTATACCACCATCTTCTAGAAATTAATAAAAGATTATAATCTAAAGCTTCCTCAATATGTCCTGAGCTAAGCAAACTAAGAATTGGCTCTTCTACTTCCATGTAGTCTTTAGCTAAATCAGGATCATATCCAATCGCTACATCTTTTACTAAATTAAAAAGATAATGCTGTTGTTCTATTGGTAAATTTTTAAAGTCTGCGTCACCGGTTTTCCAAAAAATTGATCTAAATACGTTAATCTGAAAATATTTGAAATCTTTTTTTGAAAGTAAAGGCTTTATTAATAAAGCCGATTTCACATCATTTTGGACTGTACTAATAATATCTCTTTGTGTTAAAGATAGATTTTTCTCATCGTTTCTTCCGCGATATAAATAAATTACTTCAGGAATATAGCTGAACTTTTTAGCTTTAGAGAATAATTGAATATCATAATATTTATCTTCTCCATTTTTCATACCCTCGATAAAATTAATATTATTTTGTCGCAAGAATTCAGTTTTTACTAGTTTTAAATAAACTGCTGTTTTAACTTGATAGAAAAAAGGAGCATCCTCTATATTCACATCGATATATTTCTTTTGTAATTGATATTGTTTAAATGTAACATGTTCGTGTCTACGCTTCGTTTGATCATCAAAGCTGATCATCTTACCCATTACAAAATCAGACTCACTATTTTCAATTACATTTATTAATTTTTCGTATGCATCTAAAGGTAAAACATCATCCGGATCTAAAAAGATCGTATACTTACCTGTTGCATTTTCAATTCCAACATTCCTAGGTTTACCAGGAGCACCAGAATTCTCTGTGAAATGAATTCCTTTAAAGTTTGGATACTTACTTGCAAACTCATCAATCATAATTGGGGTACGATCGGTCGAGCAATCATTCACCATAATCACTTCTAACTTTTCATACCCAATCGTTTGATTTAATAATGAATGCAAACATTCATTGATATAACTTTCGACATTATAAATAGGTAAAATAACAGAAATTAATGGTTGATTCACCCGTTGTCCCCCTTTATTAAAACTTAATTTCTCCCACCATTTTAACTTTCTGAAAAAAATCACATTAATTTATTTTTTGATAAAACAAACTATTTAGAAAATTATTCTAGAGTAAAATAAAATATTAAGTTTTTGTAATGTTTTTAATAAAAATTGTAAAATAAATGTCATTTTATGATACAAAATGTATTATAACATAAAAAATGTCACAAAAAATCAGTACTTTTTAAAATTAAATTTCAGTTAAAGTTAGATTAGTATAATATCAAGTGAAATATTTCTCATATTTAAAAAATATAAAAAACAAGAATAAGAATTTATTCCAATGGCTAATTGTCGATTAACGAAATTGCTTCTTAAGGAACAAAATATAAAAAAGACGCTTTACTTTTTATAGTAAAGCGTCTAAAAATGACACGATCCTTATTCTATAGAATACTGCTCAGCAAAATACTTCCTATACTCACCAGAAACAATCGCTTCCCACCATTCCTTATTATCCAAATACCACTGAACAGTTTGAGCAATTCCAGTATCGAATTGATAAGTAGGCTTCCATCCTAGTTTTTCTAATTTACTAGGGTCAATTGCGTATCTCTTGTCGTGACCTAATCGATCTTGAACAAATTCAATTAGGTCTTCTGATTTACCAAGAGTTGAAATGATTGTTTTAACAACCTCTAAATTTGTGCGCTCGTTATGCCCGCCTATATTGTAAACTTCTCCATTTACTCCTTTATGCAAAACTAAATCGATTGCTGCACAATGGTCTAGTACATGGAGCCAGTCTCGAATATTTTCTCCAGTCCCGTAAACAGGAACCTTTTGGTTATTTACAACACGTGAAATAGTTAGTGGGATTAGCTTTTCTGGGAAGTGATATGGACCGTAGTTATTTGAGCAGCGTGTGATATTCATAGGGAATCCGAATGTTTCATGATAGGCACGAACTAGAAAGTCAGATGATGCTTTGCTTGCGGAGTACGGACTATTCGGTTGTAACGGAGTCTCTTCAGTAAAAAATGTTGTAGGATCAAAATCCAATTCACCGTACACTTCATCGGTTGATACGTGAACAAATTTCTTAATGTTAATTGTTTTAGACGCATCTAATAAAACTTGAGTTCCTAAAACATTTGTTTTAACGAATATTTCAGGCTCGGCAATTGAGCGATCCACATGGCTTTCCGCTGCAAAATGGATGACATAGTCGAACTTTTCTTTATTAAATAATTTTACAATCTCTTCACGATTCGTAATATCGACTTTTACAAAATGATAGTTCTCATTTTTTTCGATGTTTTTATGCTTCGTTACATCGCCTGCATATGTTAAAACATCTAAATTATATATCGAATAGGAAGGATAGTTACTCAACATATATTGAACAAAGTTGCCACCGATAAATCCGGCACCACCTGTAATTGCTACTTTCATTTATTACTGTACCTCGTCTCTAATTGAACTAGATTTCAATTGAACTAAAAATCTTGCTAATGCGTCTTGCCATGAAGGTAAAGGCGTAAAACCGTTTTCAACTAGCTTTTGTTTCGATAATCTTGAATTCTTTGGTCGAGAAGCCCGAGTAGGGTATTCTTCAGTTGAAATCGAATTTACTAACATTTTACGGTCGGCTTGTTTGAAAATTTCTCCTGCAAATTCTGCCCAGCTAGTGTTGCCCTCATTCGTAGCATGATATATTCCGTATTTGTCAGTTTTGATTAATTCTACTATTAATTTAGCCAAATCAACAGTATATGTCGGTGAACCTATTTGATCACCTACTACATTTAATTCATTTCTAGATTCTGATAGTCTTAACATCGTCTTTATAAAGTTATTCCCATTAATCCCGAATACCCACGAAATGCGAAGGATAAAATACTTTTCGATTAAAGATTGAACAATTTTTTCTCCTTCATACTTTGTTAAACCATAATAACCAATCGGTTCGGGGTAATCCTCTTCGGTAAAAGGATTTTCACCTTTTCCATTAAATACATAGTCTGTACTAATATAAACAAATTTTGCATTTTGCTTTTTTGCAGCTTCAGCTAAATATTTCGTACCTTCAACATTTACATTCCAGCAATTTTCTTTATCATCTTCAGCTTTATCGACCGCTGTGTAAGCAGCACAATGAATAATCGCATCTGGTTTATATGAATCTACTAAAGAGAATACTGATTCTTTCTTGGTAATATCCAGCTCTTTTCGACCACAGCCTTTAACATCTATACCGTGTAGCTCACATTCCTTTACGACATCGTAGCCGAGTTGCCCACCGTAACCAGTTACTAAAATCTTCATTTCATTGCTCCTTATAAACAAAATTATTTTCAGCATCCTTTAATAGTGGTGCAGTTTTGTCTTTTGCTGATAATAATGGAGAAATATTGATTGGCCAATCGACCTTTATGTCGGGATCATTCCAGTTGATCCCTCGATCACATTCAGGTGCATATAGCTCATCTACTTTATACTGAACTTCCACATCATCAGTTAATGTCATAAAACCATGAGCAAACCCTTTTGGTACTAATAATTGCTTTTTATTTTCAGCACTTAATTCAATCCCAAACCATTTTCCGTATGTCGGACTCTCTTTTCGAATATCAACGGCTACATCAAAAATCGAACCCCTTGTACACCGTACTAATTTCGTTTGTGCTTTTGGAGATAATTGATAATGCAGGCCACGTAAAGTTCCCTTCATCGCAGAAAAAGATTGATTATCTTGAACAAAATGTAAATCTATGCCAAAATCCTTCATTTTTGAATCATTATATGTTTCCATAAACCAACCACGGTGATCACCAAAAACGGTAGGTTCAATAACTACAATACCCTTTAAAAAAGTTTCTGTAATCTTCAAAGGTAATGACCCCTTAATATTTTATCTCGCCGCTCGCAACTTTTCGTAAATATTGACCATAACTCGTTTTACTCAGTTGCTCACTTAAACGTAATAATTGCTCCTTATTAATCCATCCATTAATATAAGCAACTTCTTCTGGAGCAGAGATTTTAATCCCTTGATGCTCCTCAATTGTCTTTACAAAATTCGTTGCTGAAACTAAACTCTCATGCGTTCCAGTGTCTAACCACGTATAACCGCGCCCTAAAAGCTCTACATCTAACTCGCCCAAACTTAAATACGCTTCATTTACAGAAGTAATCTCTAACTCACCACGATGAGACGGTTTTACATTTTTAGCAATTTCAACAACACGATTATCATAAAAATACAAACCAGTCACCGCATAATTCGATTTTGGAGCCACAGGCTTTTCTTCAATACTCAAAACTTTCCCAGACGCATCAAATTCCACAACCCCAAATCGCTCAGGGTCCTGGACATGGTACCCAAACACCGTCGCCCCGGTTTCTTTCAACGCTGCTTTTTTCAAAATACTACGCAACCCACTACCATAATAAATATTGTCACCTAATATCATCGCAACAGAATCACTTCCAATAAACTCTTCGCCAATAATAAACGCTTGAGCCAGCCCGTCCGGACTAGGCTGTACCTTATATTGCAAAGAAATGCCAAACTGAGACCCATCACCTAACAACGCCTCAAAACGAGGCAAATCCTCTGGAGTCGATATAATCAAAATCTCTCTAATCCCCGCCAGCATTAAAGTAGATAACGGATAATAAATCATTGGTTTATCATACACAGGCAATAGCTGCTTACTAGTCACCATCGTCAATGGATAAAGTCGCGTACCACTACCACCTGCAAGTATAATGCCTTTTATCGTCAAGACCTCCTAAACATTTTTACTCATAATTTTAGGAATATATATATTATTATGTTGATGGATAAGGGTGTGTGTAGGTAAAACTCTAATTTGGGAGGAATGAGCATTTTGGAGTGAATTTTAGAAGAAATTAGTAGAGTCATAAAGATAAAAAGACATAAAAAAATAAACACCGCTAAAAGTGTAAGTTTTTAACGGTGTTTATTTGAAGGTTTCGTTACTTATTTACTTCTTAAGGTAATTCCAAATGTTGACGTAATTCAGTCGATACTTTATCTTGTTCTTCCTTCGATACAATTACGTACCAGATTCCGTCAATCTTCTTACTCTCACCTGTAACTTGAGTTTCAGTAACATTTTTCGCAGCCGTACGATAATCTTTTTGGATTGAAACCATATCCTTTAAACTAATATTCGTAACTACATTTTTTTGAATAGCTTGTAAAACAGATTGATAATTTGTTAAAGATGAGACTGTTGCTCCTTTTTTGACTACCGCTTCAAGAACTTGTCTTTGTCGAAGCTGACGGCCAAAATCTCCTCGTTTGTCTAACTTACGCATACGAGAAAACTTTAACGCATCTGTACCATTTAAATGAAGTTGACCCTTCGTAAAATGCACACCTTCATAAGTAAAGTCTAAATCGTTATTCACGTCCACGCCATTAACTGCTTCTACGATATCCTTAAAACCCTCCATATTTACTTCAAGATAGTAGTCAATCGGAATGTTCAAGAAATTTTCAACCGTATTCACAGACATTTGGATTCCACCAAACGCATAAGCATGGTTAATTTTATCTACTTTATCTTTTCCAACAATATCAGTTCTCGTATCACGTGGAATACTTACCATTTTAGTCGTATTTGTTTTCGGATTAACTGTTAACACAATCATCGAATCCGAACGCCCTTTATCACCAGGACGATGGTCAACACCTAATAGTAAAATTGAGAAAGGCTCTTTCTTTTCAACACTAAATTCATCTTTACGTTTGTCGGTTTTCTTTATTCCTTGATAGATTGCATCTGATGTTTTATTTATATTGTGGTAAATTGACCCACCTATTCCTAAAACAATTACAACTATTGCACTAACTACGATTAATAGTACTTTTTTTGCTGTGGACATTTTTTTCTTTGAGTGTTTTTTTGTTCTGGACAAGGTTATTCTCCTTCTAAATATGTAATTAACTTGGAAGTAAATCAGAGTTGTCTTTTTCAAAATTTTAATAAAAAAATTACACGACATTCTTAAAAAAGGCCGTGTTGTTAAAAAAATCTGCATTTATTCTCTTACTGATCAAATCGACTTAATACATCTCTTTTAACTGCTTCTAATTTTTCACTGCTATTTTCTAAAGAATTTCCTTTAACGCCATACCTGTTGGTCTTAATGCATTCCATGACCCATCTAATAGATTAATTCTACTTCAAGCTGAACTACGAAACTAGTTAATGCATCTACTTCTGCAGGGGGTAGTTATCCACCATCAGGGCCGTATACCTTGAATCCGTTTATTCTGATTAATTATAACTTACCCTTAGTACAATACCACTGAATACCCCTAAATAAAGAACGGCAAATGATAAAACTGGTGTTAGGTATAATCTTTCAAATTTACTTTGTTTTTCAATGAACCGAACTAGCCCTTCTGATACTTTTATTACTGTGAATAAGTATAGACGGTTTGTTCCTGCGCCTAATTCTTCTCGCATGTAAATTTTACCGAATTCTGGTTTTTGTATAGGCTGATTCTATTAGTTTTGATTTGATTTAAATTGTTCTAGTAGGATAATGATCAATCTCTGCTGAATAAGTCTCTCGTATATACCTTAGGCTCTACATTTCTTAAATCATCCGATAATCTATTAGCCACGATTATATCGGAAACTTTTATAAACTCGTCTAAATCATTAATTACTTTAGAATTAAAAAAATCCTCTTCATTTAATGTTGGCTCATATACAATAACTTCGATGCCCTTGGCCTTAATACGTTTCATAACGCCTTGAATCGCGGACTGTCTAAAGTTATCTGATTCTGTTTTCATGGTAAGTCTGTAAATGCCTACAACCTTAGGAGTTTTATTAATTATCATATCTGCTATATGGTCTTTTCTAGTTCTATTTGCATCAACTATAGCTGTCATAATATTATTTGGGACGTCCGAATAATTGGCTAATAATTGTTTTGTATCTTTAGGTAAGCAATAGCCACCATATCCGAAGGAAGGATTATTATAGTGGTTCCCTATTCGTGGGTCAAGGCCAACGCCATCTATAATTTGTTTCGTATCTAATCCTCTTATCTCTGCATAAGAATCTAGCTCATTAAAAAAAGCGACTCTCATTGCAAGATAAGTGTTGGCAAATAGTTTAATAGCTTCAGCTTCTGTTGAATTAGTAAATAAAACATCTATATTTTCTTTTATTGCACCTTCAACTAATAAATCAGAAAATACTTCTGCTCTTTCGGATTGTTCTCCAACGACAATTCTTGTAGGATTCAAGTTATCAAAAAGTGCTTTTCCTTCTCTTAAAAACTCTGGGGAGAAAATTATATTCTCTGTATCAAACTTCTCCTTTACTAGCTCTGTATACCCTACTGGAACTGTTGATTTTATAACCATTATGGCATCTGGATTAATCGATAGTACATTAGCAATAACGGCTTCAACAGATCTAGTATTGAAATAGTTCTTATCAGGGTCGTAGTTCGTTGGTGTAGCAATGACTACATATTCCGCATCTTTGAAAGCTGAATAACTATCTGTAGTTGCAATTAATTTAAGTTCTTTAGTTGCCAAAAATACTTCAATTTCATTATCAATAATAGGAGATATTCTATTATTAATCATATCTACTTTTTCTTGAATAATATCAAGTGCTATTACTTCATTATGTTGGGCTAGTAGAATTGCATTTGATAATCCAACATAACCTGTTCCTGCAACAGTAATTTTCATTGATTCATACATCTCCATAACTTTTATTTTCATTTTTATAACGTTATTGAAAAGCAACAATAAAGCTAGTTAGTTTCGAAAGAAAGTTCCAAATTAAAATTATAGCTCGACACCAGTTCTACCTTCTCAATAACAAGTTCATAAACCTATTAATCTTTTAGCAAAGTAATCCGATGTATTATCGGAAATTACCATAAATAAAGACATCGAAATTAAATAAATGCTTTAATTAGAATCATTTTTACATTTTGCTTTTCAAAATTTGCTGCTGTTTCAATTGCCTTTTCTTTCATAAATACTTTTTTATTTTGACTAAGCGTAAAATATCTAATAATACTACTTCTTAAACTATTAATGTCACCAGGTTTAGTGAGGATACCATTTTCCATGTCTTTCAAATATGTACTTATTCCACCAATATCACTACCAATAACAGGAATACCACAACTCATTGCTTCTAATCCAACTAAACCAAGGCTTTCTTGCAACTTTGTGGGAAATATGAAAACTGACATCAAATTATACATCTTGCATAGTTCTGAGTGGGAAAGGCTATCAAAATGATATACATATTCAGTTAAATTTTTATCTTTTATTTTACTTTTTAGTTGCAAGTACTCTTTTCCACTACCTACTATTAACAATTTAACATTAACAAATTCTTTATTTTTTACTATTAATGAATATGCCTCTATTAAATCATCCCAACCTTTTCCATATTCAATTCGTCCTACATAACCAATATATTGAAAATTAGGATTTAAATTAAACTTATTGAAATTACTTTCTGATGGGAAAAATATAGAAGAATCAATTCCGCCTGATGGATATATGACAATCTCATTTTGAAGGTCATACTTCTTATTAACTAACTCCTTAAAAAAAGAGGAAGGAACTATTACTTTATCCGATTTTTTTAAGATCTGCTTTACTAGTGGCTGTAAATAAGATTGAAATCTTGTTTGTGGAACAACGTCACTACCATGAACGTTTGTATATACTCGTATGTTCTTTTTAAAGAATTTACAAAATAAAATCGGAAAAGCAGTGTGTGAAGCATAATGTACATATATAATGTCATAACTCTTTATTAAAAGAGAAAATATAATACGCAAATAAAATAGTATATATTTAATGATTTTGTTTAGAGAGCCTTTACTTTTAGTTAATACAATTTTACTTACATCAATATTATATTCCTCTAATACATCCGAACTCTTCTTAACAAATATTCCATACGAGGGAAATTCCTCATTAGGATACATATTTGATATTAATAGTACTTTCATTTAACCTCACCTTACCTATGTTTTTTTATCCATTTACTTAAATTAGCAGTAAAGTAATTAGTAGAAAGCCCTTTTTATGACTAGAATTAGTTGTTTTGCTATTTTATCTGTCAAAGAAAAGGTTTACCTAGAATCGGTCCATTATGATCAACATTATTTTCAGTTCAAATGCATAAGAAACAAAACTATTAATAGAATCCTCTTAAATAAAAAGCACTAATTAAAGTTGTAAATCAAAGAAATGATAAATATATATTTCAAAAATATGCTGACTCAAAAAGAATACGGCATGTTTCTAATTATAGTATTAGAAGCATGCCGTAACGTCTTAGTATTCAGTTTATACTTTAATATACCAATATTAATTTTCAGGTAAGAAAGTATTATTATTTATCTTACAATATTTTTGACTTCAAAAACCTTTTTTTTATAGTCTCTGTGATTTCTACAATTGTTTCCTTATTTATTAATAAAATAAAAAACAATAGTAGAACTTGGACCATAAATTCATAGGTAATATTAAGTTGGAGTATACCAATTTGAAAAAAAATAAGTATGAGAGTAAAAGAAAATTTCATAAAGTTTACTTTTATATGAACAAACTTTTTCGTATCAATTATTCTTAAATACCAGATTACAGCGAAACTTATCATTGTAGCAATAGAAGCACCGTTTATTCCAATTAGTGGAATTAACAATACGTTTAAAATAAGATTAATAAAAGCACCAACAATCGATGTTTTAAAAACTCCCTTTGTATCCTTGGCTGCAATATAATTTGTTCCTAAAAAAGCTGAAAAACATGAAAAAACTACTCCAAGAAATAAAAAGGGAGAATATTTCCATGACTCATAAAATTGTTCTGCTACAAAAATCTTCATTATAAATTTTAATAAAACTATTAAAATCGATGTAGATATAAACATTAAAGATGAAATTATATTGAATACTTTACTATAAAATATTGACTTATTATTCGAATCCGCCTCTTCTATAGCTGACATTTGCCAAGCTTGGAAAAAAATCGAATTTATTACATTTAGCAAACTTGGAATTTTATTGGCGACTGCGTATAAACCATTTGCGCTTATACCTACAAAATAAGTTATCATATAACGGTCAGATGCATTCATAACCCACCACATCATAGCATTAGGTATTAGTGGTACACTGTACAACAACATCTCTTTTGTTATTTCTGGTTTTAAATTTGTAAAATTAATAAATTTTTTAACATCTCCAAAAATAAAAAGGATAAAACAACTTACTAAATTTGATGCAATTAATGAGATAAAATAGCCATCTATGCCCATATTAAAAATCAATAGTAGTACTGACGCTGTGATTAATAATATCAAAGCACTAATAATTCCTGTAAATGCAAAAAGTTTTACTTTCCCAATACCCCTAATAAACTGTAGCAATATTGTGTTTAGTAATTGACAAAATAACAGAATATAAAAATATATAATAAAATGTTTAAATGGTTCTAAATTATTGAGCAAAGGATAAAAGAGGATAAAAAAAATAAAACAAAAAAACATTACTATTATACCATTAGAAAAAACTTCAGTTTTACTGTAGTTTTTATCCATTGAAAATCTTAACATAGCATCGTAAATACTGAGTGATATTAGGGGTAAAAGTAAACTTATAGTAGTTGTAATTAAATCAGTTGATCCATATTGTTCCTTTGACAATGAGTAAGTATATATTGGTACTAAAATAAATGATATTAATTTAGTTCCTAAATTCCCAATAGCAAAAACCGCGGAATTTTTTAGTAACCTACTATACACGCTCATTCTTTACACCAGTTACTTTCCTCTGAATGTAACTATTTATTAATTTATATTTGTCTTTAAACGGATTTTCATTAATAGATTGACTATTATTTTTATGAATTAGTAACTCCGCCCTTTTTATAATTTCATTTTTATCTTCAATTTCATTTACTTTTAGAAATTGGACGTTGTCTTTATTTTGTAACCAATCTAAAAAGGTACATTCAATCTTATGGTTAGAATTTTTAAATACTATGCATGGTGTATTGGTTATCACGGCAAAAATCATACCGTGTAATCTATCAGTAATAACAAGTTCAGAAGATCTGAAACTATCCCAAATTTGACTAAGTTCTTCCTTCCTCTGGTTAGGGTAGATTTTTTTCGGAACAGATGTATCACTCACAGTTACTTTTCCAAAATGTTTTTTTAAACTTTCTAATAGCATTTCCTTATGTGAGTGATTAATTACTTTTTCCTTATCATTTCTAAAACATGTTAAGATACCTTCTCGTTTCATATCTGAGGATTCATTTAAAGATAATACTATATCAGGTGTCAATACTACCTTCTCTTCCCCAAAATATTTCTTCATTGCATTATAAGATTGTGTTTCCCTCGCTACAATGAGCAACATTGGATTTTTATTATATATGCTTATAGACTTTTTTAACTCTCTCTTACCAATTGATGTATCACTAAAACTAATAGTTTGAGGAAATGAAACTATTTTTGTACCTTTAAATGTCTTAATAATATATCTTCTTAAGTATTCTTCTGAGAGATATAAATCCCCCATATTTCCTCCACCATGAATTCCAATGACATCATCACCTTCAAGTACTTTTTTAATTTCCTTAGTATCTTTGATTACATCTTCAAATGGAACTTCTATATATTCATAACCTTTAAAATTATCTTCAATGAATCTCTTTTGGGCATAAGCTATAGCTTGATCTCCTAAATTACCATGAGTCGGTGTTTGCATAACAAAGAATTTCTTTTTACCTTTATATTTTCCATACTGAGTTTTTCCCTCTTTTGATGAATTTAATATAAAATTTTTTAAATAGAATTTAGTATTAAATTTAATATATTCAGAATAACTTAAACTATTTTTTTTCTTGCTTGTAGTAGACATAATAAATGATTTCCCTTCTAAACAGTTACTCGTTTCATAACCTCTCTTATGAAAGTTTTTAAATCCACATATGAATTTAAATTTTTTGTTAACAATTTTAATCGCTCACTTTTCAAATCAAATTCATAAAAAAATAATGAGGTATATAGAATGTTTTTTCTTTTTTGCAAAAATCTCCAAAATTCGCCTTTATCTTTTTCTACTTTTTGTAAATCATTAAATATGTTTATTATCATAATTATAGATTCAAAAGATTTAACGTTTCTTCCAAGGCTTTTAGTCATAATAGAGTTAGCTCTATATCTTCTTTGAAAATATTTACTTGAATCATACATTATTCTATTACACTCTTTTAATAATTGAACCGTAAATAATTCATCTTCATGAAGTAAATCTTTTTTAAAAGTCAAACTTTTTTCCAAAACAATTGAAGATTTGATAAAATATAACCATACCGGTGGCATAAATCTTTTTCTAACTAGCCTTAGATACTCATCCTTTGAATAAATAACATTTTCTTTTAATAACTTTGAAGTATCATAGTTACTCATTTTGAAATTTCCTTCAATATCACAAAATGGATTAGCATCAAACTTAACTAAATCTAAATTATTTTCTTCGGCCAGTTTAACTAGGTTTTCAAAAGTATTAGATAAAAGATAATCATCAGAATCCAAAAAATATAAATATTTACCTTTAACATGCTTTAAACCTGTATTCCTAGCTTCAGAAAGCCCTTTATTCACTTGGGTAATTACTTTAAAGTGTTTGAATTTATTTTTATATTCAGATAAAATCGAAAGACTATCGTCAGTGCTCCCATCGTTAATTGCTATAATTTCAAAATCTTGATACGATTGATTCAATAATGAAATTAAACAGTCTTCTAAATATTTTTCGACATTATAAACCGGTAAAACAACAGAAATCATTTTTTCATTTAACATATTTCTAACCTCGTTCTTGATCTTTCTTACATACTAATTGAGCACACACAATTCCTAATAAGGTTGAAGATAATGCAGAATATAAAACATGTCCAGCAAAAAATGAATATAAAATTAATATCCAAAAACTTACTGAATAAATACCGATAGTTCTCTTAACGGATAATAAAAAATATTGGAAATAGCTAATAAGTACAATACCGATTCCAATTATTCCGAGTGAAAAGAATGTATCAAACATGTCCATTTCCACTAAATCTCCATTTCCCCAGTTCTGTATCCTATACTTAAAGCCACTGCCGAAAATAAATCTAATTATTTTCATAGGTTCTTCGTCTAATCTCATGTATGCCTCTCCTAAGAAGATACTCCTAGAACTTGATATAAATTGAATTAGATTGCCTGAATATAAATTATAAAAATATAAAAATCTTTCATAAGTGTTTAACAATGGCTCAATAAAAATATTCTTAAATATATATATTGATAAAAATAGAATCAAAATTGTAATAACTAAAACCTTTATCCTGTTAACAACGGAAGCTTTCTTATTAAAAAATACTGTTTTTATATATAGGAAAAGGAAGCATATTATACCAAATAAAATACCAGTTTTTGTACCTATTAATATCAAGGAGGAAAAATTAGCGAAATAAACAATTCCATTTAATATATATTTTTTTCTATTAGTAATTGATTGAAAAAAAGTAGACCCCATAAAAATATTGAGCAATAAAAATACAATTGTTATATCATTGGTAGCAGAAAAAAAACCTTTATATCCACCACCATTATTATATGTGCTTGTTCCAAGACCCAAAAAATATGGTATTAATAATAAAACCGGAAAAATAATAGAATATATAAATAGTATTTTATTAAAGTAATTCTTTTTAGATTTTCCTTTGATAAACTTTTTACTGAATTCAATAATATACATTGATAACAATAGCTTAAGTACCACCGATATATCACTTGTAAAAAAATAAGGATTACCGTGTAGAAAAAAAGTTTGAATAAATAAAACAAAAAATAATAGGAAACTAGCAATATAAATTTTTAATAGCCCTTGGTCATTGTATTTATAAAAAATAGAAAGGCTTACTAATATAAAAATAATAAAGAATCCCCGATAAAACATACCAATTATCTGAGGACCTCCAATATTAATTAATAAACCATTTACAAAATCAATTAAGGGCATTAAAATTAGCAAACAATAAAAAATTTTAATTAATAACTCAATTTTGTGTTTATTTGAGAGTATTAAAATTATAATCACTCCCTTGTTTATAATTTCATATAAATTATTTTTTTATATGTTTTTTTAACTAAAAGCTGGTTTGGAATCTTTATCTACTCAAAGTCTACCGAAAAATACTTATAATATAATTTTTGTTGATTACAAAAAGAATTAATTTTAAATCTATAAATATAATATTCACTGAAAAAGCTATTGGATATATAGTAAGTTTATATAATTGTTATATAGATTAATTAATGCTCGATAAATATCCTTCTAATATATTAATAATATTATTAGTATTGGACTCATATTTTCTAAATTGCATATCCTTTACTTTATTAATCGCAATTTCTAATTCACTTAAATCAGAAATCCCATATATCATATTAGAATTTGTAAACTGTTCAATTATTTCAAACTGATGGTTATCTACATGTTCATCGTATTGCACTATCCGAGGAACACCAATAACTTTCTTTTCTTTTTTCACTCCATTAACTATAGAGCCTGTTCCACCATGAGTGACAATTATTTCGCTCTTTTCAATAACATCTAAAAACTCCTCTTTATCTAAGAACTTCTTATATGAATATAAGCGAGGTTCATACGTCGAATAGCCGGTTTGAGCAAATACTTCATTAAAATCTATTTTCTTTTCCTCAATTAATCGATCAATTTCTTGTAGCAACCTGTTAAATTGAAATTTTTGGGAACCTACTGTAACAAATATCAATATAATCCCCCTCCAAAAGTTGCATTTGGATAAACCTTTTTCATTTCTTCCCATTGAACTAAAAATAAATCAGCATATCTGTACATCAATTTCCCTGTAATAGTAGGTGAATTTATCTTAGAAAAAGATTCAATAAATATGAGTTTTCTCTTAGTAAACTTTGCTAATAAACACACTGGTATCGTAGATAATGCACCAGTGGAGATAACAACATCTGGTTTTTCTTTAATGAAAATAATTAAGGTTTGAATAAGTAAAACTAAAAACTTATAAACAAATGTGAATTCTCTTCTATTTATCTGGATAACATCATAACACTTAATATCTTTTGAATTAAATCCATAGTTTGTTTTTTCTGTCAGAATAAAACTATCGTGTTTTTTCATCATTGGATAAAGCATCAAAAGTTGTTCTAGATGTCCACCAGATGATGCTGCGAAACATAACTTCAATAAACTCACTCTTTCATTAATTTGTAGGAAAAACTAGTTAATGTAATAAAAATTATTATTGGATCTACTAAAAACTTTAAATAAAAAAAATTATCGCTCTAAATAACAATTTATTAAAAAGCGTTCTTAGATCCTAATAACACTCCAACTGTTTTTAAAATAATCTGAATATCATAAATAATTGACCGGTTACATATATACGTTAAATCCAATTGCACCATTTCATCAAAGCCAACACTATTTCGGGCACTAACTTGCCATAGACCTGTACATCCTGGAGTAACTAGTAATCTCTGTTTATCATAATCTGTGTATTCAGCTACTTCTCTGGGAAGTGGTGGCCTTGGCCCAACTAGTGACATATCACCAAATAAAACGTTAAAGAACTGAGGCAACTCATCAATCGATGTTTTTCGAATAAACTTACCAATCCTCGTAATCCTTGGATCATCCTTCATTTTAAACATTGCACCTGTAACTTCATTATATTGTATAAGCTCTTTTAGTCGTTCTTCTGCATCAGTTACCATTGAACGGAATTTGTACATTTTAAATTCTTTTCCATTTTTACCGACTCTAGTTTGATAAAAGAAAACTGGACCTTTTGGATCTTCTAATTTAATAAAAATTGCTACTACAATAAATACTGGTAATAATACTAATAGACCCAAAAAAGCGCCTAATAAATCCATTAAGCGCTTAGTAAATAAATACATCCAATTTTTTTCAACAGTTCCCTTCGATAAGAGTGGTTGCGAAGCATATTCTGATTCTTCAAATCTCATTGCTTTCAATCTGATCATCCATCCTTATTTAATATTTACTGTTAACATGTCATGTAAATACTTCAATAAATCATCTCTTAAATCTTCATGCTTTAATGCAAATTCAATTGTCGTTTTAATAAATCCTAATTTTTCCCCAACATCATGACGTTTCCCTTCAAAGTCGTATGCAAACACACGTTGAATTGAATTTAATTTTTGAATCGCATCCGTTAATTGAATTTCTCCACCTGCACCAATATTTTGTTCTTCTAAAAACTTAAAAATTTCAGGTGTAAACACATAACGACCCATGATTGCTAAATTAGATGGAGCAGTACCTAGTGCTGGTTTTTCAACGAAGTTTTTTACTTCATATCTTCTACCCTCTTGCATAATCGGTTCAACAATACCATATCGATTTGTTTCTTCTTCAGGTACAGTTTGTACACCAATTACTGAAGAATATGTATTATCGTATTGATCAATTAACTGCTTTAAGCCCGGTGTTTCAGCTTCAACTATGTCATCACCAAGTAGTACCGCAAATGGTTCGTTACCGATAAAATTACGTGCGCACCATACTGCATGTCCTAATCCTTTTGGTTCTTTTTGTCGTATGTAATGAATGTCGATATTAGACGGAGCTTTTACTTGCTCTAATAGTGCATATTTTTCTTTTTCTAATAAATTGTGTTCGAGCTCAAATGAAAAATCAAAATGATCTTCAATTGCACGTTTCCCTTTACCTGTTACGATAATGATGTCTTCAATTCCCGAGGCAATCGCTTCTTCAACAATGTATTGAATTGTTGGCTTGTCTACGATTGGTAGCATTTCTTTCGGCATTGCCTTTGTTGCAGGTAAAAAACGTGTTCCTAATCCCGCAGCCGGGATGATTGCTTTTCTTACTTTCTTCATTTTCTAATTCCCTCCATCGTTTCTTTCCCCAATATAATAAAGTTTCTACTTCTATATTCACGTGAATAAATACACAAAAAGAAACTCTATTTCTCTTTATAATAAATTAAATTTAGGGCATCTAACCCTTCCTCACACTATACCTTTGACGACTAGCGTCTAAGCAGATAATCTTTAAGATTTTCAATTCCCTTTCTAGTATGCATTTAGCCTGTTATGTTTGAGTTCTTTCAAGAGGTCTTTTTGCATTTAGATATACGGAAATCTACTGAATTAATCATCTACCACAATATAGTCGAGTACCTCCATTTGTAACGGTAAGGAGATATCACCAATCATTAACTAAATCCTTAGTAAACGACTAAAAATATTTTGTTTTAATTTGAGAGGTTGTTCTGGATAAAGAATGTCACTATTCACAATTGAACCGACATTTTCTTTCAGTAAGAACTCAGTTTCGATCCCAAATTTCTCACGAATGATTTCATAAGCTTCTGATAATTGGAAACTTCGACTTCCAGTATTATGTGCATCCGATGCAACCGTATGAGCCAAGTTACTCTCAATACACTTAAACGAAAACTTCTGAATTTTTTTACCGAATTTACCTGTTAATGACGAAGCGGTGATTTGAGTTAATATGCCTTTTTGAACAAAGTCATAAAGTATATCTGGCTCATTTATAAGAACTTTGTTTCGTTCAGGGTGAACAAGAATAGGTGTTATACGATTTGCTTGCATCTCATAAAATAATCTATTGGCGAAACGCGGTATATGGGATGATGGAAGCTCGCATAATGCATAGCGCATTCCATCATTGATTGAAACAATTTGATTTAGCTCAAAATCTTGAATCAATTCACCATATAGTCTTATTTCTTGACCAGGTAGAATAGTTAAATGTATTTCATTTTCCTGTAATACATGATTTAACTGTTCTATTTTTTCTAAAATTGTTTTTCTGTCTGTATTGTAGCGTCCATTTTGATGATGAGGTGAGGCAATAATCGTATGAATACCGTTTGCTACTGCAGCACGGGCCATCCCTATACTTTCCTCCATTGTTTTAGGACCATCATCTAGACCAGGTAGAATATGACAGTGTAAATCGATCATTTTTCGTTACCGTAGTAATAGTAATAACCGTCTTTTTCTTGTTCTGCTCGATTTAAAACAACCCCAAGAATATTCGCATTTACTAATGTTAATAATTCTTTTGCTTTTTTAATTTTTTCTTTTGATGCATGTCCTCTACGCACAACTAAAATCGTTCCGTCACAAACCTGCGAAATGATTTGAGCGTCAGTAACAGCTAACAATGGGGGTGCATCAAAAAGAACAATGTCAAATTGTTCGTACATTATTGCAATCAAATTCTTCATTTTCTCTGAAGATAATAATTCCGATGGATTTGGTGGAATTGGTCCAGAAGTTAAAATTGATAAATTATCAATTTGGGATTTTTGTATAAAGTCTTTTAATGACTTTTCTTGTGCAATGGCAGTTGTTAAACCCTTAAAGTTTTCTAATTTAAAATCAGAATGTAACTGAGGTTTACGTAAATCTGCATCAACTAAAAGAACTTTTTTTCCTTGCTGAGCGTAGGTCACAGCTAAATTAGCAATCGTCGTTGTTTTCCCTTCAGATGGTTCAGAAGATGTTACTAAGATCGACTTTACTTTTTTATCAATTGATGAAAATTGTATATTAGTACGTACTGTACGATATTGCTCCGCAAATGGAGATTTAGGGTTTGTTAATGTAATAAGAAATCTTTTTAATGTTTCTTTAGCAGTCTTTTTAGACATTTTACGCACCCTTTCTCAGTTTAAATTTTTTAAGCTTAGGTTCAACATTTCCCTGTGACACTTCAGAAATTACTCCTAAAATCGGTAATTCTAATAACTCTTCAAGCTGTTTCTCCGTTTTTACAGTGTTATCTAAAAACTCAAGTAAGAAAGCAATACCTACAGAAAGCATTAACCCAACGGCAAAGCCAATCGCCACATTTAATTTCTTGTTAGGTTTAATTGGGCTCGGATTGTCGCCTAACTCTGCTTTAGCTAAAACAGTTACATTGTTTACACTCATAATTTTTTTAATTTGTTCTTGGAATACATTTGCAATCGTATTCGTAATCGCTTGTGCTTGCTCTGGATCTTTATCTTGTACAGACACAGTAAATACTTGTGAATTCGTTTCACTTGCAACAGTAATTTTATTAGTTAATTCTGCAACTGAATAATCTAAATTTAATTGTTTAATAACTTCGTCTAAAATGGCCTGACTCTTAATAATGACGTTATATGTATTAATCAATTGAACATTTGTTTGAACCTGATTATTCTGATAAATTGAAGAATCTTTCGTCTCTTTTTGGTTAACTAAAAGTTGAGTAGAAGATTGGTAAATTGGGGTTAAAAATAGATAGCTAATGACACCTGCAATAACTGTGGCTAAAACTGTAATACTTATTATCATAATAAGACGTTTTTTAATAACGCCGAATAATTCCTGTAAACTAATTGTCTCTTCCATGTCTACCTCCTTAAATAATACCTTTACTATTCTATTAAAATATCATTATACATTCAACCGACCTAAGTATAACAATTACTTAACATATTGTTAAGTATTCGTTAATTAACAAATGTTAAATTTTAGTTAACAATTCAGAAAAATCTAGGTTTTTCGCGCCTCCAAAAAGGTAACCATAAATAACCATTTTCGAGGTTCTAAATATATTACAATCATTAAGTAAAATTGTAATATTCTATATTATATCAGAATAATAATTCATCGTGTAAAAGAGTTTATTTTACTAAAACACCTAATATATTTTTTACTCTTTTAGTAAAAATCTCTAGCACATTTTATTTAAACTGTTATATAATAATTATTAATCAAATACACTGTATTAAAACAGTTTTAAAACTATTATAAACTTAAAGGAGTGTTGTTAATGATGAGTAGAGAAGAGCGTAAAAACATGGTTCAATTCTTGGAATTAACCAAAGGATTTTCAACTGAGGACTTGGTATTCATGACGGATGCTGATTTAGAGCATATTTACGATGCAGCATATACGTACATGTTACATCACGCTGAGTAAGATCTTACAACATTTGGTTTACAGCACTTATAAAAATAAAAAACTAGGTGAACACCTTTTTAAGGTTTCACCTAGATTTTTCCAATTGATGCATTTCCTTCCTTTTTTTGACATTTCAAATCTCGTCACCGAACGACTGCATTCCTCAAATTAAGACAAATAAATTTAAAGATGTATTCTGAATATTTGTTTTTGCTATATTAACATTTTAATATATACATTTTTTTCCAAATTATATAATTGTAATTTCTTACCATTTAAACTAATGTAAGCGTTTCAAAACGATACCCTTTTCCCTTAATTGTTTTAATATATTTGGGGTAATTTGGGAATTCTTCAATCTTATTTCGTAAACTATGAATATAAATATCGATCAATCTTCTGTTTTTATAGACGCAAATTACGTCCATTAGCTCCTCTCTTGTTACGATAAAGTCAGCTTTTTTTACTAAAAATAGTAAAATTGCGTATTCTCTACCGTTTAATTCGATCCTCATTTTGTTTTTATAAACCTCTTCTCTAGTTAAATAGAAGGAAATATCTCCAAAATGTAAAACAGTTTCTCGAATTTCTTCTTTTTTTTCACTGCAAATTCTGCGCATAACTGCTTTTATTCTTGCTGATAGGTCTCTTGGATGGATCGGATATTTTACATAATGATCCGCTCCAGCTTCAATACAGATTGCTGCTTCGTATGAATCATAAGTTTCAACTAATAAGATGATCGGTATTTCTGTTATTCGTCTTATTCTCATTATTATTGGAATAAACTCGTCCAATACATGACTTTTCATTAGTACTATGCACCCTTTTAAGAAACCAAGGTGAACTTCTTCGTTAAACTCTTCATATGGAAATGTGCTTATTTTCACCAAACCGAATTGATTACTTTGTTGAAGCACATTTTCAATCTCATTTTGATCTTGGATGATGACAATTTGCTCCACCGCATATCTCTCCCATTTTTACTGTGTATACGGTCATTTTAATAGGTTATTAACAAAAAAGGGGGACTTTCACTATACCTTTACAAATTCTTTACGTAGGGTTAAAAGCAGGTTAACTTTTGTAGGATATTGTAATACATATAATAGAAGAAACTAGTCAAAAACCTCAGATTCAACTGAGAACTTTTGCAACTATTTGAGTTGTAAATCATATTGATTTAAGCACTTCTATAATCGTTTCTCCCCCAAATTTAAATAAAAAAAGAAGCTACAATTCATATTTGAATCGTAGCTTCTTTTAATTAAATCTCAACAATCGTCTTCCTATTAACAATCCGATCCTTCAACTCTTCACAAAGCTCAATAACTCTCGGAGTTTTTTCATCATACTTCATATTCAATACATGATACAGCGTAATATCACGACATTTTAAGAAAGAAGGAATACGGCTATACCATACTTCGTCTAAAACATATTCTGTTTCATACCCTTTTCTAAAAATCTCTAGCTGTCTTTTTGCGAAGTTTGATTTTTCTTCGAATGATGCTTTGCTTCCCCAAGCTGTGTAATACAAGACGATTGCGATATCTGAAATGAAGTAATTATATTGTAGGTCATCGAAATCAAAGGTTGTTATTTCGCCTTTATCATTTACGAAGAAATTATGAAAATGTAGATCACTATGGATTAGCCCATATGAATCTTTTTTTCTTTCATAGCTTTGAATTTCTTCGATTAGTTCTTTCGTATATATGCCAAGTTCTTCGTCGGCTACCATTTCATTCAAATAGGCTTCTTCATCCCAATGCTCACGATTAGTGACAGGATAATTTACTGTTAACGCGTGTAGCTTACCTATTGTTTTACCCCATGTATACATTAGATCGTCATTCCATACAGTTGGGTTTGTTCGATCAACTAATTGACCGTCTGCCCATTCAAACATTGAAGCATAGAAGCTTGTTCCATCGCTTGCATTTTGAACTTCTACTAGATTACCGTTTAGTGAAGTTAAAGAACCTGCTGCATTTGCACCATTTTCTCTAGCGTATTTTAAAAATTTCAGCTCTGCTTCAATTTCTTCTTTTGAGCGATGTGATGAGTGCGTTAATCGTAAAATGCGATCAGTACCATCTGCCAGTTGGCCCTTAAAAAGATAATTCTCGAATTCTCCAACTGGTTTTTCTTCTACTGTTATGCCAAATTGTGACGCGGCATTTTTTAAAATTTCTTTCGTAAAAACTCTTTCAACAGCTTGTTCCATCTTTTAATCCCCCGAAACATAAAATGAGTAACTAATTACTTATTTCTCATTTACCCAGGAATTTCCTGCAACTATTTTACTAAATATTTTCACTAATTCAAGTTTCGGAATTCATTTGGAGTCATGCCGACGATTTTTTTAAACACTTTTCTAAAGTACTTATCATCTTGATAACCGATTTTGCCCGCTATTTCATAGATTTTTAAATTCGGAAATTTTAGTAATTCTTTCGCTTTTTCGATTCGAATTGAAACAATATAATCTGAGATGTTCACACCATATATTTGTTTAAATTTACGTGATATATACTCACGGCTTAAGTAAAATTTCTCTGAAAACTCCTGAAGTGAAATCTCTTCAGCATAGTTTTGATGAATATAATTTGCGATTGCTTCTATGCTGTTAAGCTCTTGATTTGTTTTGTTTTTCTCTTGAATAATTGATTGTACTCTTTCTCTTTGAGTAGCTACATATTCACCTACTTCAAAATGCCCTCTCGCATTCCAAAATAATTCGATGTTCACTTCCTCAATCGTTTGAAGTGAAAGCTTATTAATCCAATGGTTAAAGAATATAAAAAACTCTTGGTGCAATGAAAGTAACTGAGCAAATGGAAGATACTTTTGCTGGGTGATTCGTTTACTAAAAAGTTGAATGACTTCGTCGTAAATATAAATATCCTGTTTCTCAACCATCTGTTCAAATAAGTTAACGATTTCAACTAGATTAATCGGATTATATTCTTTTACATCTGTATAAGAATAAACCGGTAAATCTCGCTTCTCTAAAATATTCATATGTTGTAGAACATTCACTACCTCTTCGTATCCAAATGGAATTGATTCGACTTGGAGCTTTCTACTAATTGCAAAGTGAAACGGGAACGGCACTACTGTTGATAAAATTTTAGCGATATGCTGAACATTGTCAGTTACTTCATCTCCCCAATAAAGTAAGCAGATTTCCTTTGATCCTTGTAAATTTTGAAATGCAATTCCTTCATTATGTTTTTGAAGTACTTCATTCACAATATTTAAAAGGGCAAAGTAACATAAATCTTCAGGCCAAATATCCCGGAACGTCTCTAAATTTCGTAGTTTTAGTAAAGAAACATGCAAAGTTTTACCTTCTTCATATCCTAATGGCACTAAGAAGCTTCGATTAAATTCTTTCCCTAAAATTGCATTCGTCAATTCCTTGTCTCGGTACACAGGTAAGACTTCCTGAAGCATACGAAAATCATTTAATGCTTCAATTCGCTCTTTTTCTTGTTCATTCCAATCCGATACTACTTTTAATAATGTTTCATTTAAAATATCTGGATCGATTGGTTTTAGTAAATAATCTGACGCACCGAACTGGATCGCTTCTCTCATGTAATGGTAATCATCATATCCAGTTACTACGATTACTTTGCTTTTTATATTTTCTGTGTGAAGCCATTTTAGTAAACCTCGACCGTCTAACTCTGGCATCATTAAGTCCGTAAAAATAATGGTAGGTTGTTCTTTTTTAATTATTTCTTGAGCGATTGCTCCGTTTTCTGCTTCTAATATTTCTGTAACGCCAATTACATCCCAATTTGCAAGAAGTTTTACCCCTTCTCTTACGTGCTTTTCATCATCTATTAGTAGAACCTTCATGATTAATTTCCCCTTTAGCCATTTCAATCGGTATGATGATAGTTACAACAAAGTTTTCGTACTTCACACTTTCTATTTTCAATTGCGCCTTTTTACCGTAATAAAATTGAATACGATCAGAAATATTTTTTAAACCGATACTCTCAGTAGTGTGTAAGCCATCGTCTGATAGCGATGCAGTGATTTTTTCTACTTCCTCTTTTGTTGCTCCTTCACCATTATCAGCTATTACAATTTTTAAGCTAAAATCTGGTTGTTTATGAATTGAAATATTTAATACACCAAGTATTTGCTTTTTTTCAAAGCCATGTTTAAAGAAATTTTCCACAATCGGCTGTAAAATCATTTTCGGCATTTTTACTTTGTTTAACCCTTCGTCCACTTCCAGGTTATAGACAAATTTTCCGTCATAGCGCTCGTTTTGCAGCGCTAAATAATCTTTTATATGATTTATTTCATCTTTAAGCGTTACAAAATCTTCATTATTTTTCATGCTATATCGCATGATTTTTGAAAGTGACATAATTAATCGATACACTTTAATCCCGTCATTTTTTAATGATAGTGTTCCGATTGACTGCAGGGCATTGTATAAAAAGTGCGGATTCACTTGCGACTGAAGTACCTTTAATTGATTCGTTTTATTCTCGATTTGAAGCTTATACTCTTTTATATACAGATCGTTTAATGTATCGACCATCGAAGTAAAATGCTTCCCTAATTGACCGAACTCATCATTCCCTAAACTATCGAATGAAACGGCAAGTTCCCCTTTCTCAATTCGCTGCATATCTCGAATTAAGATGCGGATTGGTCTAGTAAATCTGAAGGAAACAACGATCGTTAAAATGATGACCAATAAAACGGAAATAGCCCCTAAAGTAACTGTAATTTTCAGCAACTGAGTAGAATTATAATAAAGATTTTTATAAGGAATACTTTTAATGACAGTCCATCGTTGATGATTGCTCATCATTTTGTCATACACATAAACCCCGCTAAAATCTTTACCCTTCCATTCAAAACTAGTATCATCTGATCTTGCTGAGCTAATTTTCTTATACCATTTCGTGTCTAGCTTTTTCCCAATTAACTTCTTCTCAGATGAATATAGAACAACATTCCCATCACCTACAACGTAAAGATGTTCCTCTCCCTTTTTATAAATACGATCAAAAATTTCTTTAATTCTACTTAGTTCAATATCAATTGAAAGGAAACCTAACCATTGGTCAGAAGTAACATTGTTTAAAAAATAATGAAGTGAAACAACTTGCTTAGGTGGCGCGATTCGAAAATCAGATAAATTATTATAGTTTTGTGTCGGATGAGTAGGTTGAATATAGTATGAACCTCTCGTAAAGCTTAAATTTCGATACGCAGGCATTTGATTGAAATTATACATTTTTCCTCGACTACTTACTTTTGCATTGTATACAGTGTAATCATCCTTACCCTTTGTAAAATACAAATTCAGTTGCACGATTTCTCTTCTCGAAAAATATAGACCTAATAAACTACGTTGAATTTCAGCTGAATTTTGTTCAATATAAGTAGTAGCCCCGTTTTCTAAAACAGACAAAAAAGGTCTATTACTATAGATTGACAATGGAATACCGTATATCTCATTGAAATAATTCAATAAATCATTCCCGCTACGCTTCAGCAAATCATGATTTGTATCTACAAATTCCTTCGTAACAGTGTTTTTCGTATAAAAATAATTCGCTATAATCGATAATCCAAACGGAATAATCGTAGCGATCAATAATAATATAATAAGCTTACTTCTAATACTATTTTTCATGATAACATCCTTTGCGGAAACGTTTGCACTCTTTACTATTTAGTTTATCAGAAAATTAAAAAATTAAATATAAAAACAGGAATAAAAACAGCGATAGTCAGACGACCACCGCTGTTTTTATTTAAATAGAGTCATTCCACAAAACTCTTCTAAACTTTTCATCTATATGATTAATCTGTTCTTCCACTTTTTGCTGATTTACTAAATTGTGATACGCCGAATCAATAACTGCTACTATACGTAATTTTAAATAATCTCTTATTGCAGTAGCAGGATTTAACCCATTTATATATAGAAATTTCGGAATTACTAAAACAGATAACATCGTTTGATCTTGAATCGTCAGCAATTGTGCATTCATCCCTTGATGAAACATACCTATTTTCATTCCCGAATGATAAAAATTCCGAATGACTGTATCTCTTTCATTCATCAAATTAGAAAAGTTTTGGTGCAAATCGGGATAGATTGCTCTTAAATCATTTAAAAATAGCCCCGTTTGAGCCAGAATACACGAACACAATATGTACATTGTTGATAAAGTTGTGAACTTCGTTGATATAATGGCTATTTTTGTTGATATATTGCTCATTTTTGTTGATAAATGCCCTATTTTTGTTGATATATCGCTGCGCTCCACATTTCATTCATCATCATAGCCTAATGTTCGCCAAAACCGCGGCTCAATCATCTCAAAACCAGCTCTCCCCACCCTTTCATCCCCCCAAAAACATAAAAAACCCACAAGGAATTCCTTGTGGGCTATCGAGGTATTTTAGGGAAGCCTCAATTTATTATTTTTTTAATTTCATCCAAGAATCTTCAAGAGATTTTAACATTTCTTGAGAAGATTTTTGTTTTCCAACGTAAGCTTGCATTGCTGCGCCAAACTCGTTAGTAGCTCCATCAGGGTACTTGAACCAGTTCCAAGATAATGTTTTGCCTTCGTTTGAGTATTTTATTAGATCGTCAGCGATAGGTCCTAAGTTTTTACCTTGAATTGTTTTTAAAGCTGGGATGAATTTGAATTTTTCAACAATGTATTTTTTACCTGTGTCAGAAGTAACCATCCATTCTAGGAATTTTTTAGCTGCTTCTTTGTTTTTAGAGTTTTTGTTAACTACCCAGTTATTTGGTACACCCATTGGTAATTTGTCCATTGCTTCTTTGTCGTCGTTGATTGGAATCGGTAATACTCCTAAGTTCATGTTCGGAGTAATTCCATCAAGCATACCTTGGATCCAGTTACCTTGTTGGATCATAGCAGTTTTACCTTGAGCAAAGTTTGTAACTTGAGTGTTGTAATCAGTTGTTAATGGATTTTTGTTACCGTATTTAACTGTTAAATCAAATAGTTTCATAAACTCTTTGAATTTTTCGTTGTCTTGGATTTTCACTTTACCTGAATTCACATCAGCCATGAATTTATCTGGATCTTGTTGTTGAGCAAAAGGAATATTTAATAAGTGAATTCCTAGGATCCACCACTCACCGTAACCGATTGAGAAAGGAGTGATCCCTGCTTTTTTAAGCTTTTCTGCTGCTGCAGTTAATTCGCTTAAAGTTTTTGGTGGCTCAGTAATGCCAGCTTTTGCGAATAAGTCTTTATTGTAAATAAATCCATAACCTTCAGTATTCATCGGCATACCATATAGTTTGCCATCGATTGTCATTGGTTTTTCAGTACCTGGATATAAATCTTTTACCCATGATTGGTCAGAAAGATCTTCTAATTTGTCTTTCCATGTAATTGCTTCTTGGAATCCACCGTTGTTGAAGATATCCGGCTCGTTACCTGAAGCAAATTGTGCTTTTAATGCAGCACCGTAGTCAGCACCGCCACCAACAGTTTGAATTTTAACTGTTACGTTTGGATTTTCTTTATGATAATCCTTTGCCATTTGTTCTAAATCTTTTGCAATCTCAGCTTTAAACTGGAATACGTTTAATGTTACTTTTTTATCCTTTGAATCATTTGAACCTTTGTCTGAAGATCCTCCAGAACATGCAGAGAATAACATCACTGAAGTTGTTAATGCTGCTGCAACCTTTAGCATCCTTTTCATCCTAAAAACCCCCGTCTCAATATTCTATATTTTGAATACGCTTTCATTATACATTTAAAAATTCTTAACTAAGGATAGCCTATATTGACATGATGGGTGGAATATATTGATAGCTTCCACCCAATCACGTTATTTAATTGAACCGCTCGTAATTCCTTTAATGATATGTTTCTGTGCTGCAAAGTAGAAAAGTAGTAATGGAGTGATCCCTAAAACAAGTCCAGATAACGCTAAGTTCCATTGTTTTGTATATGCTCCAAAGAAATAGAATGTAGCAAGCGGAATCGTTCTTAACTCCATGTCTCGTAAAACAAGTGATGGTAATAAGAAGTCATTCCAAATCCATAACGTATTTAAGATCACAATTGTAACCGTAATTGGTTTTAATAGAGGAAACACAACTCTCCAGAAAACCATCGCCGGTGAACAACCATCAATAATTGCCGCTTCTTCTAACTCAATCGGAATCGTTTTAATAAATCCGTGATATAGGAAGATTGATAAAGCTGAACCAAAACCTAAATACATGATTATTAATCCCCAATGACTATTCATTAAATGAAGAGTACTTCCAACCTTCACTAATGGAATCATAATTGATTGGAACGGAATAACCATTGTTGCTACAAAGATAAAGAAAATGACATTTGAAATCTTACTTTTCGAACGAACTAATTTATAAGCTGCCATCGAACAGAAGAATACGATTACCACATTACTAATAACTGTCACGATTAAAGAATTCAACAGTGCCTTCCAAAAATCCATTACTTCAATTGCTTGTTTATAGTTTGTAAAATCTAAGCTTTTTGGAAGCGAAGATGTATTTTGCAAAATATCAGCAAATGATTTAAACGAGTTTCCTAATACATAATAGAAAGGAACTAAGAAGATGAGAGCAAGTATGATTGCCGCTACTTCTAATATAAAAGTTAGGCTAGTATATCGTTCTTTTAGCATTATGCCTCAACCTCCTTCTTCTTCGTAAGGTAAACTTGGATTACCGAAATTAAGGCAACGACTACGAAGAATACAATCGCTTTCGCTTCACCTAATCCATAACGGTTATTAACAAAAGCCTCAGTATAAATATTTAATGCCAACATTTCCGTAGACTTAAACGGTCCACCATTTGTTAACGAAAGGTTTGTATCAAACACTTTAAACGACCATGAAATCGTTAAAAATAAACAAACAGTTACAGCTGGTGCTACCATTGGAATAACAATTTTACGTAACACCTGGAATTTATTCGCACCATCAATTTGAGCTGCTTCAATTAATTCCTGTGGCACACCTTGCAGGGCCGCTACATAAATAACCATTATGTAACCTGCACCTTGCCAAACCGCCACGATTACAATCGCCCAAAACGCACCCTTTTCTTCTCCTAAAAGTGCTCTTTGTAAAAAGTCTGAATGTAATAACTGTCCAACCGAAATTAAACCTTTATTAAAAATGAACTGCCAAATGAATCCTAATAATAAACCACCAATCAAGTTTGGTAGGAAAAATATCGTTCTTAAAATATTTCTTGTTTTCAATGCTTGAGTTACAATCAACGCTAAACCAAAACCAATGACATTGGTCAAGATTACTGCGAAGAATGTATACTTACCAGTTAAAAGAAATGAATGAATAAAATCTTTATCCTGTGTAAAAATGTATTTATAATTTTCAAGTCCGACCCACTTCGCAGAATTCGCTACCCCATCCCACTCAGTAAACGAATAGAAAAACCCTATTAAAAATGGCGTTAACACGATCGCTGCAAATACAATACCTACTGGTCCTACAAACGTAAGATAATTTGAAAAATCTCTTAATTTTTTAGATGACTTCTTCTTTGTTTTGGCATCTGATAAATTTGAATCAATCACTTTTTTCGTTTCAATCATCTGTAACACCTCCACTATCATCATAAAATACCTCTCCACTTGTGAAAACGTATTCATTTGAACAGTAGGGTGGAATATATTGACTAGATTGTTCTGATGTATTGTATTTGGTGAAAATCATGATTTAATTATCGGCTTCTTCGTATGGCAATATTGGAAAAAAGAAGGTGATCCAAATGAACCTTATTAAATTTTTCTTTATAAATTTAGTGCTATGCAGTGCTATATTCCTAACTGCTACATACTCAGACAGATATATTAGCAAACCCTATACTCTTATAGATTTAGTAACGCTAATAATTAGTTTAGTAATATATTATATAGTTTTTACTCTCTTCAATAAGGTGAAAAAGGCTATAAAACACGGTCGCTATGAAGTTTTAATATTTATATTAGCTATTCTTACTGCTGCAATTATTACAGGTGCTTTTCTGGGGACGTGAAGTTTTAATCTTTCAAACAAGGAGTCGATGATCATCGGCTCCTTTCTTTTAATTAAAGGTTTATTAAAAAAACTGTGGAATTAATTTATTAGCGCTGACAAATTTTTGGAGGAATATATGATTTCGAAAAAGAGCATTTATGTATATTTGCTATACGCATTTTCATTTGCAATATCGTATTTTTTAATTAGAGTTTTCTTATTCCACGCCGAGACTAACTCAGCTTTAGCCGGTTCTATTGGTGGCGGATTTGTAGGGTTTTTAGTGTCTATTATCCTGGCTAAACCGATTAAAAAATGAATTTCTGACTAATCCGGAGATTGAGTTTGAGCGTAAGACATTCAAAAAAAAGGGAGAAAATATTTCCATTCGTTCCATATCCAACTGGGAGCCAATCACAGATCCAATTCTACTTTCTGACATTTTGATGGTATAAGAATGACCAGTGGAAGAAGACTATAAAATCGAAAGCATTATTTTTCGATTGGCTCTAGTCGATCAGTATGTATGGAAAGGATGATTAAAAAATGGACATAGATGTTCCTAATGATGATGACATTGAAATGCAAGAAAAAGTGGAGCTAAGTGGTAGTCTCGATAAATTAACAGAGCATCAAGTTTGGGGCGCACAAGGCTTCATGGATATTCCAACTCCGGGTAAGGATTATAGAAGAAGATATTTAGGCAATCGATATCAATGATTTGATTTATGCGTTATTTAATTTGGGGCTACTTCGGTGGTCCTTTTTTAATTAAGTGGTAGGTGCTATGGAAGGGGCGTCCGAAATTAAAAAACCATCTTTTTCAAGACGGCTAATCTCAATCTATAATTTCCCCTTACCTTTAAGTTTAGTATTGAGATTGTCCATAAAACTTTCAATTTCTCCCTATCATCTATAAATAATTACCATTTTAAAAATGATAAAATATTAATAAACCTGGCAATAAGAATGGAGAAATATTCGATGAAAAAAAGAAAAAAGAAGCTTATTTTTACAGCCCTTTTTCTAATCATTATTATATTTTTTGTTGCGCACAAGCCATCTACATTACATAAGGGATTCCCAGTTCCGTTAACTGCAATTCAGTCCAAAGTTGACCATAAAAATCGATATGAAATATACAAATGGAAAATGGCATCTTTTGAAAAGGGTTTACCAAAATCTTATAAATTAATATTAAAAATGTGGGGTTGGAAGGAAGTAAAAAAAGAAGCTCTTGGTGCACGAAAGGTTTACATAAAGAATGGAGACGTGATACATATCTATTCTCTTACTGATAAGATTATTGTAGATTTTGAAAAAGAAAGTTAACCCTCATTAAAGGGTGTTCATAAATAGACGACAAAAAACCGCCTTATTCAAGACGGTTAATCTCCACTCTATAAGTATCCCTTACTCTTTCGGATTTCCACCAAATCGATTATCTCCCTCTTCACTATCCAAACAGAAGAAAACAATAAGAATTATCGTACCAATAAACGGAATCAAACAAAGTAACAGCCACCAACCACTCTTACCAGAATCATGTAATCTACGTGCTCCTACTGCTAAGTTTGGTAACAAAGTTAAAAGACCATAAATTAAAGTTAAAACATTATCTAGACCGGCAATGCTTTGTAAAATTGAAAGTATAATAGAGATAATGGCACTAAACAGGAAGAACATCCAATACTCTGTTCTTCTAGCTCTTCCATTGAATACTGCGTAATTCTTTAATACTTTTAAATACCATTCCAAGAAAGATCCCTCCTAAGAAGTAAATATGGTACATTTAAGTCTATTCCTGGCATGCCATTAACATTATTAATTTTTAATACTTGGACAATCTATTTTGAATTAACACAAAAAAACCACCTAATTTTTAGGCGGTAAGTAGTAGCTTTAGATTAATTCGGAGCTTGTATTAAATGGCTTTAGGAACACTTTATACAAATAATGCAAAATTTGTTGAGGAATTACAAAAAATATTACTGTATAATTACCTCGTAACTAAGCATTTTTTGGAGAGATTTATTTTGAAGCCAATTTTTATTAAATTTTTACTGTTAATTTTTTCACTTATGTTTATTTTTAGGTTTACTTTTTTTCCAGTCGCTTCTTTAGGAATAGGTGTTTCTGAAGGTGGATTAAATTTAATTCCATTAATCAATCTGTTTCATGCGTTTGGTTTTAAACAATTTATCGTTAATGTTTTTGGAAATATCCTGCTATTTGTGCCATTTGGATTTGTATTAACGACCATTAAGTACTCAAAAAAAGTGATAATAGTTGGCTTATTTTTATCGGTAAGTATAGAAGTTGTCCAATTTCTAATGTCATTTAGATGGTCAGATATAGATGACGTTATATTAAATACTCTAGGAACATACATCGGGTATAGGATTGCAATGATCCTTGGAACAGAAATTAAGAAACAACGTTCGAATACATAATTGGAAGAACCTGTATCCTTTATCTGATACAGGTTTTTTGTTTATTTTTTGTACTCATAACTTCTTGCTGGAACTGGTCCAAATCGATTTTCATGGTCTTCACTTTTAAAACAGGCCATTATTAATAAAATTAGTGATCCAAGAAAAGGAATTATACTAATTAAATACCACCAACCACTTCTACCTATATCGTGTAATCTGCGAACCCCGACTGCTATTAATGGGATCAAAGTTAGCAAACCGTATATTCCCGCAAACATTTCTTTTGTATTTGCAAAGTCGTCTACTAACGTAAATATAAAAGTAATAATTGCATTAATCAACATGAACATCCAGTATTCAGTTCGGCTCGCTCGACCATGAAACCCTATGTAGTTCTTTAACACTTTTATATACCATTGCACAACTGATCTCTCCTAAGAAATTAGTGTATATTTCCTTTTTAATATTCCCTGAAGAAGTCCAAATCACGTATTTTATTTAAAAAATATGTGATTTATCAATGGAAATTTAAAAATACCAACGAGTTTAAACGATTTATCAACGTGATCTGGAATATATCAACGAGCTTTAGCGATTTATCAACGAACTTTAGCATTATATCAACGGAGTTCACAGGTTTATCAATATTGTTCACTTAGTGTTCGCGTTTCAGCTACTTACTGCATAAAAACCAACAAAAAAAAGAGAAGTCCAAAACCTCGGACTCCCCTCATCAAACTTATTTATTCACATGTGTCAACGTAGCACCATAAGGAGTTACATCGAAAAAGTCTCCGTAACCAACAACAGTTCCGCTTCCGTTAGCAATGACTGATTTTCTAGATTTCCATGTATCTCTCCATTGTTGGTTAACGTCTGCAGCACGGCGGTTGACGATGATGTTCATTTTCTTCGTTTCAATTTGTTCTTTTGTTAGATTTTTTGTATCTATTTTTTTAAAGTCATCAAGGATTAGGTCTTTCGTTTTATCTGATATTGCACCACTTTGTACGAAGATATCAAACATTAGTGCGTATCCTCTTTTTGTCCATAATCCGAATGTTTGGTAATACTTTTCAGCTTGGTCGAAATACCATTTTGAAGCGTTAATTTGTTCATCGATACATTCTTTACTTGTTCCAAGGTTTTTAAAATATGTTTTCCACGGCTCAACAACTTGGTATTTATCTTTAGGATCCGTGATTGAATCTCCCCAAGCTACTTGTTCTTTTGTCGTTTTGTTCATGATGACATCTTTAAACGTATTATAAGAATCCGTATCTCCATTAAACGCTTTTAAAACGACGTCATTATGATTGTTAAACATATTTTTCATAATTGGTTGTATAGTGTTTGTTCCGAAATTTTCTTGAAGTGCACCAAATGATAAACCTTGTCCATCAAAATTACCGCTCGTTGTACCAAAAGCATCAGCTTCAGATGATGATGTTTCATACCAAGAAGTGATTTCTAGTGCCATCTTTTTAACTGATTCGCTTGCTGGAAGCTTTACTGGACTAATCGTTTGAGTAGCTGGCTTCTTTGGAGCAATTTTCGCTTTTACTGGAATATATAATTTTTGACCAATTCGAATTGAATTTGATTTTAATTTATTTTGTTTTTTAAGTTCTGCAACGGTTGTTTTATATGATTTTGAAATTTTATAAAGCGTGTCTCCTTTTTTTACTTTATAAGTAACAGATTCAGCATTCGCTGGCCCGACTACAGTTCCTAAAGAAAACACGATCGCAGTTGATAAAATTACATTTTTAATTGATTTTTTCATGTTATATTACTCTCCCTTACTATTAATCTATTTATCTAGGTTAAACTCAGGATTTCATTTAATTGATTTATGCAGCTCGATAATTACTATATCAAAATAATTATATAGATTCATCGCACAAATTCTTCCATTCCAAAATCAACCAAAAAAAAAGACAAACCTTATTCGGAAATTATTCCAAAATAAGGTTTGTCTTAGATTTATTATTTCTTCAACTTATTCCAACTATCCTGAATCGATTGCAGTAATTGTTTAGCATTTTTTTGTCCGCCAACATAAGCTTGCATAGAAGCACCAAATTCATTTGTTGCTCCATCTGGATACTTGAACCAGTTCCATGAAAGTACTTTTCCATCTGATGAGTACTTTTGAATATCATCAGCTATTGGTCCTAAGCCTTTTCCTTGAATCGATTTAATTGCAGGGATGAATTTAAATTTTTCCACGATATATTTTTTCCCTTTATCAGAAGTAACCATCCAGTTTAAAAACTTTTTCGCTTCTTCTTTGTTTTTTGAATTTTTATTAACTACCCAGTTATTCGGTACGCCGACTGGGATTTTGTCCATTGCTTCTTGATCATCATTAATTGGCATTGGTAAAAGTCCAAGTTTCATATTAGGAGTAATGCCATCAATCATACCTTGTGTCCAGTTACCTTGTTGCATCATTGCCGTTTTTCCAGAAGCAAAGTTTGTCACTTGTGTATTATAATCTGTTGTTAATGGATTTTTATTGCCATATTTAATCGTTAAATCAAATAATTTGATGAACTCCTTAAACTTATCATTATCAGGAATTCTTGCTGTGCCTGCATTTAAGTCAGCGATAAATTTATCTGGATCAGGCTGTTGTGCAAATGGAATATTTAATAAATGTATTCCTAAAATCCACCACTCACCATAACCAACTGAAAATGGTGTGATGCCAGCGTCTTTTAGCTTTTTAGCTGTCGCTTCTAATTCAGTTAACGTTTTCGGTAATTGGGTAATTCCTGCTTTATCAAATAAATCTTTGTTATAAATGAAGCCATATCCTTCAGTATTCATCGGCATACCTAATAATTTTCCTTCAACAGTCATCGGTTTTTCTGTTTCTGGATATAAATCCGCCACCCAAGTTTGATCAGATAAATCCTCGAGTTTGTCCTTCCAAGTAATGGCTTCTTGGTAACCACCATTATTGAAAATATCCGGTTCGTTCCCTGATGCAAATTGAGCTTTTAAAGCTGCTCCATAATCCGCACCTCCACCTACTGTTTGAACTTTTACAGTTACATTTTTATTTTCCTTCTGGTACTCATTCGCTAAAGCTTCAAGGTCTTTAGCAATCTCAGCTTTAAACTGAAATATATTTAATGTTACTTTTTCACCTGCTCCTGACTTTTTCTCTTCTTTTTTATTACTATTACATCCTGAAAATAACAACATACTCGTTGATAAAACAGCAATTGATTTAAATAATTTATTTTTCATTTTATCCTCCTACTTTATTGAACCGCTAGTGATTCCTCTAATAATTTGTTTTTGTGCCGCAAAGAAAAAGATCAATAATGGCAAAATGCCTAATACTAGTCCGGCAAGAGCTAAATTCCATTGTTTCGTATATGCGCCAAAGAAATAAAATGTAGCGAGTGGAATCGTTCGTAGCTCTTCATCTCGCAACACAAGTGATGGTAGTAAGAAATCATTCCATATCCATAAAGTATTTAAAATAACAATTGTGACGGTAATTGGTTTTAGTAAAGGAAACACCACTTTCCAAAAAACCATAAACGGAGTACAACCATCAATAATTGCCGCTTCTTCTAGTTCAATTGGAATCCCTTTTATAAAACCATGATAAAGGAAAATAGAAAGTGCAGATCCAAATGCTAAGTACATAACAACAAGTCCATAATGGCTATTCATTAAATGAAATATTGACCCAACTTTAACAAGTGGAATCATAATCGATTGGAATGGAATGACCATTGTTGCTACAAAAATGAAGAATATAATCGTAGAAATTTTATGTTTTGTACGAACGAGTTTATAAGCTGCCATCGAACAAAATAAAACAATCACGACATTACTAGCAACCGTAACAATTAATGAATTTAAAAGTGCTCTCCAAAAGTCCATAACAACAATGGCTTGAGAGTAATTCGTGAAATCCAAAGATTTTGGGAGTGAAGATGTGTTTTGTAAAATATCTGCAAATGATTTAAACGAATTTCCTAATACATAGTAAAAAGGAATTAGAAAAAGAATCGCTAAAATTATTCCAAATAACTCGAGCAAAAATGATAATCCAGTATATCGCTCGTTTTCCACTAAGCTTCAACCTCCCTCTTCTTAGTGATATACACTTGGAGAACTGAAATAGCTGCAACGACGATGAAGAAAATAATTGCCTTTGCTTCTCCCAATCCGTAACGATTATTTACAAATGCTTCTGTGTAAATATTTAGCGCTAGCATTTCTGTTGATTTAAATGGTCCGCCACCAGTAAGTGATAAATTTTGATCAAATACTTTAAATGACCATGAAATAGTTAAAAACAAACAAACCGTTACAGCCGGTGCTACCATCGGAATAATGATTTTTCTTAAAGTTGTAAAACGATCCGCACCGTCTACTTGAGCAGCTTCAATCAATTCCTGAGGTACGCCTTGGAGCGCTGCTACATAAATAATCATGATATAGCCCGCACCTTGCCAAATTGCTACGATAATAATTGCCCAAAAAGCCCCATTTGCAGTACCTAACATTGATTGCATCAAAGAATCCATGCCTAACGCTGCCCCTAATGAAGTTAGACCTTTATTAAAAATAAATTGCCATATAAATCCTAGTAACAACCCACCGATTAAATTAGGTAAGAAGAAAATCGTTCGAAGTATATTTCTTGTTTTAAGCCCCTTTGTAACTAACAGAGCTAGGCCAAAACCAATCAAATTCGTTAAGATAACGGTAAAAAGCGTATACTTTGCAGTAATAATAAAAGACTGCTTAAAATCCGCATCTTGCGTAAATATGTACTTATAATTATCAAAACCAACATAATGAATATTTCCAACTACTCCATTCCAATTCGTAAAAGAATAATACAATCCCATCAAAAATGGAGTTAGTACTAAAGCTGCAAAAACAAGAAAAGCTGGCCCAACAAAAACGATAAAACTTCCAGTATTTCGCCGTTTTTTCCGATTGGAAACCTTAAAATCAGTAGCATCATCTACTACCGTTTCAATTTCATTGTTCATTGTCTTATCAAACTTTGACAACTATGTACCTCCCTTCAACTAAAAAAAGCAACTCCACTTTATTATTTAAAAGTGGAGTTGCTTTTATTCAAGAAGCACTCTTCATATGAGAACTACGTTGTTCCTTTTGATAATTAACAATAATAATCCCAGAAGTGACCATCATTAAACCAATAAATACAAGATAAGATAAAACTTCATTCAGCATGATTGATGATAAAATCACCCCAAAAACAGGCACTAAAAATAAATACATAGATACTTTTCCAACTTGATTATATTTCATGACATTATTCCAAAGTATAAATCCAACAGCTGATAACATCGATAAATAAACTAACATACCAAACGTTTTCAAATCAAATTGGAACGGGAAAAACCCTGCCGTAAAGCCCCCGATTAACAACAAACCAACAGAACCAATCATCATTTGATACGCTGTCAAATAAGCAACATCCACTTTCTTTGCAGCTTCCTTAGCAAGCACATTACCATACCCACCAAAAGCCATTGCAAACAATAACAAAATCTCGCCAATCCCTAAATGTAAAGAAAGAGTCCCCTTCGTTATATTAACGATAATAACACCAACAAACCCAACCGTTACACCAACAATCTTACGCAAATTTAACCGATCATTCTTATACATAAAATGCGCAGCCAAAAGCTGAAAAAACGAAGTAGTCCCAGCAATAATCGAACCCTGAACCCCCGTAGAAAAACTCAACCCTATATAAAACAGCACATACTGTAAAAAAGTCTGAAACAACCCAACTTTCCCCACAACAAAAAAAGTATCTCGCCTAAAAGTTAACTTTCTTCCTATTAAAGTAAAAATGACCAAAATCAACAAAGAAGCCAAAAAGAAACGATAACCAGCAAAAATCATCTGCTTCCAAATCTCATTCTTCCCAATATGCAAATGCGCATAACTCAACTTAATAAACGGAAATGCACTCCCCCACAAAAAAGTCGTAACAACCGCCGACCCAATCACTCCCAAAGGATGCGTAAAAAATCTCTTAGCTGACATTGCTTCCCTCCATATGCCTTTTCTCTCTATAAATACAGTCTATTCTATCATTTATTTGGGGATTCTATCTATTTGTTTTTGAGTTTTGAGGGTATGTTTGGGGTGGATTGGGGTTTTGTTTATGAATTTGTGTATTAAATCGACGGAGGAGAGCAGTTTATCGACTGATTTACGCATTATTTCGACGAAGGAAAGCAGTTTATCTACGGATTTGCGCATTATATCAACGAAGCGAAGCACTTTATCAACGGATTTGCGCATTATTTTGACATAAAAAGCCGTATATCAACGAGGAAAAGCAATTTATCAACGGAGTCACCCATTATATCAACGGGAGATTGTAATATATCAACGGAGTTCACAGCTTTATCAATATAGTTCAAATTTTGTTCGCTTTTTCCGAGCTCGTCTACCCCAATTAGTCTTCTAATCGAAACAAGTATTTTGTACCTTTTTTATGTCCTGTTTGTTTTAAATTTAACGACTTTAATAAATTTGAGGCAATTGAACCGGATGATAGTTGTAAAAATTCTCTACATTGTTGATTCGTAATTGTTTCATTAATTAAAAATGCAAAATCATATAATGCCTGCTTATGAGCATCTATTGATTTGTATGAGCATACACAATTCCACTGCCCCAATTGACGCTTCATTTGATTACTGCACTTAGGGGAAATTACCCCTTTAAGAATTTCGTTTTCTAATATGTTATATTTCTAAAACACATTCGGGTTCAATGAAACATGGTACTTTAATAGAGCTTTAGAAATTTTTTTTATTTGATTACTTGAAAGGGACTGCTTTTCTACGATTTCATTAAGTTTTTGTACCTTTAATGGTAGGAGCTCTGTATGAAATACGTTTTCTAGAATCTTATTATTACGAAGTGTGGTTTTTATAACTGAAGAAGAATTACTAATCAGGATAAATGAGTAAATTGGAGGAACAACTAATTTGAGTTTTTGAAGAAAAGTTTGCAAATGCTTCTGTTGTCGATTTACTTGTAAAATAGGGTTTGGAAAATTCTCTTCCTTATCATCGTGAATTCGTATAAATTGATTGAAGTCTTTCTCGAAAATAATATTCCCCAGTATATTCTTCACTTCTAAAATAAGAATATAATTGCAAGTTAGCAGCAAAGTGTCAATTTGAAAGAAATGATTTTCTTCATTTTTTAATCTTATATTATGTAAAATACTGAACTCGTCTTTGGGTAATAGCTCTAAGTAGAAATCAATTTTTTTCTCACCTGTAAATCCTGCCTTCATTTTCATAAAATCACTCTCAATTTTGTATCTAGCTGGATGATTACTTGGCAACCTCCTTAAAAGAGCTTCCAGTTTCTTTAAAATCAATGGTGTTTTTCTCTCTTTAACAATCAAAACATCACTCCTCTACACTTTTATCACTACATCTTCATTATCTAATGAAACTAGGTAGCTTTTCCTTACGAATTGTGACTGTTTTTCAAATGATTGCCCAGAATTCATTAGCGTTAAATCAATGAATTTCTCAATTTCTCAATATATCAACGGGAATCAACAATATATCAACGACCTTACACACTATATCAACGAGTAAAGCTTATATATCAACGGAGTTCACAACTTTATCCATATTGTTCAAATTCTGTTCGCATCTTTACCAGGATCCACTCTTTCAAACCCTGTTCGCCCCGCCCCCTCACACTCCAAATCAAAAACATTAAAAATTTTTTAATCCAATAAGCAAATTTTTTCATCACAATTAAACTAATGTGTTAATATATAGTTAATAAGAATAATTTTAAATAAGTAAATAAACAACTTAGAGATTAAATAAATAGTAAGTCTTTATAAAATGTACGCTGCTGTCCTAGGACGGCAGCTTTCGTCGTTTTATAAGGGTAGTGAATTTGATTATTTTTCTCAATTGATAATATGAAAGGGGTATTTATTATGGAGGCAAGTCCAAAAGTTTCAACGATTCATACTACATATGAGGCCGAGCATGTGGATTCTTCAACGTTTCTTTCAAAGCATGGTGAGTTAATTGCTGCTTTAGTTTCTGGTGCTTTAATTCTAGTTGCTTCATTCGGAACAAAAGAACATTCGATGATGTCGATTATATTATATGTTTTAGCTTTTTGTATTGGTGGGTATGCGAAGGCAAAGGAAGGTATTGAGGATACGATTGCTGAAAAGGAATTAAACGTAGAAATGTTAATGATCATTGCTGCTGTTGGTTCGGCTGCAATTGGATATTGGACTGAGGGTGCCGTTCTGATTTTCATTTTTGCTTTAAGTGGCGCGCTTGAGACGTATACGTTAAATAAGACAAATAAAGAGATTTCTTCTTTATTGTCGATTCAGCCGCAAACGGCGATTCGTTTAGTTGGTGATGTTGAAGAAGTTGTTAGCATTAAAAGTTTAAGCATTGGAGATTCGATTTTGATTAAAGCTGGGGAGCGTATTCCTGCTGATGGTCAGATTATTAAAGGTGAAACTTTAGTTGATGAATCAGCTCTTACTGGTGAATCGATTCCGGTCGTTAAAAATTTAAAGGATGAAGTTTTTGCTGGAACAATTAATATTAAGGGTACGCTTGTTGTTGAGATTACTAAGCATAGTGATGAGACTCTTTTCCAAAAAATCATTAATCTTGTTCAAACAGCTCAAAGTGAACAAACCCCTTCTCAGCAATTTATTGAGAGATTCGAAGGGGTTTATGTTAAAGGTGTATTAATTGTCGTACTGTTTATGATGTTTTTACCGCATTTTGCATTGGATTGGTCATGGACGACAACATTTTATCGAGCAATGATTTTATTAGTTGTTGCTTCTCCTTGTGCACTTGTAGCTTCCATTACACCGGCTGTATTATCAGCAATTTCAAATGGAGCAAAATCTGGAATTCTCGTTAAGGGTGGTATTCATTTAGAGCGTTTAGGTGTTTTAAAGGCAATTGCGTTCGATAAGACTGGTACATTAACAATTGGTAAACCAGAAGTTACAGGTTTTGAAAAAGTAGAAAATTTAGATCGAACTGAGTTATTATCAATCGTTGCTTCTATTGAAAGATATTCAACTCATCCATTAGCTGCAGCTATTGTTGATTATGCGACGAAGGAAGGAATCACAGTTTCATCATCTTTCGAACAAATTGATGACCATCCTGGTTTCGGTGTTTCTGCTGTTTTAAATGGTACGGAATACAAAGTTGGTAAAAAAGAATTCGTTACGATGAAACAAAATCCATTACTACATTTTGAACAACAGTGGGAACAAGAAGGCAAAACAATTGTTTATGTTGGTACTGAGGATCAAGTCGTTGCGATTTTCTCATTAAAAGATTTAGTTCGTAATGAGTCAAAACAGGCTTTATCTACTTTAAATAAACTAGGTGTTCAAACAGTCATGATTACAGGTGACTCTGAACAAACTGCAAAAGCGATTGCTGCAGAAAGTGAAATCAATGAATACTTCGCATCTTGTCTACCGGATGAAAAAGTATCGATTGTTAAAAAGCTAAAAGAAAACTATGGCCAAGTAGCAATGGTTGGTGACGGAATAAATGATGCACCTGCTCTTGCGACTGCTAATGTTGGAATTGCAATGGGTGGCGGAACTGGCGTAGCTTTAGAAACTGCTGATGTAGTTTTAATGAAAAACGATTTAACAAAAATTTCAAAAGCGATCACATTATCAAAACGTATGAACAAAATTGTAAAGCAAAATATTATCTTTTCTCTTACAGTAATCGCATTTCTAATTTGCTCGAATTTCCTACAAATCATTGACCTCCCTTATGGAGTAATCGGTCATGAGGGTAGCACAATTTTAGTTATCCTTAACTCATTAAGATTATTAAGAGATTAAAAAAAAACGCATCGTACTCATACTGTACGATGCGTTTTTTTGACTGAATTGACGGTAATGAGCAATGCAAGCAGGCAAAGTGCGCATTTTCTCTTCAGTCTAAATATTAATGATAATCATTATGTCCGTTTGCAGATCCACTCGTTTTGTTCTTTGGATGAGAGCTACTTTTTTGCTTCTTATTAGATTTATCATTATGATTTTTCTTATTGTTACTCATACTTATTTTCCTCCCTTTATTGAAGTCTTTTTTAGTTTACCTGTTTAAAAAAAGACTACTCATGGAAGAAAACGCCATTATTATAGAAGAAACTATTTCGGGCCTTGCTGTTTTGGGTCAATTAATTTAGGTTTAGGTTTGATCTTGCCATATTGTCGTTCTTTGATTAAAGCATTTAATTCACCGCCAATTATGACAACCATCGCCGATATGAAAAACCAAATCATTAAAACGATAATTCCACCTAAACTTCCATAATGACTTGTGAAATTGCCGAAATTGTCTACATAAAAGGCAAAGCCAAACGAAGAAATAATCCATCCTAAAGTTGCAAAAAGTGATCCAAAGAAAACTTTTTTAATGTGGACAACCTTACTCGGTCCAATTGAATATAAAACAGTAAATACAATTAACAAGATTACAAAACTTAGTGTCCATCGAATGATGCTCCAAGTATAAAGGAAATCATTTGATATGCCTAAAAATTCAAATACAAATTTGGCAATAACTTTTCCAAATACCGGTATTAATAACGCAAACACGATCACAAAAATCATAATAATTGTTAAAATAATCGAAACCCCTCTTGTAACAAAGTAATTTCGTTTATCTTCTACATTATAAGCATCATTTAGTGCTCGAATGATTGCATTAATACCATTAGACGACGCCCAAAGTGTTGCGATTACCCCTACTGATAACACGCCACCATGTGATTGACCAATTATTAATTGTAAGTTACTTTTGATAATTGCCATTGCATCTGGTGGAGCATATTGACTTAAGAAAGACATAATCTCATCAGTAGTGAGTGGTAAAAAGGTAATAACCTGTGTTAGAACAATTAGAAATGGAAAAAGAGATAGCATTAGATAATATGCTAGCTCTGCTGAACGAGATGCTATTTCGTCTTCCATACACTTTTTCGTTAAATCCCAACCAAATGCTACAATAGAATTTTTTTTGTTAATCAAATTGACACCTTCAATTGTTATTCTTTAGATGTACTACCTGCCAATAAAATTGATTCAACTTTCTCTTGTACTTCATCTGCATTTTCTTCAGTAATATCTTCAATACCTTCAAGAGAAGCTTCTAACTGCTCATCTGTTTCAGAAGATTCGTTCTCGTGAGTTACCTCATGAGAAGTCGCTGAAATTTGCGATTTACCTTCTTCTAGATCGATTGAATCTTCAATTTTTTCTTCAACAGCCTCAACAGCCTTCTCAGAAACCTTTGTAGATCCTTTATCGAACTTATTTAATGTAGAATCTTTAATTTCGATCCACTTGTCTTTTACAAGCTGAACATTACCTTCTAATTTTTCAACTGAGCTTTGAACAACTCTCAATTGATTTCTTACAGCACCTTTTACGATTTCTGGATCTTCTTTAATTTGATTTAATTTGTTTGTAACGCTTCTTCCCTTACGTGAGATTTTCTCACGATTTTCCTTGTTAAGTAAGGAAACTCCTGCACCAATTGCGACTCCGACTAGAATATTGCGTAAAGCTTTGTTACGTTTTGACATTCTACATCCTCCTCTAAACTGTTAATTGGTGTTGCTTTAAAATATGTTGAAGTAAATGTGAACATCCTTCAGTTACGATGTCATATACTTCATTAAAATTACCCGTATAATATGGATCAGGCACTTCCTTCCACATTGATGCTGGAACATAATCTGAAAGTAGTGAAATCTCTCCTATACAATTATTTCTTGCTAAATTCACTAAATCCTCTTTATTCTGTGCATCCATAGCAACAATATAACTAAAATATTTAAAGTCATTATCTGTCACTTTTCGAGCTTTCATACCCTCGCAATTTATACCCTTTTCGCTTAATAATCCTTGTGTTCCCTTATGAGGAGGGTGACCTAAATGCCAATCCCCAGTACCCGCTGAGTCTATCATAAATTGTTTTTCTAACCCTTTTTCTGTCACTAAATGACGAAAAACAGCCTCAGCCATTGGCGAACGACAGATGTTACCTAAACAGACAAATAATACTTGTATCATCTCGATGTCTCCTTCAAATTATTTACACTTCTACCAAAAATTAGCTGTTTGTTCCGTATTCATTCTACCACGGTATATTTTAAAATGAAAAGCAAGCTATTGTGAATAATTTATGGACAGTATAAATAAGATAAAAGTTATAATGCTTATTTTTTACATAATAGCTATGTTTACACTTACTTTTTAAAAATAATTTTAATTAAAGCGTAAAAAATTTAATTTTTACAGATAAATTAATTGTATTTTTAAACCACCTTGACTATATTTAGTAGAGACAACTAAATGTACGCTGATCCACAAGGGGAGCCAATTGGCTGAGAGTGAATAGAATAGCTATTCTTACCCTTCGAACCTGTTAGTTAATACTAACGTAGGGATGTGGCACGATGAAAAGCAACACTGGGATCATCATGCTACCCGTGTTGCTTTTTTATGTATTTCAACTCGAAATCCCAAACTGTGGAAACGACTCTCAAAAAAGTGTTTCACTACATAAGTTGTCCACGAATAAAGGGGGAAATATAAATGAAGACATCAAAGATTCAATTAATGGCAGAAATAGCGATGTGTGCAGCACTTGCAATCGTATTCGACTTCTTACCACTATTTACTGCACCTCAAGGAGGATCCGTATCACTAACAATGATTCCAGTTTTCCTAATCGCTTTCCGTTGGGGATTAAAACAAGGCCTAATTACTGGACTATTACTAGCAATTCTACAACTAATCACAAAACCTTATTATGTACATCCAATACAAATATTCTTAGACTATATCGCAGCATTTACAAGCATAGGCTTAGCAGGTCTCGTATTTAAACAAGTAAAAAACAACTTAGCAAACGGCAAAAAAACAAGCGCAGCAGTTTACATTATTATAGGAACATTTATCGGCTCACTAGCTCGTTTCATCTGCCACTTTATCGCAGGAGTTGTATTTTACGGCTCATACGCACCAAAAGGCACTCCGGTTTCACTTTATTCATTAGTATATAACGCTTGGTATATGGTTCCTTCATTTATAATTAGTGCTGTTTTATTAATTATCTTACTTTCCTCAGCACCGATTCTTGTTAACGTTAAGAAAAATCGAAATCAAGCAGCTTAACACAGTTATATAGGAAGAAAAAATAAATTCAGACTGAAAATCACAAGTTTAGCTTGTGATTTTTTGTTTGTTTTGGTTAGTATATTCTCGAACTGGGCCAGTTTTTAGCAATATATCAATAAAATGGCACTTAATTAACGGCCGATGTCATATCTCAACGGAATTGAGCATTATATCAACGTGAATCTGCACTTTAACAACGGGATTGTACATTATATCAACGAGGATCTGCACTTTTTCAACGGGATTGTACATTATATCAACGAGAATAAGCATTATATCAACGAGAATAAGCATTATATCAACGAGAATAAGCATTATATCAACGAAGTTCACAACTTTATCAATATAGTTCACACTGTGTTCGTTTTTTCAATTTACCCACACTGTATTTCAACGCACAGCAGCTCCCCTTAGAGCCCCGAAACACTTTTATGCACAAAAACCTCTACTTTATGAACAAATCCCACCCATTTACGCACAAAAATCAACGTTTTATGCACAAAGTACACCCTGTGTTCGCTTTTTCAATTTCCCCCCACACTGTATTTCAACACAAAGCAGCACCCCTTTAGGGCCCGAACCACTTTCACTCACAAAGTACCTATCCCCCCTCCTTCACCCAGTTACCCCAAGCCCAAATCAAAATATTCCTCTAAAATTTGAACACTTTGTGAATTTTAGTTATCTGTCCTTTTCTTCAATCATATATATAAAATACAGAAAATTTTCGAAGGGGGTATTTACAATGGCTTACGATGTGCTCATCTTTTTCTTTTACGTGATTATTCTTTTAGGTATGATTGGTTCATTTTTCTTAGTATTAAAAAATGCGTTTAATGAGGATGATGCAGTTAGAATTGATCCTAAGCTTTCCCCTCACAATGTAAATCTGCATTCATAACTTAAGCGTGTTCGTTTTATTAAATGAATTAAGTCTGTTGACTTGTGTTTTCAATCAATTAAATAATCATAAATTCATGCTATTTAATAAATCGTAAACTGGGTGCCTCATCTGTCGGGATGTCTGACAGATGGGTGCCTTTTTTTGTGAAAATAAATAGAAAAAGACCTTAATATTAATTTCAGACCAAGGCAGTTTGGCTTGGTATGAAATTAATATTCGGTCTTTTGATTTAACGATGATAAGAGATTCCATTTTTTATCCCTTACTCCGGTAAAGAAATGGAATCCTCGTCCACTATTTTTAGTGTATATTTTATCAGTAAGTTTTTGAAACGACACCAATAAATGGTACCAATTTTGAACGTGGAATATTATTCCTTATCTATGAAAAGAAAACGATATTTTATAGGTTACAGTTACGTTATTTAAATAATATTACCCCAAACAATTAGTAAAATATAAAAGAATACCATAGCACTTACTTTCATTAATGATTTTCTATTTTGATAGATTCCGTAAATCCAAAGCATTGTAAAAAATACAAAACCTATTTTTCTTATAGGTGTTGGATCATTCAGCACTTCAAATGTGTTTATTATTAAAAATAATAAAATCATTAAAAAAAGGGCTATAATCAATACCCTATATTTTTTCAAGATTCTTACCACCTTTATTTAACAGTCGTTTTTTAAATTATACATTATATTTTTCTATTAAAAGGAGAAAGAAAATGAAGAAACAATTACACTTTTACTAACGGGCTCTTTACCATTTACAGTAAACGCAGAGGAAAATACTGCATTAGAAAGTTGGGAAAACGTTATTGAAGAAGCGCAAGAACAAGAATTTTTCTCTAGTGTGACAGAGATTGCTGAATATGATGAAAACCAACAGCTTGTGGCAAAAACAATTATTGAAGAAGGCTCACCAAGCCATCCGTTAATACAATCACGTGTGGTGGTTAATGAAGGAGTTAGTATGAATTATAAATTAATTGATACATTTACTGGTTCTTCAAAAGTTATAAGTAGTTTAAGTGATTGGACATACAGTTTTGCATCTGCATATATTCCAGAAAAATTTCTAAAAAAAACATGGTCTAAGGCTGCAGCAACAGCAACACTTAATGCTTTATATAATGCTTCAGCTATAAAATATTACACAATAAAGATCTACCAAACAAAAGATTCTATGTATTACTATGGTAAGGCTATATCCTATGAATATTCAGACTCCGCAAAAACTAAGTTAGCAAAAACAATTACACATCTTTCAAAAGTAGCAAAATGAATTAAATTCGTTCAATAAATAGCAGACCAGTTTAACTAGTTCTGGCAGTCTTATTTTTTTGAACTTCCAATCTTATTGATGGTTTTCTATTTTAATATAATGCTACCTACCAATTTAACGTTAAATTTACTAATTGTTGTCTTAGCTATCAAATATTACCATGACTATTATCGGTCATTATCAGTTAAGATTGTGTATATGGTTTTTTAATCTTTTACATCATTTAGAGGAGGTATTTTAATGGAAACATCATCCATCTCAAAAACGACTGTTGATGTGCTAAACAAGCAAATAGCAGACTGGAATATTCTATTTGTAAAGTTGCATAACTATCACTGGTATGTAAAAGGTCCAAATTTTTTCACTCTACATACTAAATTTGAAGAATTTTACAACGAGGCGAGTTTACATATTGATGAGCTAGCGGAGCGAGTGTTAATAATTGGTGGAAAGCCACTTGGAACAGTGAGAGAATATCTTGATACTTCATGTATAAAAGAAGCGAATACAAATGTTACTGCTGATGAAATGGTACAGGACATTGTTAAAGACTTTAAATACTTAATTGAAGAATTAAAAGATGGTATGGAAATTGCAGAGCTTGAATCTGATTCTGTAACCCATGATTTATTATTAACAATTCGAGAAAAGCTTGCTAAGCATGTTTGGATGTTAACAGCTTATTTAAATTGATCATTTGTAAAACTTTAAGGCTAAATTAAGAAAAACAGAGTAAAGTAAGTTGGAGAGTTGACCATTTTACTTCACTCTGTTTTTTCTTTTCTTATATTTTTACTAAAATTATAGTTTAGTTGACCCCCATTTTTTAACTAAATTCTTATTTTCCTATATAAAAACGGGTATAAAGTACTAGGAATATCAAACTACAAAATTTCCCTCTATATTATATTTTCCACAAAATTCTTACAATTTACGACAAACTTCTTCTTTTTTCTATCTTTTTTTCAAACACATCTTATTGACTATTTCAACCATATAAATGTAAACGTTTTCATAATTAACAAATCCTACTGCCTCTTATTTTAATTAATATATCAACCTTTTTATCGTGTCCCCATTACAAATTTTCCCTATTTATTGACTAGTTGAACAGGTTTAAATTCAAATTCTAGTTAAAAAGGACTATTTATTACAGGCTTTGATACCGTATTGAAACATTCGCGTAATAATATTATACTTATAAAAATTCTAAATAAACCAACAATTTGCTCATGATATCGCGAAAGGAGATACGATATGTCAAAACCTCTTTTGGAAATCGAACATTTAACGACATCGTTTCGAATAAACAACCAATATTATCCTGCTGTAGATGATGTGTCATTGACTGTCCATGAAAATGAGATTCTCGCAATTGTAGGTGAATCTGGCTGTGGTAAAAGTGCACTAGCCCTCTCAATTCTTGGACTACATTCAAATAATCGTACAAAAATGAATGGATCAATCTCTTACAAGGGTACGAATTTACTAACACTAAATGATAGTAAATTAAATAAGATTCGAGGTAAGGAAATCGGAATGATTTTCCAGGAACCTCTAACTGCTTTAAATCCGCTAATGACGATTGGTAAACAAATTGAAGAGAACTTAGATTACCATACTGATTTATCAAAATCACAGAAAAAAGAGCGTGCACTAGAGTTACTTAATCAAGTTGGTATTCCGAAACCAGAGGTTACTTACAAACAGTACCCACATGAATTATCTGGTGGGATGAGACAGCGTGCAATGATTTCGATTGCAATTGCTTGTAATCCGTCATTCATTATCGCTGACGAGCCTACTACCGCTTTAGATGTAACGATACAAGCTCAAATTTTAGATTTACTAAAAGAAATTCAAAAGACAACGAAACTTGGAATCATTTTAATTACTCATGATTTAAGTGTAGTTGCTGAAGTAGCAGACCGAGTTGCTGTTATGTATGCTGGACAAATTATTGAGACTGGTTCAGTAGAAGAAATACTAAATAATCCATTACACCCATACACACGATCACTATTAAACTCTATTCCTACTACTCATTCAAAAAATCAAAGACTTCATATTATTGAAGGCACTGTGCCACCATTAGACAAACTACCTAGAAACGGCTGTCGATTCAGCCACCGTATTCCTTGGATTCAATCTTATGCTCATGAAAATCAACCTAACTTGCACGAAGTCACACCAAATCATTATGTACGTTGTTCTTGTTATAAGCATTTCCATTTCAAGAACGAGAAAGGAGCACCGATCGTAAATGTCTCTATTAAAGGTTGATAACTTAAAAGTACATTACCCTATTCGCGGTGGTATCTTTCGAACAGTTGTAGATCACGTTAGAGCTGTTGATGGAATTTCATTTGAACTTAGCGAAGGCGAAACATATGGCCTAATTGGAGAATCTGGTAGTGGAAAATCTACTGCGGGTAAAGCGATTTTACAATTAACGAAGGCTACACATGGAAGTATTGAGTTTTTAGACAAAGACTTAATAGAGTTAAATAAAAATCAATTACGAGCATTTCGCCAAGAAATTCAAATGATCTTTCAAGACCCATACTCTTCTCTAAATCCTAAAAAGCGAATTATTGATTTAGTTGCAGAACCTTTAAGAAACTTTCAAAGTTTAACGCCGGATGAGGAGCGTGAAAGAGTTCTTTATTATCTAGATAAAGTAGGTCTATCACCTGAGTCTCTGTACAAATATCCGCATGAATTTTCTGGCGGTCAACGTCAACGTATTGGGATTGCTAGAGCCTTAACTTTACAACCAAAGTTAATCGTTGCAGATGAGCCAGTTTCAGCATTGGACGTTTCTGTACAAGCACAAGTACTTAACTTCCTACAAGATTTACAGGAAGAATTCAAATTAACTTATTTATTTATCGGTCATGACTTAGGTGTTATCCGCCATTTATGTGATCGAATTGGTGTTATGTATCGCGGTAGACTTGTTGAAGAAGGCACTACTGACGATATATTAAATAACCCGCAACATATCTATACTAAACGCTTAATCGCAGCAATACCTGACATTCGTCCAGAAGTTAGAGAAGAAAAAATTATTGCAAGACAAGTAGTTCGAGAAGAATACCAACAAAACTTTTCTTCTTACTTTGATGAAAATGGTCGACCATTTGATTTAAAGGCAATATCAGATACTCATCGAGTAGCATTACCATAGAAAGGAGTAACGAATATGTTGAAATTTATCATCCGACGTATACTCATCATGATTCCACAGCTTCTAATCTTGAGTATACTAATCTTTGCACTTGCAAAAGCCATGCCAGGTGATGCTCTAACTGGTCGATCAATTAACCCAAAAGCTAATCCACAGGAAATTGAAAAGATTCGTGAAGAAATGGGCTTAAATGATCCTGCTTATGTTCAGTATTATCATTGGATTAAAAACGTAGCAAAAGGTGATTTTGGTATTTCATATACACACAAAATCAACGTAGTCGACGTAATTGGCGACCGTATTGGCAATACAGTATTACTTGCTTTATGCGTATTTATTGTGACTTATTTATTAGCTATTCCATTTGGGATTATTAGTGGACGGTGGAATGACACCTGGGCCGATAATCTAATAACCGGGTATAACTATGTAGGTTTTGCTACCCCACTCTTTATTTTTGGATTAATTATGTTATTTATTTTCGGATTTTATTTAGACCTATTTCCAACAGGTGGTAGCGTAGACCCTCAGATTGCTGATGGGACATTTGCTTATTATGTAAGTAAATTAGATCATCTTGTTTTACCAACTTTATCAGGTGCACTAATTTCAACTGTAGGTATTTCTCAATACTTACGCAGTGAAATTATTGATACAAAAGTTAAAGATTTCGTAAGAACTGCAAGATCAAAAGGTGTTCCTGAATCAAAGGTTTATTCTAGACATATTTTACGTAATTCATTCTTACCAATCGCTGCATTTCTAGGTTATGAGATTACTGGTTTAATAGCTGGTTCAGTATTTTTAGAATCAATTTTTGGATATCCAGGAATTGGACAGCTGTTTGTTAAATCCGTTATGTTACGTGACTTTACCGTTGTAAATGCACTTGTTTTAATGACATGTCTTGCAACACTTTTTGGAACATTAATCTCAGATATTATTCTAAGCATCGTGGATCCACGTATACGGATTGATTAAGGTAGGTGACACTTATGGAATTAAAAATCGAAAATCAAAATCATATAGTTGAGAAGCGAAAAAGTTCATCTGGATTTAGTGTTATTTGGGCAGAATTTAGACGAGATAAGTTAGCTTTAGGTTCTCTTATCCTACTTGGCTTAATAATATTATTCGTGTATGGTACTTCGCTTGTACTAGATCAAAACCAAATTGTTAAAGTTGACTTTCTATCAATCTATCAGCCCCCTTCATCTGCTCATTGGCTAGGTACTGATTACGGGGGACGTGATATATTCGGGCAACTAATAATTGGGACTAGGAATTCCTTTACAATCGGATTTTTCATCACAATTATTACGAATATCCTAGGCCTAGCACTAGGATTAGTAGCTGGTTACTTTGGTGGTTGGGTTGATGGAGTTGTCATGCGTATTATTGACTTCTTCTTATCTTTACCAACACTAATGTTAATTATCGTATTCGTTACTGTTGTGCCTACATTCTCAATCGTAAATTTCATCTTAATAATGAGTCTATTTTTATGGACAGGTAAGGCAAGATTAATTCGTTCAAAAGTATTATCAGAAAGCGAATTAGATTATGTTGCCGCTGCTAAAGCAATTGGCACGCCGAACTGGAAAATCATTATTTCACACGTTTTACCAAATGTAAGTTCATTAATTATCGTTGCATTTACGTTAAACCTAGCAGGAAATATTGGAATTGAATCTGGGTTAACATTCCTTGGATTTGGTTTACCAGAAAGTACTCCAAGTTTAGGAACACTAGTAAGTTATGCAACAAACCCTGATGTTTTACAAAACAAGCTGTGGATTTGGCTACCTGCATCGTGCATGATTTTAGTGCTCATGCTGAGTATAAATTTCATCGGTGAAGCGCTAAAGCGTGCTGCTGATGCAAGACAAAGAAGAGGTTAAGAAACCATTAAAGGAGAGTGGAAATATGAAAAATGCAAAAGGATTTTCTAAGGTTTTAAGCGCAATGGCAGTATCTATGTTAATTCTATCTGCTTGTAAGGGCGGGGACACAAAAACAACGTCTACAACTGCTAAAGTAGATCAAGCTGCTTTCCCAATTAAAGTAACGAATAACAAAAAATCAATCGCAGGTGGCACTTTAAAATACGGTTTAGTATCTGACACGCCATTTGAAGGTATTTTAAATACAGTTTTCTATGAAGGCGATCCAGATTCTCAAGTTCTTCAATTCTTTGATGAGGCACTTCTTTCAACAGATGAAAACTATATTTATGACCAAGATGGTGCTGCTACATACAAATTAAGCGATGATAAAAAGACAATTACTTTAACAATTCGCGATAATGTAAAATGGCACAATGGTGACCCTGTAACTGCTTCAGATTTAGAGTACGCTTACCTTGTAATTGGTAGCCCGAAATATACTGGTGTACGTTATGACTCACAAATGTCTATGATCGAAGGTATGGAAGATTACCATAACGGTAAAGCAAAATCGATCTCTGGGGTAAAAGTAATTGACGACCACAACATCTCAATTACATTCAAAGAAGCAAACCCATCAGTACTTACTGGTTTATGGACTAACCCACTACCTAAAAAATATTTAGGAAATGTACCAATCGATAAATTAGCATCATCTGACCAAATTCGTAAAGCTCCAATTGGCTTTGGACCATTCAAAATCAAAAAGATCACTCCAGGTGAAGCTGTAGAATTTGAAGCGAACAAAGATTATTGGAATGGTGCTCCAAAACTTGACGGTGTACTTTTAAAAGTTGTTAACCCAACAATTGCTACATCATCATTACAAAATGGCGACATCGATATCGCGTCTGTTTCAGCTGACCAATACGATCAAGCTAAAAAATTAAAAAATATCCAATTAATCGGTAAAACAGAATTAGCTTACTCTTACATTGGATTTAAATTAGGACATTTCGATGCGAAAAACGGTGTAAACGTAATGGATAATACAAAATTCTCAGATAAACGTTTACGTCAAGCAATGGCTTATGCTATTGACAACAAAGCAGTTGGGGAAAAATTATACAAAGGATTACGAGTGCCTGCAACATCTGTAATTCCACCATCATTCCCTAAATACTTTGATAAAGCATTAAAAGGATACACTCATGATCCAGCAAAAGCTAAACAATTACTTGATGATGCTGGTTACAAAGACGTAACTGGAGATGGCTTACGTGAAGATCCAAACGGTAAACCATTCAAAATCAACTTCGCTTCTATGAGCGGTGGCGATATTGCTGAACCATTAGCACAATTCTACATCCAATCTTGGAAAGATGTTGGCTTAGATGTTCAATTATTAGATGGACGTTTACATGAGTTCAACTCATTCTACGATATGGTAGAAAAAGATAATCCAAAAATCGATATCTTCGCAGCAGCTTGGGGAACAGGTTCTGACCCAGACCCATCTGGAATTTGGGCGAAAAACGCACCATTTAACTACGTTCGTTGGGTAAATCCAGATAACGATAAGTTATTAAAAGAAGGTATCTCAGCTAAAGCCTTTGACGAAAAATACCGTCAAGACGTATACGATCAATGGCAAGAGCTTGTAAATGAAGAAGTACCAGTTATCCCTACTCTATTCCGCTTCGGTTTAGATGGAGTTAACAAACGCGTTAAAGGCTTCGACCTAACTGCTGGTCAAGGCTTCCAAGGTCACTTACAAGACATCTCTGTAACAAGTGCAGAGTCTGAAAAAAATAAATAAGCTTTAAAAATAGGACCGTCTCTTTTGAGATGGTTCTTTTTTTGAGTGTGGATAAGTTGCTGCTCCCCTTTGCTTTGGGATGGTTTCTTGGAAGAAATACGAACACATTGTGTATTTTTCTCCCTCTGAGAGACAAATACTGTGAGTGTGTTGCCAAAAATGCGAACACATTGTGTATTTTGTTGATAAAGCTGTGAACTTTGTTGATATAGTAGGGATTTTTATTGATAAACTACTGATTTTTGTTGATATATCGATGATTTTTGTTGATAAAATTTTTGGGTTCTTTTGAGTGGCTGCTGTGCGTTGAAATATGGCTAGGGATTTTTTGATAGAACGTACATTTTTTGAGGTTGGTTCATAAAACGGTGGCTTTTGTGCATAAATCGTTGGATTCGTTCATAAAGTGCTGAGTTTTGCGCGTAAACTACCTCGGGGTACTTCGGTGCGTTGAAATATAGCGAGAATTATAGATGGCACGTATATTTTACGAACTCTGCTCAATTATCACTTGATCAGGTAGATCCGCTTCCCCTTCTGAGTGACGATTACTTGTAAGTGCTTTGCCAGAAATGCGAACAGATTGTGTAATTTGTTGATAAAGCTGTGAACTTTGTTGATATAATAGGGATTTTTATTGATAAACTACTGATTTTTGTTGATATAATGATGATTTTTGTTGATATAACTCTTGGACTCCTTTTGAGTGGCTGCTGTGCGTTGAAATACGGCTAGCATATTATTGATATCACGTACATTTTGTGAGCTTGGTTCATAAAACGGTGGCTTTTGTGCATAAATCAATAAGTTTCGTTCATAAAGTGCTGAGTTTTGTGCATAAACGACCTCGGGGTACTTCTCTGCATTGAAATATAGTATATTTAAACTCAAAAAGCACGAAAGCTCCATAGACATTATTGATAAAATAGCTAATTCACCAATAAATCCCTTCAATGCACCCTAAAAACCGACCCCAAACCAAATTTACTAAAAAACAATCACACCGCAAATAAAACAAAAAAACCCGCCAGGAAGCCTAACCTCCTCGCGGGCTCTATCTAATTAATAAAATCAGTCTCAAAAACCGAAATATTAACTTACCTTCCTACCTTCTTCTTGCTCATGCTTTTCAATCTTATGTCTAGCGGAGAAATGGTAATAGATTAAACATAGAATCATAAATGGAATACCACAGTACAATGCAATGCGTTGGTCTGGGATAAATGCAAGGCTGATCATTACAGCCACATTTAACACTAGTGCGACAATTGGAACGATTGGGTATAGAGGAGTTTTGTATTTTAAGTCCTCTAATTTTCCACCTTCTTGAATGTATTTCTTTCTACCTAAAAGATTTGATAATGCAATGCTTGCCCAAACAAATAGGCAGCCAAATCCTGCAATTGATAGTAGCCATAGATAAACTGTGTCTTCTGCGTAAATACCACTTAATAGAGATAAGCATCCAAAAAACATACTAAAAGTTAAAGCGTTTAAAGGTACACCATTTTTAGTTAGTTTTCCTAATTTCGAACTAACCATTCCTTTTTGAGCCATTGAGTACATCATACGTGATGTTGCGTATAAACCTGAGTTAGCAACTGATAGAACCGCTGTAATAATAACAAAGTTCATAATATCTGCTGCATATGGAATACCGATGTTATCAAATACTACTACGAATGGACTATCTACTAATCCAGCTTTCTCCCAAGGGAATAAGCCTGCTAAAACAAATATTGATAAAATAAAGAATACTAGAATTCGCCATACAGTGTTATTAATTGCTTTAGGTACAGCTTTTGCTGGATCTTCACTTTCACCAGCTGCAATCCCTACTAATTCACTTCCCTGGAATGAGAAGTTAACTGCAACCATTGTGACCATAATCGCTAAAAAGCCATTCGGGAAAAGTCCGCCGTGGTCTGTAAAGTTAGAAAGCATTGGAGCCTTTGACCCTTCCACAGGTACAATGCCAAACATTACTGCTCCACCTAAAACTATAAATAGAACAATTGTCACTACTTTAATACTAGCAAACCAAAATTCAACTTCAGCAAAACTTCTAGTTGAAAGTGCATTTATTGCGAATAATATTACCCCGAATACTACACACCAGATCCAAGTCGGTACATCTGGAAACCATCTTTTCATTAACATACTAACTGTAATTAACTCTAAACCGATTGTTACCGACCAGTTTAACCATGCCATCCATCCAACTACATAACCTGACGCTGGTGAGATATATTTAGTTGCATAAGTTTGATAAGAACCAGCATCTGGTAAATTAACTGCTAATTCTCCTAAACATAGCATAGTTAAGTACATTACGAATCCACCTACTAAGTAGGCTAATATTGCTCCACCTGGGCCAGCTTCACTAATTGTATAGCCTGATCCCATAAACAAACCTGTCCCAATAACTCCCCCAAGAGCAATCATAAACAAGTGTCTACTTTTAAGCTCTTTCTTTAACCCTTGTTCTTGTTGTTTCATGAAAGTCCCTCCTCTAGATGCAAATTGTGCGCATAAGTTAAAATATTCTGATATAACAGAATGCAGACTCCCCCGAATCCCATAATGAACACTAAAACGCTTTAAATTAACATGTTTTAAGACTAAATTTTCAGATACTAATTGAAAACGCATACAAATTATTCTATTGCAATAATACTTAATTATAAAAATAGATTTTATTATCTGTCAATACAATATAAGTGCTCCAGATGGAAAACCACCTGGAGCGAACCTATTAATCTATTAAACCCATCCGCGGAAACGAGATGCTTCTGCCATTTTACGAATACCAACCATGTATGCAGCCAATCTCATATTTACTTGACGATTAACTGAAGTTTGATAAACACTGTCAAATGAACGCACCATTTTTTCACGTAGCTTTTCAGCAACTTCTTCATCAGACCAGTAGTAACCTTGGTTATTTTGAACCCACTCAAAATAAGAAACAGAAACTCCGCCAGCACTTGCTAATACGTCTGGAACTAATAGAATTCCACGTTCTGTTAATATTTTAGTAGCTTCTAGAGTAGTAGGACCATTTGCAGCTTCAACTACGATTGTTGCTTTAATATTGTGAGCATTTTCAATTGTAATTTGGTTTGAAATTGCAGCCGGAACTAAAATATCACAAGGCATTTCAAGTAATTCTTTATTAGAAATTACATCAGTAAACTGGTTAGTTACTGTACCGAAGCTATCTCTTTTTTCTAATAAACTATCGATATCTAAACCATTTTGATCATATAATGCGCCAAGTGCGTCTGAAATACCAACTACTTTTGCACCTGCTTCAACCATGAATTTAGCTAAGAAGCTACCCGCATTACCAAATCCTTGAACAATGACACTAGCACCCTTTAAATCGATTCCTTTACGCTTCGCAGCTTCTTCGATACAGATTGTTACACCTTGAGCTGTAGCTGTTTCACGTCCTGCTGAGCCACCTAGTACAAGTGGTTTACCAGTAATAAATCCTGGAGAATCAAATTCTTGAATTCTACTATACTCATCCATCATCCAAGCCATAATTTGAGGGTTTGTGTATACGTCTGGTGCAGGGATATCTTTCGTCGGACCAACGATTTGGCTGATTGCGCGAACATATCCTCTACTTAAACGCTCTAACTCATATATTGACATCTTTCTTGGATCACAGATGATACCGCCTTTTCCCCCACCGTATGGTAAATCAACGATACCGCATTTTAAGCTCATCCACATTGATAAAGCTTTTACTTCATCTTCATTTACCTCAGGATGGAAACGAATTCCGCCCTTTGTTGGACCTACAGCATCATTATGTTGTGAACGATAGCCAGTGAAAATTTTCACTGAGCCATCATCCATTCTTACCGGAATTTGTACTGTTAAAAATCGTAAAGGTTCTTTTAATAACTCATAAAGTTCTTTTGAATAACCAAGTTTATGAAGTGCTTCAGAGATTACTTCTTGAGTTGACTCAATTAATTCTCTGCCTTCTTCTTTGATTTTGTTTTGTACTTCATTTTGTGGGATTGTAGTTGTCATTTTTAATCGCTCCATTTATACAGTTGCTTTATATTGGCTAAATACTTCGTTAATTTGTTGAATTGACCAGTCTAAATCTTCTTTAGAAATAATTAATGGTGGTGCAAAACGAATTACAGTATCATGTGTTTCTTTACATAATAAACCTTGTTTTTTCAATGCTTCACAGTAAACACGTGCAGGAACATGTAGTTCAACACCAATAAATAATCCACGTCCTCTAACTTCTTTAATATGAGGATGCTCGATTTCTCTTAATTTTTCCATAAAGTAATTTCCAAGCTCATTTGAACGCTCAGCTAATTTCTCTTCTTCAAGTACATCTAATGCTGCTACAGAAACAGCACAAGCTAATGGGTTTCCACCAAATGTAGATCCGTGAGAACCTGGCTCAAATACACCTAGGATTGAACGATTTGCAGCAACACATGAAATTGGGAATACGCCGCCTCCAAGTGCTTTACCTAAAATATACATATCAGGAATTACTCCATCCCAATCACATGCAAAAGTTTTACCAGTTCTGCATAGACCAGTTTGAATTTCATCTGCAATAAATAATACGTTTTCATTTTTACAAACTTCAGCTACTTCGCGTAAGAATCCTTCTCTAGGAATATTAATTCCAGCCTCACCCTGAATTGGCTCGATTAAGAATGCAGCAGTATTAGGCGTAATAGCTGCTTTTAATGCTTCCATATCGCCATAAGGAATTAACTTAATTCCTGGTAAGAATGGTCCAAATCCACGTTGATAGTCTTTTTCTGATGATAAAGATACTGCAGCCATCGTACGTCCATGGAAATTACCAACACAAGCAATAATTTCAGCTTGGTTATCTTCAACACCTTTTACATCATAAGCCCATCTTCTAGCAGCTTTAATTGCTGTCTCAACAGCTTCAGCACCAGTGTTCATTGGTAAAATCATGTCTTTGTTTGTAACTTTTGCTACTTTTTCAAACCACTCACCCATGTTTTCACTATAGAAAGCACGAGAAGTTAATGTAACTTTGTCAGCTTGATCCTTTAAAGCTTGAATAATTTTCGGATGACGATGACCTTGGTTTACAGAAGAATAAGCACTAAGCATATCTAAATATCTGTTCCCCTCTGGATCTGTTACCCAAATACCTTCAGCTTTTGCGATTACTACTGGTAGTGGATGATAGTTATTTGCGCCATATTGATTTGTTTGGTCAATGATTTTTTGAGAATTAGTTGCCATTTGAGTTCCCCCAATATTGATTAATTTTTAGTTTCTTACTAAAAGAATAAGCAATTTCCGTGCCAAACATGTTAAATACAGAAAAATTCACAGAATGTACTTATATCCAATGTTATCCACCAATAATGATGATACCGTTTACAATTTACCGCAAAATATTTTTGCATTTAAGCGCAAAATTAATTAAAATATGCATAGAATATTTGCAGCAAAAAAAAGAGTAACAAAAAAAATTAGCACATTTAGAAAAACTGCCTTTTTATCTTACCAAAAATAGTTAGAAGTGCAAATTTTTTATACAGTGATAATGAAAAGAGAGAATCTTATGAAAAATGATAAACAAAACTTTTTAGCTGTTGATGAATTATTACAGTTAATATTAGAAGAAATTGACATCGGTATACATGTAGTTGACCAAGATGCAAATACAATGGTGTACAACCGAAGAATGATGGAAATTGAAATGATGAATGAAGAGGATGTATTACATAAAAATCTTCTAGATGTATTCACGTTTCAAAAAAACCAATCAAGTACACTTCTCGAAGCCCTCCAAAAAGGGAAAGTTCGTAAAAATATTAAACAGTCCTATTTCAATAATAAGGGAAAAGAAGTTACAACAATCAACGATACTTATCCAATCATGAAGGATCATAAAATTATCGGAGCCATCGAAATGGTTCGCGATGTCACTGAATTAAAACAATCCGTACAAGACGGAATTCTTCAAAACAGAAATACACGCTATACATTCGAACAATTAATCGGAACTTCCGCGTCATTTAAGAGCATTATTGAGGACGCTAAGCGATCGGCTAAAACTTCTTCCTCCGTATTAATCGTTGGTGAAACCGGAACAGGTAAAGAATTGTTCGCACAAAGTATTCACAACGCAAGCCAAAGAGCTACAAAACCATTTATTTCTCAAAATTGTGCCGCTCTTCCGGAAACCTTAATCGAGAGTATTCTTTTCGGTACAAAAAAAGGAGCATTTACCGGGGCAATTGATAAACCGGGATTATTTGAAGAGGCCAATGGTGGAACATTATTACTAGATGAAATCAACTCACTTAGTCCGAACTTGCAAGCTAAACTTTTACGTGTTATTCAAGAACGCAAAGTTAGAAGAATTGGTGATACGAGTGAAAAAGAATTAGATGTGCGAATTATTGCTACTATAAATGAAGATCCGATCGAAGCAATTGCGAATAATCATTTACGGAAGGACTTATATTACCGTTTAAGTGTAGTCTCATTATTTCTTCCGCCATTACGTGAACGATTTGAAGACATTCTATTATTAGCAAACTTCTTTATTCAAAAATACAATCGCCTTTTTGGTCATCGAGTCATTAAATTAGATGAGGAAGTATCCAATTTCTTTCTAAACCATAACTGGCCAGGAAATATACGGGAGCTTGAGCATATGATTGAAGGTGCAATGAACTTAGTTGAAAATGAAACAACTATTTCTACCACACACTTACCATCTAGATTTTTTAATGAAAAAAGAAATGTTATTTCCGCACCTACAATCAGTCAAAATAAAGAGGTCAAATCAGTAGATATGACAGAGGATTCTTCAAATTTAAAAAGTACTTTATTAAATAATGAAAAACAGTACATTATGAATGTTTTAAATGAACATAACGGAAACATTACAAAAGCTGCAAAAAAATTAGGCATCAGTAGACAAAACCTACAATACCGTATTCGCAAATTTAATTTATTTAACGATTAAGGGTATTGAAGAATTCTATGTTTCCAGTACAGTTTTAAACTCGAACGCCCAAACCTTCCGCATTTGTCCAGCATATTTTAAATATGTAAGACTCATAAGTAAAGGAGGTTTGTTATACATGTCGAATGAACTTGAGTATCGCCCAGGATTTGGTGGTGGCTTCCATGGTGGAGGCGGATTTCATGGTGGAATGGGTGGAATGGGTGGATTTGGTGGTAGACCAGGGTTTGGGTTCGGTAGACCAGGCTTTGGGTTTGGTAGACCTGGATTTGGATTTGGTCGTCCGTTCTTCCGTCCATTCTTTCCATTTTTCCCATTCTTTTATGGAGGTTATGGTTACGGTTATCCTTACTACTATTGCCCACCAGGATATTATTGTCCTCCCCAATATTACTACTAGTAATGTAAAATTAAAAAATATAAAAGAGAAGGATCCTAATCCTTCTCTTTTTTTATAGCGATATTGTAGAGTAACTCCCTACGACATCTACCGAAAAGCCTAAAGCTTCTAATTCTTGCTTAACTCCAGGTAATAATACTTCATCATAGCCCATCTCAACATCAATAATGAAAAAGTAATTTCCCAATCCCGTTTTCGTCGGACGAGACTCAATCTTTGAAAGGTCAATCTTTCTCCAGGCAAATGCAGATAGCACTTGGTGAAGCGCACCGGCATGGTTCTCCGGCATATTAATGACTAAAGTTGCCTTAGTCTGTTTAGAATCAAAATAATTTGCTTCTACTTTCGCATCTTGTCTTTGTAAAACGACAAATCTTGTATGATTATAAGAATTAGAATGAATATCTGAAGCAACAATTTCTAATCCATATTTTTTAGCAGCAAACTCGTTCGCGACCGCTGCTATACACTCATTAGTTTGCTGACTAACAATTTTAGCTGCTGCGCTTGTAGAAGTTACCGGCTCTAGCTTCGTGTATTTATATTGACCATGTAAAAACGTATGACACTGAGCTAATGCATGGGAATGAGAATAAATTACCTCAATATCCTTCACTCGATGTGCCTGTCCTTTTGCCATCAATAAATGTTGTCTAATCGGTATAATGATTTCACCAACCATTTTTAATGGCTGCTCATGTACAAGATAATCGATTGTTGTAGTCACAGAGCCCTCAACCGAATTCTCAATTGGAACTACTACTAAATCAACCTCTCCCTCAGCTACACCATCCATACAAACAGGTATACTAGAATAAGCAATATGTTCTTCATTTTTAAATACAGATCGAACTGCGACATGTGTAAAAGTCGCCTCAGGACCTAAATACCCAACTTTCACGTTCCCACTCCTTTTAATTTTTAATTATACTAAAAAGAGTAAAGATTAAAAGCAAAATGTTTCATTTTTAGCAATTATCTTACAAATTTCGCAAATGACAATTAAATGGCTATTCTTTAAAGACTACTTTGACGTATTTTTAACGTCGTTGGAACAATCACTTTTTTAGCTATTTTCCTACCTAAAAGCCTTTCCATCAATAAATCCACAGCGGATTCGCCCATTAATTCGGTATATACTTTCAAAGTACTTAAACTAGGAAACAAATACTTTGTAAACACAAAATCATTCATTCCGATTAAATTCACGCGCTCAGGAACCGATATTTTTGCCTCATGAAGTGCCTTTAAACATCCAACTGCCATCGTGTCACATCCGACTAAAAAAGCTGTTGGTAATTCTCCACCTTGCTCTTTGATTGCCTTGTTCATTAAATTAAATCCATCTTCTGCTGTAAAACTACTTAAATACAGATTTTCTTTATGAAAAAGTCCCTTTTCTTCTAAATACTTTTTATATGTTTTCACGCGAGAATTATGATTTTGATTTCGATCATACTCACGTCCACCAATGTATCCAATTTTTTGATGACCATGCGATATAAAATGGTCTAAAACTTTTACAATAGCATTCTCATAATCAGTTATGACAGAATCGTATTTTTCTTCATCTGGTGAAAAATTAACAAACACAATATTTTTCGAAACTTTTTTCAATGAAATAATTTGGTGACTATCGAACTTACCTAAAGCAATAACACCAAGGATTTGCTCATCATACATTCCCTTTTCACTTCCATGAAAAAAAGTAGAAATATGTAAAGAATGTTGCTCACACTTATTTTCAATTCCGAATCGGATTAGCATATAAAACAATTCATTTAACTCTTCTTTGTCGTGCTCACCTTTAACAAGTGCGATTTTAGCAATATTCTTTTTTACTTTAGACTTTTTCCTATATGAAAGCTTTTCGGCTGTCTCGAAAATTCTTTGTTTTGTATCATCACTTACCGATAGTGCAGGGTCATAATTCAGAACTCTTGAAACAGTAGCAATTGATACCCCTGCTTTTTCCGCAATATCTTTAATAGTAGTCATTACAACTCTCCTCGTAACCTTTCCAACTTAATTGGACTTATTAAGTTAATTTTAACAGTTGAAGGTTGTACGATTATTCATTAAATATGGAGAATTTTTTACATATTTTAATTACTTTAAATCCGAATCGCATAATTAAGTTTTATTTATGTGTTTTTGAAATATTATAATTTACAGGAGGAAATTTTATCTTTTATGGAGTTTACTAGGTTACTTTTTTAATTGTTGGTTGATGTGGTTTCTATTTTTTACTCATATAGAGTTTTTAACATCGTACTTGTTAAAGCTTCAATTGTCCTACTTGAAGATAAGCCAATTTCATTTGGAAGATTACTGTAAATCAATATATCCATCCCCCTATTAATACGATATCCCGCTTGCTTTAAATAACTTATTACTTTCTTTAAATAGCTAGTCCAGTCATGTTTTATTTGATCCTCTACATCATTTAAAGTCACTTCAATGATTCCTAAGTCTTCAAAATTTAATGATACTAGTTTAATTAACTGTGCTTCTGTTCTAGATAAAATAACATAAATACCAAATTGACGAGATCCATTCTCTTCATTCTCAGTTATTTCTTCAATCTGATTATTATGTCCTGATACGAAAAATATACGTAAGTTCGAATGATTGTAATACTGGTTGTACACAGATACTAAATCTTTAACATTCATTTCTTAATCACTCCTATTAAATTATTTCAATGAAGCTCATTAGATCTAATTCAACTTTCTAACTCTCCCACGCCAAAGTCATAACTAGATATAAATTTTACTAGGAATAACCTTTAAACTACTAAAAAATAGATTCTATAAAAAGTATCCTACTCTCATGGATATTATTGGTCAATAATTAATTCAATAAAAATTTACTAAAATGGCAGAAACTTTTACTTAGTTTTTTATTCTGTCACAATTAAAGTTTTCAGAAATAAACTAGCGATAACATAAGGAATTGAAAAGCTTTTTGGATATTAGTTCTATTAGATTACTAAAAGTAATTATTTTACAATTTTACTTTCCGCCTTACGAAATAACTATTTTTAAATAATAAAGTAAATAAAATTAACTAAAATTTTTTAAACTCTATTTCTTTGGTGCGATTTGGAAATAAGTTTATATTGATTTGTTTTCAGAAAATTTAATAAACTAATAGTATAGCCTTACAATAAAGGGGGTAATTATTGGTGTTATCGTTTAATAGTGGTTTAGATGCATTTAAAATTCTTGCTTTCATTTTTCCAATTATCTTCGTATTCGTTTTTGCAGGTATCTTTTTCGCTTTATTAAAAGGATTAAAACAATGGAATTTTAATAATAAACAGCCAAAATTAACGGTTCCTGCAAAAATAGCTACAAAAAGAATTGAATATATTCAGCGTAATAAAAACCAGCTCGGCCAGTCTTACACACATTATTATGTTACACTTGAGATTGAATCTGGGGACAGAATTGAATTTCAAGTTGATGGATTTATTTATGGTCAATTAGTAGAAAAAGATTCAGGAAAACTAACATTTCAAGGAACTAGATTCATAAAATTCGAGCGATAACAAATTATTTCGAGGTGGAATAATGAAGGTTTTCATAAGCGGTGCCACTGGTTTTTTAGGGAAACACACTACTAAAAGATTAAGCGAGATGGGGTATTCTGTAATAGCCTATGGAAGGAACGAAGAAGCGGCTAAATTTTTCGTCAATATGAGTAATGTTACGTTTATTAAAGGTGATTTAAACAACTCCGTCTTGTTAAACGAGAATATAAAAAATGTAGATTATGTAATTCATTGCGCAGCTCTTGCGGCACCTTTTGGAGATTATTCTGAATTCGAAAAAACGAATGTTGAAGGAACAAAGAATATTGTGAATGCTGCACTTTTGGCAAACTTAAAAAAGTTTGTTAATATTTCTACTCCAAGTGTTTATTTCACAAATGAAAGTCGTAAAAACGTTAAAGAAAGCGGTCCACTCCCGACGAAGCACTCTAATTATTACGCTAAAACGAAACATTTAGCAGATTTAATTATTGAAGATGCGATTGAAAAAGGACTACCAGCTATTTCACTAAGACCTAGACAAATTTTTGGTCCTTTTGATCATACGATTTTTGGAAGATTTATACAGATAAATGAGGACGGTGGAATTCCTTTAGTTCATAGTGGACAAGTTCTAATGGATTTCACGTATATAGATAATGTTGTCGATATGATTATTGCTTGTATGAAAGCTGATCATGCCCTTAATGGCGAATACTACAATATTACAAATGATCAACCTATTTACTTAATAGATGTACTAAAGCAACTATTCTTAGCTTTGAATAAAGAATTAAATACAAAAAATATCTCTCCAAAACTACTCTCATTCATTGCAACAAGCTCTGAACTGATAGCAAAGATTACTAAAAAACCACCAAAAGTTTCAAATCATATTGCGAATTTCTTAACCTATGACTATACACTTAATATTGAAAAAATCAAAAATGATTTAAATTACGAACCAAAAGTTTCAATAAATGAGGGTATTGAACGATATGCTGATTGGTACTTAACTTCAAACGAGTTAAAGTAAATGAAAACAAGTTAAAATCACTGGATTTAGTGGTTTCAACTTGTTTTTTAATTTACTATTCTATTTAGTGTCCGTATGTATTTCCTTAATATTTAAAGACCATAGCCCACTATTTAAGATGATTTCCGAATCTATTATATTTAAACGTTCTTTAAAAAGTGGTCCGTCAATGACAAATGTATGGTACTCCCCACCTTCGCCCATTGGACAGATTTCTTTACTAGTAAAAAGTTCTTTTAAGTCTTCATTTAAAGTCCTACCTACTATAGACGAATCAAAAATTCTCTCACTTGCTCTACAAACAATTGCATTATATCCAGTCATTAGCCATTTATTTAGTAAATTAATAGACTCATTTTTAGTAATCCACACAGGGAATAGTGCTTGAAGTCCAGATTGGGATGCAACTAGCTCATTCCATTGTCGATCTTCACTTACATATAATGTGCCAAATGCAATACTAGTAAGATTGAATTGTTCTTTTATCGCTTTTAGCCCGTTGATCATCGACTCCTCATATTGACCTGCCGAATCAATCATAACAAGGGGAATACCAATTGCATCAGCTTGCATTTGCAAAAAATTAAGTTGTGTCCCATGTGCATGGTTTCTATCATCTTTTTTCGAAACCATCGATACTAAACATGCCACTTCATATCCATCTTTAATCAGTTGATCTAGAGCTAAACAACAATCCTTCCCACCGCTCCAGGAAACTGCTACTTTACGATTATTCACTTAAATCATTCTCCCTTAAATTAAAACTCTATAATTCCTTTTAATCCCAAAAATGCGATTCGTACAAACATCATTTTATTAAACTTTTTACATATGCCATGCCTTTCAATGAAAAATTAAACCACTGTTGATTGTCTCCGTAAGGAATTTCAACCCATTCTCTCATTGGTTTCCCACCCATCGGATCAAAGTTTTTTGTGCCTGTTAATTTTAAGGCAGCTTCAACGTCCGCTGGATTTAGTTTTACGACTATATTGAGCTCATTATAAAACATAAAAACCTTTCCTTGCACCTTCAATCCTTTGTGTCCAAAAATACTTCCCTTTGTAGCATCATAATCATTAATTAATTCCGTTCGTAAGCTTTCAAATAGTTCAATTGTACCTTCCATATTCATCATTCCTTTTTCAACTTTAAGCTTAATAATACCCTTTTATAAGAGGATCTTATTAATACTTATAACTTATTGATATTATTCATTGTAAAATTGTCGTCTATACTATTCTTATAGATAATTTGAATTAATTCAAAGGGGAGGTATTTACATGACAATTGACTTCCACGATGCACAAAATAAAATGACTTATACATCTCGAGAGGCTGACCCTTCATGGCTTCAGCTAATGAAGGATAATATTAACTTAAATGGAAAAAACGTGGTTGATCTAGGTTGTGGTGGCGGTATTTATTCAATTGCCCTCACTAAATTAAGTGTTAACCAAGTTACAGCCGTAGATTTTTCAGAGGAAATGCTTAAAGGAGCTGCTGAAAATTGTAAAGACTATAAAAACATAAAGTTTAGTAAAGGTGACGCATACGATACTAAACTCTCATCCTCTAGTTATGATGTAATTTTAGAAAGAGCTTTAGTTCATCACTTAGATTCTTTAACTAAATGTTTTAGTGAAGCAAATCGTTTACTAAAAAAGAATGGAATCCTCATCGTACAAGACCGAACGCCAGAAGATTGCTTATTACCAGGAGACGATAACCATATACGAGGCTATTTTTTCGACCAATATCCTAAACTAAAAACAAAAGAAATTACTAGAAGATATGATTCCAAAGAAATGCAATCGGCATTAGAGTCTGCTGGTTTTCATATAAAAAAAGAAATAAAACTTTGGGAAACTAGACGCACTTACAATGATCTAGATTCACTTAAAACGGATTTATTACTTAGAACAGGCCGTTCAATTCTACATGAACTTACTGATGATGAACTAACTAATTTAGTAAAATTTATAGAAGTTAAACTTAAACATCAAGCACCAATCATAGAGAAAGACCGTTGGACAATTTGGATTGCTAAAAAAGAAATAGAATGAACAATGTTTAGGTAAACGCTTAGTATACTACTGAGCGTTTTTTACTCTTTTTAGTATTTCTACTTTTGAGCTATTAATCATTCACTTTATATTCAACTTTTGGTAGTTTAATTGTTACTTTCGTGCCCTCATCAACGCTACTCTCGAATGAAATTGTTCCATGCATCGCTTCAATGATACGGACAGAAACCGTTGTTCCAACTCCAGTTCCCTTTTCTTTCGTTGAATAGAAGAGTGTACCAATGCGTGAAAGTTGTTCCTTTGTCATACCTTTTCCATTATCTCTGATCGTGATGACTGTTTTATCCTTTTCTTCGCATAGTTTTGTATGTACATATCCACCGGAGCTAGTTGCCTCAATTGCGTTTTTGATTAAGTTTATTAAAGCTTGTTTAAATTGATTTTTATCTGTATTGATGAATGTTTCTGCTTCCATATCACCCTTTAACTTAACATTTTGCTTCAATGCTAAAGGTACTAATAATGTGACTACATCTGAAACACATTGTTTTAAATTGATCGTTTCTACTTTATCAAATTGCGGCTTGGCAAAGTTTAAATAATCATTAATAATCCCTTCCGCTCTACCTAATTCGCTCAATACTAAAGGTAAATATTCCATCGATTGGTTATCTTTACTCTCCTGCATTAATTGAAGAAAACCTTTAACAACCGTAAGTGGATTTCGTACTTCATGTGCAATAGAAGCTGCCATTTCACTTAAAGTATTAAGCTTTTCAGCCTTTTGGATTTCTTTGTGTAATATTTTATTCTCAATTAACGTCTCAATTAGTTTTGCTCCTAAAGTAATGGCGATTAACTCGATCACAATAAAAATAAGAACTAAACCAAAAAGTCTGTAATCGCTTTTAAAACTAATATCATTTACGATTAAATAAGTAAATAAGATTCCTAATTGTATTACAGCTGGCCATAAACTAATTAAAGCCGTTGCAATTATTCTTTGTTTAGGTTTAAACTTCCAAAACCATTTAAATAAAATCAATGAGCCCAGTGAGGATAGGGTAATACTAATCAATCCAAATATAATAGCGTCGCCGCCTAAAATAAATCTAGCTAATAGAATCGATAAAAAAGTCACAATTCCCCAGCGATAACCGCAATAAAGAAAAGCAATCGTTAAAGGAATATATCTTAAGTCCCAAAACAATCCATATGCAGGATATGGAAAGGCCATACAAAGAAAGCCTGCTACAGCTTGGAACATGCCAAATAGATAAATTTTATCCTTATAGCCATGTCTTTCATAAATAATACTGTAGATTAATATCGGACTTAATATGATTAAAACATGCAGTAAAAGTTTTTCGATTAACACGTTTTCATCCTCACTAAATTCAAATTTACAAAAATGAGTTTAACATTAAAATAATACGACAAAACTTCCAAAAATCCTTTATTTTGTCCTACCATTTCCCATCTTTTTTCAATTTCTGTCGATTAATATTTGTCACATTAAATTAACTTTATAATCGATCGAAATAGATGCGTTTATAAGTTTAAACATTTATACTAGAAGTACTTCACTATTACATGAAAGGGATTATTATGAATAAAAGAATCTTATTAAATATTACTTTCGTTATGATTTTCTTTTTCTTAATTAATTTTTTCATAGGCATTAACGGATGGATTTATTTAAGTACTATTTTTAGTAAATGGACAAATCCAACTATAAAATTAATTTATTGGATTGTATTTTGGATTATTACTTTTGCGTATATCCTATCAAGAGTTCTTAAAAGAAAACTCCCTAATTCATTCTTTAAACCATTACATAAAATTGGGGCCTATTGGTTAGCTATATTTTATTATTTAATTTTTTTGGTGATCGCAGCAGATTTAGTTGGCGTATTATTAAGAGCCCTAACCCCTTTAAAAGCGAATGTTATTACTTTGATCCTTGGAACGATTGTAGTATTAAGCATCGTTTTACTTATTACTATCGGAAGAAGAAATGCCATTAACACTGAAATTGTCCATTATGATATAAATATTGATAAACCTAATGATCAATATAAAGAATTATCAATTGTATTAGTCTCAGATTTGCATTTAAGTACACTTGTCACGAATAAGAGACTAGAGTTTCTTGTTGATAAAGTTAATAAAATTTCACCTGATTTAGTCTTGATTGCTGGAGACATTATCGATGAAGATATTACTCCTTTTGTTGAAGAAAACATGATCGAAACTTTAAAAAAATTAAAACCGAGGATTGGAACATATGCTGTACCTGGAAATCATGATTATTATGGTGGGCATTTAGATTTACTAGTTGAGCATTTAAAAGATGCTGGCATTCATATTTTATTGGATGAGAAAGAGCTTGTTGAAAATAACTTTTATATCGTCGGTCGTAAAGACCTCGCAAGTAAAAAGCGTTTAGAATTAAACGAATTACTCGAAGGAATTGATCATACTAAGCCAATCATTTTACTTGATCACCAGCCCTATCACCTAGAAGTCCCAACTCAACTAGGTGTCGATTTACAAGTTTCAGGTCATACACATCGCGGCCAGTTTAAGCCAAATCACTTAATTACGCGCAGGCTTTATGAAGTAGATTGGGGATATTTACAAAAAGAACAATCACACTTTGTCGTTTCTTCTGGATTTGGAACTTGGGGGCCACCAATAAGAACAGGTAACCCTTCAGAAATTGTTACGATTACTGTTTCTTTTACTAATTAATTAAACAAAATGATTTAGAGACCACTGGGTTTTTACGATGGTCTCTTTTTTTATCACAATTTATGTATAAATAATTTTCTGAAAAGTGTAAAATATTATTGTAAGTTTCTTTTTTAGAATGGAGATTGAAACATGAAAAATACGGAGTACTACAATAATAGAAGCCGACGAATTTATATTTATTTCATGGCTTCACTGACTTCTTTATTACTAGTAGGTATTACACTTTCTCCTTTAACTTTTAAGGACCATCCAATCGAACTTCTGACCCAAGTATTCTTAATGTTCGTAGTCATTTTTGCACTATTTTATTTCGTTAAAAAAAATAACACATTTTCAAAAGTATTATTTACGACTATCGCTTCACTATATGTTTATATTAAATTTTGGACATACCCAGACACATCAACAATGTATAGTTTTGTAGCCATTATCCCAATCTTTACGATCTTTTTATATAACCGAATAGCATTTTACATAGGTTGGATCTTAAACATACTAGTTGGACCTACTTTTGTATTATTAATCTCATTTACTGAACTCAAAGAAAAATATTCATATATTGCATTAGACCCTGTTGGTAATATATTAGAATTCCTTTCCATTCAATTAATACTCTTATTTGTATTTTTACAAACAGAAACAAAAGTCATCGCCTTAGAAGCAAACTATAAAGAAATACAGCAAGCAAAACAATTAAATTCAATCGGTCAACTAGCTGCAACAATTGCACACGAAATTCGCAACCCAATTACCGTCGTAAAAGGATTTGCACAGCTTTTTCAAAAATCAAAAACAATCCTACCTGATGAAAGATACTATGTCGATACTATGTTGAAAGAATTAGAGTACGCCCAAATAATAATTAACGATTATTTATCACTAGCAAAACCCCAAACAGACACAATTCTAGTCACTGAAGTAAACAAAGAAATTCTAAACGTAACTGACTTATTAGCCTCAATGGCAAATAGTCAAAGCATTGGCTTTCAATTAAACTTAAACGAAATGCTTTACACAAAAATTAATCCAATTGAATTTAAACAAGTTCTAGTTAACATGATGAAAAACGCAATCGAATCAATGCATTGTGCCGGTTATATTACAATCAACCTTTTGCAAGAAAATGAATTTGCTCTTATTGAAATCATAGATACAGGAATTGGTATGTCTCAAGAAACAATCGAAAAACTTGGCACCCCTTTCTATTCACTAAAAGAAAGAGGTACAGGAATCGGATTAACCGTCTGCTTTAATATAATTGAAAAATTCAAAGGCAAAATTAAAATAAGCAGCAAAGAAAATGTAGGAACAACATTTCGGATTTATTTACCGATTTGGAAAGATCAAAGTGAATAAAACGACTTTGTAAGCTTTAGGAGCGGCCACAATCGAAAACAATATTGTGGCTTTTTTCATGGGATTATTTAGACATGGCAGAGAATAATGAAATGAAATGAAATCAAGTCAGTAGCTACCCTGCTCCAAGAACGCAGTCTTAATATGTTATAGGTACGAACACTTTTTGAACATTATTGATAAAGTTGTGAACTTCGTTGATATATAGCTAAATCTCGTTGATATATTGCTGAACTTCGTTGATATATCACAAAATCTCGTTGATATATTGCTGAACTTCATTGATATATCACAAAATCCCGTTGATATATTGCTGAATTGGATCATATATGCCTAATATTGTTTAATCCAACCCTTATTTCGCTTACAATCCACTTCAAACAATTAATAATTAGAGCTAATCTAACCTCAATTTAAGAAAATACACAAAGCCCGCTAAGAACTCGAAATTCCTAGCGGGCTTTTATTAGTTTTGAAACTACTTTATTTTAAAAATCCTTCGCAACTTCCTTAGCTTTTTGGATTGCTTGTTCTTTAATTTCTTGAGCACGATCTGCGAATTGATTTTGACCTTCTACAAAGATCCCATTAAAATCTTGTACACCTAAGAAGCTCATGATTGTGCCAATATAGCGATGTCCCATTTCAAGACCTGCTGCTGGACCCTCCGAATAAACGCCGCCGCGTGCTTGAATATGTAAAGCTTTTTTATCACCTAATAATCCTTGTGGTCCATTTGCAGTATACTTAAACGTTTTACCAGCAACGCAAATTGCATCAATATAGTTTTTCATAATTGGAGGAAATAAAAAGTTCCATAACGGTGTTACGAAAACATATTTATCAGCTTCAGCAAATTGAGTTACAAGCTCATTTAATCTACCAACTTTTGATTGCTCACCTGAAGAGAGTGTGTCAAATGCCCCTCCAGTTTGAAGTTTCCCCCATCCTGAAAAAACTTCAGCATCAATATGAGGAATCGTTTCCTTATAAAGGTCAATATGTACAACCTGGTCATTAGGATGCGCCTCTTTATAGCTCTCAATAAACGCATCACCGACTGCCATACTATATGAAGTAGCCTTATCGTGAGGATGCGCTGTGATATACAATAGTGTTGTCAAACGTATTTCCACCTTTCATTTCAATTTAAAAGCCTTCAATTATCATCTGTCATTTCTAACCAAACAATACAAATATTTATAAAAAAACCTTTTATTTTAAATGGAAGGATAGGGCTGACTTTGTGGAAAAACGCGAACGCTTAGTGAACTTTATTGATAAAGCTGTGAACTTTGTTGATATAGTAGTGTTTTTTGTTGATATCGAGGTGAAGTTTGTTGATAAAACGATAAAGTTTGTTGATAAATTGTTTTTTTTGCATAGGTGTTGAATAACACTTCTTCATCCGAACACATTAGCAACAAAAAAACCTTTACTCTAATAGTAAAGGTTCACAGTAAAATCATTATTTTGCTTTAAAAATACCAAATGGTTTCCCTACTGGTAAAAACTCTCTTCCAAAGTGACTATTTAAAACAGCTGCAGCTGATCCATAAAATGACATAATTGCAATTCCTAATTCACTATATGCTGCAAATGTATGTGTAGCTTCTTCCATAAATCCAAGAGTGCTAAGTGATAAACCGATAAATAGACAATCAATTAATACAAAAATAATAAATAAAACTTTATGTGTTTCCATTGCTCCAATTGTCATAAAGATTGAAAAGATTAAATATCCTACAAAAGCAAAACCAAGTTGTTTTACATCTGCTGCTTTCATTAATGCTTCCCCAAACACGCCTAATTGAATTAACCAAGTAGTACCAACAGCTAACCAGAAGAAAGCATAACCGGCAAATGCAGTTGCACCAAAAACATTATTATGTTTGAAATCCTGGATACTCGCAAATAATTGTGCAATTGCACCTAAAAATATAGCCCAAGGTAAAATTAATGAAACACCGTCAGTAATTCCTAACTTTTGTGTTGAGGCAACAAGCGTTACCATCGCTAAGCCGAATAAACCAATTGCAGATGGATCCGCAGTAGTAATTTTAATTTGTTGTACGTCTTTCATTGATGTAAATCCTCCTAAACTTTTAAACAGACTAAACTATACTACTATATAATTTTGAGGATTCATATAGCTTTTTTTCGCTTTAAAAAAAGAAAGCACTTTCTTTTAAAAAGAAAGCGCTTTTTACCAAAAATTACTTTTTATGTCGTTTTGCATACCCACATCTTTTGCATAATTCTTCCACTGCACATCGTCTTGAGAATCCATCATAAATCGCTCTAGCACGTTCAGAATTTAAAATATCTTCTAATGATGTCTCATATAAGTTCCCTAAAGGAATTTTACCTTCACTATCTAAACAACACGGTACAACAGTACCATCAACTAGTACTCCGATTTGATCCCTTAAACCATAGCAGAATACTTCCTCATCGATAATGTCATTTCCCATGTCTGGCCATTGAAACTTTTCTGCCATATTTAAATAAATTTTATCGCGCAGTTTAATATTATGCGTTTCTTGCAGCCTTTCACTTAAAGAAAAATCTAAATTTAGTTTTTCCTCAAGTAATCTTAATATATCAATATTTAACGAGTTACTTGCTTGTAACTCTGCGCTATCCATATTCCAAAGCCTAATCGCACAAATCATATCGCTTTTTTCATTCGCTTCATTTATGAAATTCGTAATATTTTCAACGTAATCATGCAAATCCTTCGTTAAATCATTCGCTTCAAAACTGTGAAGTGAAAAATTGATTTGTCTTAAACCTTTTGAATCAATTAACAAATCCTTTACTTTATTAATTAACGTACCGTTCGTTGTAATATTAACCTTCAAACCATTTTCATGACTAATGTCCAAAAATCTACCAAGCTTTGTATTTAAAAATGGCTCACCCATCAAATGAAAATAAATATGATCCGTATAAGGTTTTACTGAATTAACAACATGAGCAAATGCCTTCTCATCCAAAAACTTCAACGGTCTCTCAAGCGTTGGGCTCGGACAAAAATTACACTTCAAATTACAAATATTTGTAATTTCTATATAAACTTTCTTAAATTTTCTCATTCTACTCTCCTACTTTAAATGATCTATATACACATATTTCACTCTTAAAAAACTCGAATAAATCTATCATACAATAATTTTCAAGATATTAATATTTCTACACTCTGTTCAATTTTTACCAACCGAACAAAATTGTAATCATTCTAAAACTTCATGAAATTGTTTAAATTTAATGACTAAAACCTCAGTTTACATATAACTATTTTATTATAATTTAATTAGGCAATTAAATAGCATAGGGGAATGGTTTTATCTTCTTTTCTACATTTTTTTGTAGAAAGGAGGTGATGCCATTGGAAACACTTGAAATACTTACACTGATCTTCATCGCAATGACCTTCGTCGTTGTATTGATTCAATTAGTAGTTAGTATTATTAACGCAACAAAAAAGAAATAGCCCCTATGCTTTCCACCGCATTGACTACTTCTTTAGTAAAATTCTCTGATAAAACCATTTCGGCTTATTTAGTTGCCTAGAACGTGTGTTGTCGCACTCGTTCTTTTCTTAATATATATTTATTATAGCATATGATTCATTTGATATACTTTGATAGCTTGAATTTTTTGTTAAATTATTCTTATCGCAATAACCTTTGTCGTTGCATTGATCGAATTAATTGTTTGTATAATTAGTGCAAAAAAGAAATAGCCCTTATGCTTTTGGCTCACATGGGCTACTTCTTTGAAATACTTAGATAAAACCATCTTGGCTAATTCATTTGCCAAGAACGAGTGTTACAGCACTCGTTCTTTTTGTAGTTTTGCTCAGCATGGGCTACTTCTTTGAAAAACTACATAAAACCAACTCGACTGCCTAGAACGAGCGTTGTTCCTCTCATTCTTACTCTTAATTTATCATATTTTTTAATCCAAATTTATGAAGTATATGTTATTTCTGTGAATAGATAATAATTTACATTTCCAATCAGTTTTATCAGTATTCAATCGACATTTTTCCATATTTCCCGAGAAATTTCCTACCTAAATTTTGACAAAATCTATGCTTTTTAAAATAAAATTTGTTGACAGTTGTTTGTAATCTGTAATATTATTTGTTCATCGCAAAACAAACTAGTTTGATTTTAAAAAATGCAGTATCAAATATAATTAATAATTTAATTTAAAAGCCATGATGAGAAATAGTAAAAATATTAAGTTCTTAAACAGAGAGTTCCCGGTTGGTGCGAGGGGCGTAAGACAATATTTTGAACACATCTCTGAGCTGAGCACCGAACCCTTTTTTGGTAGTAGACTGTTTCCGGATTCCCTGCACCCGTTATCGTGCTAGAGTATAGCTTAATTGCTGCACTTGAAGAGGTTGGTATCGTGAGGTATCAATAAATAGAGGTGGAACCACGTGAGTATTACTCCCGTCCTCTAGCTATTCTATATAGCTAGAGGTCGGGAGTTTTTTGTTTTTCAAGAATAGTTTAAGGGAGAGAGTAAAAATGAATAAAAAATTAATGTCAGCAATTATCATGTGTATGATTTCAATATTAGTTGTAACGGGTTGTGGAAAAGAGAAACGAAATGCGAACGAAGTAGTTGTTGGTTTAGACGATACTTTTGTTCCAATGGGCTTTAAAGATGAAAAAGGAAAGGTCGTTGGTTTTGATATCGATTTAGCAAATGAAGTGTTTAAACGTGAAAAAATGAAAGTAACTTTCCAACCAATTGATTGGTCAATGAAAGAGACTGAATTAAAATCTGGTAATATCGATGCAATTTGGAATGGTTATTCAATTACACCGGAGCGTGAGAAAAAAGTTGATTTCTCTAGTCCTTATTTAAAAAATAGACAAGTTATTATCACACTTGCAAATTCAAAAATAAAAACAAAAGCAGATTTAAAAGGTAAAAATGTTGGTATTCAAGAAGGATCAAGTTCTTTAGATGCAGTTAATAAAGATGAAAAATTAGTAAAATCTTTCAATGGTAGCAAACCGGTATTATACGAAAATAATAACCAAGCTTTAATGGACTTAGAATCTAAGCGTGTTGATGTAGTTGTCGCAGATGAAACATTAGCTCGTTACTATATGAATAAAAGAGGACAAGACAAATATAAAATTTTAGACGATAACTTTGGTGAAGAAGAATATGGAATCGGCGTTAGAAAAGACAATGATGCTTTACTTAAAAAAATTAACAAAGAAATTGATGCTATGAAAAAAGATGGCACTTACGACAAAATTTATAAAAAATGGTTCGGTACTTTGAAATAAAAAGGAGATTATGATCATGGAACAAATTACATCTTTATTACCTTCCATGCTTGATGGATTAACAGTAACGCTAGAGGTTTTCTTAATTACTCTGGCGTTATCAATCCCACTTGGAATCGTTATAGCACTTGGAAGACTTTCAAATATAACAGCAATCAAATCAATAGTGAGTTCTTATATACTTTTAATGCGTGGTACACCACTACTTTTACAAATAATCTTTATCTTTTTCGGTTTACCATTAATTGGAATTGTGTTTGACCGCTTTACAACAGTAATTATCGCGTTTACATTAAATTACGCTGCATATTTTGGTGAAATTTTCAGAGCTGGCATTCAATCGGTTGATAAGGGGCAATATGAAGCAGCTGAGGTTCTAGGCTTAAGTCGCAGCCAAACATTTAAACGAATTATTCTACCTCAAATGACAAAAAAAGTACTACCTCCTGTTTCGAACGAGGTAATTACGCTGATTAAAGATTCAGCACTTGTATATGTAGTTGGACTAGACGATATGCTTCGAGTAGCTAAAATCGCTTCTAATACTAGCGCGTCACTACTCCCTCTTGTTTTTGTTGGAATCATCTATCTGCTATTAACAGCAGTATTAACTACATTATTTAAACGTTTAGAAAATCGATATTCATATTATAAATAAGGAGAGACTTATATGTTAAAAGTAAATAACTTAACAAAACAGTTTAATAAACAAACAGTATTAAATGAAGTCTCTTTTGCAGTCAATAAAGGAGAAATCGTTACCCTTTTAGGACAATCTGGAGCTGGAAAAACAACAATTCTACGTTGCATTAATGGCTTGGAAGGTTTCGATGGTGGATCAATTGAAATAGATGGTCAAATCATTAAATCTAAAAAGGATCTCTTAAAAGTACGAAAAAACGTCGGTCTCGTTTTTCAAAACTATAATTTATTCCCTCACAAAACGGTGATCGAAAACATTATTGAAGCGCCAATGCTTGCACTAGGAATGAATAAAGAAGAAGCTATAAAAAGAGCGATTAGATTACTAGAACAAGTTGGTCTTAGTGAGAAAGCAAACGCATATCCAAACGAATTATCAGGTGGTCAACAACAACGTGTAGCTATTGCTAGAGCATGTGCACTACAACCAAAAATTCTTTGCTTCGATGAACCTACTTCGGCTTTAGATCCTGAACTAACGAATGGCATTGCTGAGATTATGAAGAGTTTAGCAAATGACGGAATGAGTATTCTAGTCATTACACATGACATGGAGTTCGCAAAGAATGTCTCGACTCGCACTCTCCTTGTAAAAGAAGGAAAAGTTTTAGAAAGTGCCTAATTAAGGTGGCTGCTAGATGATATTTTGAATGATTTTACTTAGATTTACACTATTTTCTTATATTCAACGTACTAAAATTGTAAATCTAGGTAAAATCGACTTCATTTTAGGTGAATTTAGCTTCTTATTTGCAGATTCACCTTTTTTATTTGCAGTTTTGATATTTTTAATTGCAGGTTCACGTAATTTATTTGCAGTTCTTCCATTTTTATTTGCAGTTCCATTAGTTTATTTGCACTTTTGTTAAATTTAATTGCAGTTTTCCCTTTTTTATTTGCAGTTTCACCCGATTTATTTGCAGTTTCACCCGATTTATTTGCACTTTCAACATCATTGCTACTTAGGTAATTTATTTGCCGTTCCATTAGTTTTTTTGCACCTTTGCTAAATTTATTTGCAGTTTTCCCTTTTTTATTTGCAGTTTCACCCGATTTATCTACACCACCATTATAAAAAAAGAGGCCACAATAAAATATTGCAAACCTCCCCACAAATCAATGAAAAAACTTACTAATAAATGATAATCCCATTATTAAAGCGACGATAAAGCATAAAATAACTAAACGTTTTTCATGTTTATTTGAAGAGTGCATGTCATCTCCTCCGCTCTACTTTTTCCCTTGAATATATTCGGCATCAAATAAAAATAGTTTAAATAAGAATAGCAATGATGGTACTAGTAGGAGTAACCCTAATAAAAATACGGTTACTAGCATTGTTCCGGACGTTTGATTTGTGTAGCCATTATAGATTGTTATATATGGGTCTAAAATATATGGCAAGTGTGCTGCTCCGTAACCGAAAAATGCGAAGAAGAATTGGAGCATAACAAAGATAAAAGCTGTTCCGTAGTTTCGTTTTATTAAAATTAAAGTTGATGCAATCAGAAAGCAAATTAGTGAAAGTAAAAACATCCACCAATAATGGTTAATAATATTTTGATAAAATCTAGTATTGTTATCTCGTAATCCTACAAATACAAGGAAGCTTGATAGGATTGTTGGAACGGTCCAAAATAAGGCGTATTGTCGTAAAATTGCTAGAGCACTTTCATCCTTTGCTTTACTAGCGTAGTATGTTAAAAATGTAGCGCTAATATATAAAACTGAAATGATTGCAATGATTACAACACTCCATGAATAGATGCTTGTTAATAAATTTTTAGCTAAAAATTGAACGACTCCGTTTTTTTCAAAAATATACCCTCCACCAGAGATCGTTAGAACTGTACAAAGTGATGCAGGTATTAACAAGCCAGTCGCTCCGTATAGGAATAAATATACTTTATTATCCTTTGAACCGTAGTTTGAAAATGCGTAGAATGATCCTCTAATTGCTAACAGTACTAGTGAGATACTACCTGGGATTAATAAAGCTGTACCGTAGTAGAACGCAACACTTGGAAAGAATCCAATAATCCCTACAAAGAAAAATACAAAAAATACGTTGGTAATTTCCCAGACTGGTGATAAATATCTACTAATTAAATTACTTATTAAATGATCCTTCTTCGTAACCTTTCCGTAATAAGCAAAGAATCCTGCACCGAAGTCAATTGATGCAATGATGATATATCCATATAGGAATGTCCATAAAACGATTATTCCTAATAACTCAATATTCAAAGAAGCTCACCCTCCTATTCATCAGCTCTGTTCAAACTTGATAAACAAAGCCTATTTTTTTAAACGATATTGAAGTTCATCTTCGGGTGGATTATGAATGAACATTTTTCGAATTACGATTGTACAAAACACTCCTAAAAATACATACAATACAAAAAATAACCAAAACATTCCGCCTAGTCCTTTGGCTGTTGTGGCCCCTTCTGAAACCTTCATATATCCTCTTAATATCCATGGCTGACGGCCGACTTCAGCAATCATCCATCCTAGTTCGATATTAATCATCGCTACGGGTCCGGTCATTGCTAGTCCACGTAATAGCCATTTATTGTGCATCCAATTTTTCTTTTTAATTGAAAATACAACAAAAATAAAGGTCATCGATATAATTAATCCAACAAAGGTCATCTTAATATCAAATAAATAATGTATGTATAAAGGTGGGGTCTCATCTTTTGGAAATTCATTTAAACCAATTACTGGTGCATTGAAATCTGAAAAAGATAAAAAGCTTAATAATTTAGGAATGCGAATTTCATATTTTACTTCATGGGTCTGATCGTCTAATGTTCCGAATAAGACAAAGTCTGCCCCTCTCTGTGTTTCAAAGTGCCATTCGATTGCTGCTAACTTTTCCGGTTGGTATTTAGCAAGAAATTTTGCTGAGACATCCCCTGTTATTCCAGTTAAAACGGCGAATATTAATCCTAATGTAGCCGCTAATCGTAGACCTTTTCGTGTATATTCTGTATTCATTCCTCTTAAAATTTGAATTGCAGCGATCGAAGTCAATATGAGAGCAGATGCAACATATGCAGTAACGATTACATGTAATGTTTTTGATGGTGCCGCTGGATTAAACATCGCGGCAATTGGATCGACTGTTTTAATTGCTCCATTTTTCAAGGTAAAACCTTGTGGTGTATTCATAAATGCATTTACGGTAGTGATAAAAAATGCTGACAAGGTCGAGCCTAATATTACGGGTAAAATAATTAGCCAATGATAAATAGGCTTTTTGAATCGATCCCAGGTATATAAATATATTCCAAGAAAGATTGCTTCAAAAAAGAAAGCAAATGTTTCCATAAATAACGGAAAACTAATAGCCTGACCTGCAATTCTCATAAAGCTCGGCCATAATAAAGATAGTTGTAGACCGATACACGTTCCAGTAACTACTCCAACTGCAACAGTAATGGTGTAGCCTCTAGCCCATCTCCTTGCCAACAACGAATAATGTGGGTCTTTTTTTAAAATCCCCAATCCCTCAGCAATCGCAATCATTAATGGGATCCCAACACCAATCGTTGCAAAAATAATGTGAAATACTAGTGTCATACTTGTTAGTAATCTACTGAGTGTGACATTATCCAACTCCATCTGCTATCCCCCCTACACTGTAATATCTTATTGTCCATTGGAATTAATTATTCTAATCAAATTTTTACTAATGTTACTATTTTGTGAAATTCATCACTCTATATACTTTTCACGTTCGCATCTATAAAAGTATGTTCCTCTAACAATAAAGGTATACGTTAAGTTACGGATTAAGAAAGGTGGAAATAAAGAAAGAAAAATTGGCGAAGATAGGGTATAGTTTCACTTATTCCCGAATTAGAAACTACGTCTATTTCCCTTTCTAAACGGGAAAAAAACCACAAGAAATTATCTCGTGGTTTACTTCTTAATAGTGCTTTCAGGTAGCCCTATATATTAATTTATTAAGCGGACAATGCGTTTCTTTTTCCAAGAAAATTTGTAGTAAAAATAGTTTAGACAAAGGCCAACTATAAAGGCTGCCGGATATCCTACCCAAATTCCTTTCATTCCGAGATGTGTGTAATGAGACAATAGATAAGCTACTGGTACTTCAATACACCATATGACGAAAATGCTAATTAGAGTCGGCCAGAGAACTGCGCCGCTTGCTCGCATTGTTGACGTCAAAATAAATGAATGGCCAAGGATTAAATATCCCCATAATGTGATCATTAATAGACTATTGGCAATGTGAACTGTACTTGCGTTTGTTAAAAATAAATTTAAGATTGGCTCTGAGAAAAGATAGGTTAATAAAATGACTATGCCCCCTAGCACATAGTTAAGTAATAAACCTATTTTAATAACTTGGTTTAATCGTTCAAACTGATTCGAACCAATTGACTGAGCAGCAAAAATCGATACTGCAATTCCAATACAGATTGACGGCATCTGAACATAGCTTAATAATTGATTTACTACCCCGTAAGAAGCTGTAGCATTTGATCCATAATGATTTACGAACGTAATTACGGCGATTTCTGAAATCGAAAGAAAAACCATATTTATACTAGTCGGTATACCAATTTTTAAAATTAATTTTAATAGTTCAAAATCCATTCGTAAATATTTTCTAATTGATGAATCAATTCTAAGAGGGTGCTTCGTTTTAGATAAGTAAATAATTAGAACGATACATGTTAAAATCGTTGAAACAACTGATGCATACGCCGCTCCGTAAATTCCTAACCTCGGAATACCGATCCATCCAAATACTAAAGGCGGTAACAGGGCAACATTTAAAACCGTGCTTAATACTAGAAAGTAAAATGGGGTTTTCGAATCTCCAATACCTCTCATGAGAGTCGTATAAACCATATAGATAAATAAAACTGGTATTGACCAAAATAAAATCGACGCATAATGACTACTTACATTAAGAATATTTTCAGGTGTCCCTATTAATTTAAGTAAATCTTCAATAAAAAGATTACCAATAATAGCTAAGGCGACAGCAAGAATTAAAGTAAAAGTAAGAGTCGTTCCAACAATTGCTTTTAACCTCTCATCAAACTTTGCTCCATATGCCTGACCGATTAAAATTGAACTACCAGATCCAATTCCAATAATAAAAGAAACCCAAAAGAAAAATATTGGAAAGAAAGCAGAAATTGCAGCTAGAGCATTTTCTCCTAGCCAATTCCCCACTATAATCATGCTAAAAACTTGGCCAATTGACTGCAGAATATTACTTAAAAGCAATGGAATTAGAAACAGAATCATAGGACGTAATAAAGTAAATTTTGTTACCTTTTGCCTATCGGGATTTATCTCTGATGTAATCAAGCTTGATCACCCTTACCATTAAATGAGTTATAACCTCGTTCACCGAACGGTTGCAGTTTTTCCAGCCATTTTTCCTCAAGCTTCTTTAAATCTCCCTTAATACCTAATGGACTAATATCTTCTTCTTTCAAAACTTCTAATTCCTCAAAAACAAATGATTCTTTACCATATTCATTCCATTCTTGTTGAAGAGCTTGATTTGTACAAGACCCTGCCTCTAATTCAAATTTCTTTCCATTTATTGTTTTTAAATTTTTAGTACTTACAATAAATATTTTTTCATTTTTAACATTCCTAATTTGGTATATTCCTGCTTGCACTTTCGTTTCTTTATACTGCATTTTTAATTCTTTTTTCCTACTCATTTCATAACAATCCTTTCTTTTACTAAACTTTTAGCCAATAGCTACTTCCATCTGCCTTACGATCAATAAATCCATACTCAATTAAATATCTTCTTAAAATGACATAGTCATGGTAAATAGCTGTTAGTACCGCATTTATCTCTTTTTCTGTATATGACTTATTTGGTGAAAATCTTTTAGCGATTTCTCTCAAAACAACCAGTTTTTGTTTTTCCTTTAATGGAAATTTAGTTAATGGGCCATCCACGCCTTCAGGAAAATATTTTTTTAAACTTTTTTCCTTCTCGTCTTCAGTGATGTTATAACGATCATCAACCATTTTCGCTGTTTTATGAAGCGGCAAAAAGTTTGGAGCATGCTGATCCTTTTCCTTTAAAAGCTCCATCAACACGAGGAATAATTTCGCTTGTCGCTCTTTTTCTTTTAAAACAAAGCGATGATTCCTAATTGTTGAAGCACTGCCAATTCCGGTTTCTTTTTGAATATCGGCATCACTCTTACCTTGGTAAAAAAGACTTAGAAGATGGTTTTGATGTTCAGTTAATCCTGTCAACTTTTTATCCAGTTTAATTAAATAGTCGAAAACAGAATTATGATTACGTTCTATATGAATCTTCATAAATTTTTCAGCCTCATATAAAACACCTGAATCTTGGTAAACAATTCCTTTCTCAATCTTTTCACTACAAAGTAGGCATGAATAATGATCCTTCTCTTCGCTATACCCTTGTTTTAATTCTTTATTTCCAGCATTCCAAAAAGCATCTAAATTTTCCATTGGCAAACACAACCTTTTATTATCTATTATTTCACAAACAAATAGTTAAAATGTTTATTAATCACTAAACATAATATGTCATTGTTTATAAATTGTCAATTTCATTAAAATTTAATTCCAAAATTCATATATTGATCAAAAAGCCTTTGTAATATTCACTGTAAATGAAATTCATCCAATTATTTTCAAAAATAATCATTAAATGGCATTTATTTTCAATATTTCCAATTATTACCTACAAAAACTTACAAAATAGTACTTTATTCCCTTTACAAACATATTCACTTAAGACACCAGAACCAATTTAAAATCAACAATTGACAATTCTTTACAGTACTTTACAATTAAAATGTAAAGATAATTTAATATTTGTCATATTTCAGCGTGTTAAAAAGAACTATTTTATTTTCTTAATAGACTAATATTTTTTAAGAAAAAACAGTAAAATTAAATATATAAACAAATCAGGTTTTGACTATATATCATTCACGTGTAATCGGAAGTGATTTCTATAAAAGTTAGGGGGAAGTTATGTCAATTTACCAAGAAAAACTTATTGAGCTTTTATCCGTCGAACAAAAATTCGATAGATCGTATTTGCATATTAAACTATTATTTAATCAAGAAATTGAGCTTCATTGGGAAATTGACAACAAAACGGCTAATCTTTTGAAATCAAAAATTAATTTTGAAGAGAATGTGAAGTATAATCTTTCGTTAAATAGTGCTTGGTATGAGGAAAAAGGTCAGTTTACTAGCTATGTAACTAAAACTAGTGATCATAAAAGCGAGAAAATCTACTTTTCATGTTCAGAGGAATACCATCTACAGCTTCATTCCATAAAAAATATGAAAGATCTTAGAATACTAATCGATTTGCCTTATTTATCAATTACTCGATCAAGTTCAAAAAATGAAAAGAATAGCTCGAAACGGTATAAGCTTTATGGTTGGATTACTGTTGCGGCTATTAGCCTGCTTTCTATTATTTTAATAGGTTATAAGAGTCACACTTGTGTCTCAGAATCCTTTTTTTGTGGAAAAAAACCAGCAAAAGCTGAAAGTGTTGCCAAGGCACAAAACATAAAAGTTAATGAAAAGCAAAACAAGATAGACCAGCAAAAACAAGATCCAAAGAAGACTTCAATTAAAAATGTCTCTCAACCGAATTCTCAAATAAATGAACCAGACGTAAGATATGCAACAAAACAAGAACCCGTAAAGAAGCCCGTCCTATCAATCTACCCAACTACAGAGTTAAAAAACGTAGTAAGTTATAGCATCCCAGAAGGCAGTGTAGCACTTACATTTGATGATGGTCCATCGAAATATTCAAAGGAATTTGTTAATATATTAAAAAAATACAAAGTCGGGGGAACGTTTTTCTATATCGGGGAAAATGTTCAAAGATTTCCTGAAAATGTTCTATATGCATATTCAAACGGCTACTCAGTCGGAAGCCACTCTATGCACCATTATGACTTCGTAAAACTATCTTATAAACAACAAGAAAATGATTTAATTCAAACGAACAATCTAATCAAAAATATTACGAAGCAAGACACAGTTCTCTTTAGACCTCCATACGGAGCAAAAAACGAAGCAACTATACAATTAATGCAAAAACATCAATTTAAAATGGTTTTATGGAATAAAGATACTGAAGACTGGAAAAATCGCAACACAAATACAATTATTCATTATGTAAAAAGCTACACCGAGTCTGGTAGCATCATTTTACTTCATGAATCAAAACCTTCTTTAGATGCTTTACCTCAAATTATTGAATATCTTAAATCAAAAAATTTAAAAATAGTTAGTTTATATTAAAAAAGTAGTCACGCTAAAGTGACTACTTTTTTATTCATTTCTTCCCTGCACCAGTGTAAAACTTCTCCCTTGTTAGTTCAAAAATGTACGAATATTTATTTTCCTCACTTGTTGACTCTCTCTCGATTTTACCTTTATTACTAAATTGATTTCTCTCTAGTAGTTGGATTGATTTTTGATTTCCCGACTGAACATCGCCTTCTATTGTTTGTAGATTTAATACTTTAAATCCGTAATCTAGCACTGTTTCAATTGCTTCCTGCATGATTCCTTTTCCTTGAAGCTCCGGTGAAAGTTCGTATCCGACTTCCCCCTTTGATTGTTCGATTGCAAAATTCCACAAACAAATTGTCCCAATCAATTGATCACTTTCTTTAAGTGTAATTGCCCAAAGAACCCATTCATTACGATCTATTCCTTCATTAATCATATTAATGTATTGCAGTGCTTCATCTATCTCTTTTACAAGCGGTCGGCTAATATATTTGGACATTTCTTTATTTGATCGCAATGCAAATATTTCATTTTTATCGTCTTGGTTCATTTGTCTTAAAATTAATCGTTCCGTGATTAATTTTGGAAATGGTTTAAAATTAAGGCTCTCCATTCTAATTTATCCTCCAATTAAAATACTTAAATCAGTACAACTTGTTTCAATTCTATTATCCCTAATCTAATTATGTAATGGAATACTTCTAATAGAAAAAGCACTACTTTATGTAATGCTTCTTTTACGTATTTATTTAGTTTTTATCATGAAATATAAGAACCAATTTGCATGAATGCCATCTTCAATAGCCGCTCGATTAAAGACATTTTTAACAGTTTGATTCGTTGTACTGTCGGCAATTTTTAGATAAAAGCGACTATCATATTGTTCTCCAATAAATAAGGCTTCAATTCCTTGTTTAAAGGTTTTCCCACATACTTGTGTAATTTTGGCTTCAATTGTTCTTCCTGTTAGTATTCGATAAACTTGTTGAAACGCTTCATAATGTCTAACATCATCTTCACGAATCTCATTAATCACTACTTTTGTAGCATCATTTGGTGCTTGTTGTCCTAATTGTGCCAGGCAATTGATTGCATTATATTTTAAGTTAATCGCTTTTTCAATGTCTCTTTCTAATTCAGCGTTTAACTGTCTATAGTAATCGTAATAATTATTTGGATTTTGATAAGAATACATATGTCCCCTCCTCTTTACCACATATTACTTTATGGGTAAACGAAGTATTGGGTGCGTGTCTAGATGAATGTATGGATTTAGGAAAACGAATGGTTTAAAAAAGATTAAAGGAATAATCAATTACAAGGAATAGGGTAGAATAAGGAGCAGATTAAAGAATTTAAGATTGTATTGATATTAATACCTAGGTGCAAGGGATTGGCTCCTTGCTTTTTTATTTTTTTGAACAAACTTTTCTTTTTCTCCCCCCATTTCTCTGCACTTCATTGTTCCTAATTTTCACAGTAAATTTTTACGAAAATACACGTTTTCGGTACGATTTATTTTTAGTAAAAATTAACTTATATTTTTTTTATTTTTTATAAAACTTTTTCGAATAGGTATACGTCTTTTATATGTGTACCTTCTTAGATACGTATCTCAAAAAAGGAGCTCTTTACATGAAGGGGAAGTTAAACTTAGAAAAGGAACTTGTAGATTTTATTATTAATAATAAAGACGATTTTTATCGATTAGCATATAGCTACGTTAAAAACTCAGAAGATGCGGTGGATATATTACAAGATTCTATTCAAAAAGCCATTTCCTCAAAAGATAAATTAAAGAATGAACAATCTTTAAAAAGTTGGTTTTATAGAATTGTAGTAAATACAGCATTAGATTTTTTAAGAAAACAGAAAAAAATAATGGTAGTGGATGAAGAAACGATTGAGTTATATTCTCCAGGCCAAGATGATAATTACACTAATATTGATTTAGAAAGGTCATTAGAATCATTACCAACTAAATACCGCGCTGTAATTGTCCTAAGGTATTTCGAAGACCTTAAAATCGAAGAAGTTGCAGAAATTTTACAGGAAAGTCCAAATACAATAAAGACTCGTTTATATAAAGCTTTAGAAATACTCCGGATTAAAATGAAATGAATTTATTTTTTAGGAGGCCAATTAGTTGGATAAGAAATTAGAAAAATTAAGATCGGACTACAAGAATGTCCCCATTCCTGATAACTTGGACATGATCGTTAAAAAAGCAATTAAACGCTCCATGCAAAAAAGATATCCTCTAAAATCGATTACTGGATTTGTTGCCGCAGCACTATTTGTTTTATCAATTAACACTAGTTCATCATTCGCAAAGACTTTATCGAATGTTCCAATACTCGGAAATGTTATTAATGTACTAACTTTTACTGAATTTACTGTAAATGAACCAACCTATAAAGCAGATCTAAAGGTTCCTGCTGTTACTAATTTAAAAAATAAAGATTTAGAGCAAAGCTTGAACAAAAAATACTTAGATGAAAACCGTAAGCTTTATGAACAATTCAAGAAAGAAACAGAATCAGTCAAAAAGGATTCTGGTGCGCACTTAGGAATTGACAGCGGTTATGAAGTCAAAACAGACAATGAGGATATATTGTCCATTGAACGATATGTTGTCAATACTGCCGCTTCTTCGTCAACAACTATGAAGTTTGACACGATTGATAAGAAAAAAGAAATCTTATTGTCATTACCAATCCTTTTTAAAGATCAATCATATGTAAAAATAATTAGTGAAAATATTAAAGAACAAATGAAAGAGCAGATGAAAAAGGACGAAAGTAAGGTATACTGGATACCTGAGGCAAATCTGGATTATTCAATTGATGCTTTTACAAGTATTAAAGAGAATCAAAATTTCTATATAAATAATGATCATAAATTAGTAATCTCATTTGATAAATATGAGGTAGCCCCTGGTTATATGGGTATTGTTGAATTCATTATTCCGACTGATATTCTTTCAAAAGATTTAGTCGGTAATCATTATATAAGATAGCAGGGTTTCCTTAAATTATCCTTAATAAATTAACAGTATAAACAAATGAATTTAAAAGGGCCTCTCTCATTTTGAGACTTGGCTCTCTTTTAAGCGAAACGAAATAGATATAACCATAAGCCAAATAAATAAAGATAGGGCTAATATAAGTAGTTATATTAGGGGAAGGGGTAGTTTACAATGAACTTTTTGGTTCAGAAAGCTAGAAAGTTAGATTTTCTAAGCGTTCAACATTCTTTTGAGAAAGAAATCGTTTATGAGGTGTTTAAACGTAGAGGCAAATCTTATGTCTAATACAAACAAACAGTATCGTTACATGGGCGGATTAGACGGACTTAGAGCTTTAGCGGTTTTGTCAGTAATTGCATATCACTTAAATTTCTCCTGGGCATCTGGTGGGTTTTTAGGAGTATCGGTCTTCTTCGTACTTTCAGGTTATTTAATTACTGATCTATTAATTGCAGAGTGGAGTATTAATAATAGAATCGACTTAAAAGGTTTTTGGTTCCGTCGCGCCAAAAGACTTTTACCTGGGATGTTTACGTTATTACTTATTCTCATAGCATTCGTTTCATTGTTTAAATCATCTATGATCGGAAATTTAAAACAAGATTCGGTAGCTGCAATCTTTTATTACAGTAATTGGTGGTATATTTTTCATCATCTTTCGTATTTTGATTCATATGCAAACCCATCATTATTAAATCATTTTTGGTCGTTAGCAGTTGAAGAACAATTTTATATCATTTGGCCAATTCTTACTCTATTAGGCTTAAAATATATTAAAAATAAGGATCGACTTTTCTTATTTACATTAATCGGCGCATTTGTTTCAGCAATTTTAATGGCTATATTATTCCATCCAGGGAGTGATCCTAGTAGAGTATATTACGGTACTGATACGAGAGCCTTTTCATTACTAATAGGTGCAGCTTTAGCACTAGTATGGCCGAGTCGAAAGCTTACAAATCACGTTACAAAGTCTGGAAAAATTTTAATTGATGTAGTTGGAATTACTGGTTTATTCATTTTTCTACTTATGGTGGGGAAAACGAATCAATATGATAGTTTCCTATATCGTGGGGGAATGTTCCTATTATCAATTTCTGCTGCTATGCTAATTGCGGCGCTTGCACACCCTACAAGCAAGATTGGTAGATTCTTATCAATGAGACCATTGAAATGGATTGGATTACGTTCATACGGTATATATTTATGGCAATACCCCGTAATTATATTATTTACCCCTAAAGTAAATGCAGGTGATGTTTCAATCTTTAGAGCACTTATTCAAATTACCTTAATATTTGTTCTTGCAGCACTTTCATATCGCTACATTGAAGACCCGATTCGAAAAGGCAAACTAAGATTACTTTTAAAGAACTTCCTCTCAGGAAATATTAATATAAAAGAATTCTTCTACAAACATATCGTCATGATTAGCACGTTTGTTTTATTAGCTGGAATTGCTAGCTTTGGGCTATCAGTACTTCCAGACGCTAAAGGAGTAAAAGCAAGCTCAGAGGTAGAGTCAGTTCAATCCGTATCAAAGCAATCAGCTGAAACGGTACAAAACAATGTTAAAAAGCCTCCTTCAACTAACGTAGTTGATCATGATAAAGTAGCAACGAACCCAGTTCAACATAACGAAAGCAATAACCCATCAAAAACCGATGATAATCCATCAAAAACTGATGAAAAGCCCGTTGCAAATAATACAACAACCAAACAAAATGAACCAGATCAGAATGAACAAAAGAATGACGATAAAAATGTAGCAAAGAATGAAGATCAGAATTCGAATGTAAATACTAACCAAACTCCAACTAACACTAATACACCTGATGTTACGGATAATCAAAAAAACATCTTTATTATTGGAGACTCGATTGTTATTAATTCGATTCCTCAGCTCAAACAGACCTATCCATCTTTATCAGTAAACGCTAAAATTGGTAGACAATTTACTGAAGCAACTAGCATTATTCAACAAGCTAAAAACACAAATTCGCTTGGTAATATTGTTGTCATTGAACTAGGTACAAATGGTCCGTTCACCGGAAAACAAATGTCTTCTCTAATTGATTTAATTGGAAAAGATCGAAAAATTTTATTTGTAAACACGCGAGTACCTAGACCTTGGGAATCTTTCGTTAATAAAACTTTAAGAGAAGTTTCAAATAGATATCCTAATACTAGAGTTCTAGACTGGCATAGTGCTAGCGCAAATCATAGCTCATATTTTTCACCAGACGGCGTTCATTTAAAACCAAACGGCGCAAAAGTATTTGCTTCATTAGTAACAAATGCAATTGAATCATGGAAGTAAAATGAGTAAAACCACAAGGGAATCATGTCCCTTGTGGTTTTCTTTTTGTTTTTTTATCGGATTGTCGTCATTCTTTGGCGCGGAATGGCCCTTATGAACAAAATTTAGTGGTTTATGCACAAAACTCAGTGGTTTATGTACGAAACTCAGTGCTTTATGCACAAAACTCACCCATTTATGAACAAAACTAACGTATTTACGCACAAAAACAGCTGCTTTATGAATAAAGTTCACAACTTAATCAACACAGGACATATTATGTTCGCTTTCTAGCAGCTTACTCATTATCAAATTTTTTTGTTTTAGATATTAAAACAAGTCCAATAATCAAAATAACGATATATGAAAATAAAGCATACTGTTCCGATCCAAACGGTAAGATAAAATTAAAATTGCCACTGCTAAACCAAGGCACAATGCCTCTTATCAAACCTTGTACACTTATAATAAATAAGGCAATACCTAATACTCGCAAAAGCGTATTAATAACCATTCACTCCTAATTACATTAACATTTTTTAATTAACAAGTTTATCTTAACATAGCTAGCAGAACTTTCTAAACGTAATAAAACCACAAGGTAAATTCCTTGTGGTCTAAATCTTTTAACTAATTAAAGCTCTTCTTCAATTCTTCTAACGTTAATTTACTTGTTTTTTCAACTGGTTTAATTGAAGTAGGGAAATATGGATTTGTTGTCATAAAGTTCTTTTCAACATAATTGAAGTCTACTAAATCAACTACGCCATCTTTATTTAAATCTTCCTTCAAGTTATCGCCTGTTGCCTTCGCTTTATTTGCAATTATTTTTGCATCGTAAATGTCGATTACATTATCTCCATTTAGATCTCCCGCAGCAGCAGTGTCAGTGTAAGCAATATAGTCTATTCCTTGGACTTTTCCGTCTATTAATTTACTTAATTTAAGTTTTTTACTATATTGATAGTGTCCTGGAATGTTGACTACTAGTGTGCAATCATCTGCAGTTGCTGGAATATCAAAAATAGTCATATATCCATTTTCTGAAATATCCGCTTTATATTGTTTTCCATTTTTGTCGACAACATATGCTTTTACACCTAATTTTGAATAATCTAAGTCGTAGTTATAAAAGTTTACTGCCTCACCGTGGAAATAACCTTCTAAAACTGAGTGTTGAGCTATGAATTTAAAGTGATTAGCGTATGTTGGTAATGTAACTTGATTACCTTCATTTGTCTGATAAGTTGACTCCTGATAATAAAATCCGCTCTCCCTCATATAGTTAAGATCACTCACAACTTTTAGATTAATATCTAACAAATCAATATTACCATTAATTTTCACCGGTAATTTTGTCTTTTTGTCCTTAATATCAATTGAAATTGTCGTCATATTTGACCAAGTGTCTTCTGTTACTTGTGGTTTACCAATACGAAAACTCCAATTATTTTTCTTTATTAACTCATCTAATTGCTTCGATTGTTTTACACTCATGACTTTATAATAGTTAGGAATATTGATTGTTGCATTTGCACTTGTTAAATCTTTTGCATTATGGACAGTAAATGTACTTGTAAACTCTGAACCAAGCGTTACTTCTTTCGCCGCTGTATTAATCGTTGAATATCGATCACCTTTATTAATAATTGTAAAATCAGGGAAAATCGGGTTACCAGCAGTTGCATAATCATAAGTATAAACTGCTATATTTGTAGGGTAATTAGCATACTCCTCTGGTAGTACTCCAAATTTAAAATCTCCATTTGCTGTAGGGAAAAATTGTGCTGTTGGCCAAGATGAATCCTGGTAAGCATAAACCGTATTCGCTTCTTGTGTCAGATTATGTCCTCTGCTCTTTAAATAGTCAATCGTATCATCATACAAATTACCGTGGACCCAGTAAGCTTTGTAATCTTTACCATCTATTGGGTTTGTTTCAGTTGTTAAATCTTCACTAGTAATTTCATTTATGCCTGTCTTTTTATCAAATACTACTTTTGGAGGTGTATTATCAATTACCATATCATTGTCTACCTTATAGGTTTTTCCATCTGCATCTGTACCAATATAAGAAACGATATATTTGCCCTCATCTAATGATTCATATTCTAGTGATAGTGGTTTATTTGGGTTGCCTGTAAATAATTTTACATCACCTGAAAATCCGTACATCACTAAGTAGTCTGTATCAACATTTGCTCCATCTAAATCGAAAGTACCGTATAATCCAATTGGTTTTCCAGATAAATCACTAACAACGACATCTATTTTTTTCATTTCACTGTTTAATCTGATTGTAACTGGAGTAAATGGTAATATATCTGGGTGGTAATTACTTAAATCACTCGTAATTGCATTCTTAAAGAATTCAACCTTTGCGAAGCCACTTGTAGTATATCGAACATGGAATGGAATTTGATATTCCTGTGTCTTTGATTCATTTTCTACGTAAATATACCCTTCATAAATACCGATCTCAGCAGAATTTGGTATTGATATTTTCGCATCTACATTAACGCTCTCGTTTCCATTAACAGATACAGTTGAAGGTAATTCTAGTTTTACTCCGTTTTTACTAGCATCCTTTGAAACACTATCAATCGTTAAAAATTCTACTCTCGTATGATATGTTTCATTTTGATCACTTAAGTTTTTAATATTAATTGACGTTGTTCGATTTTGTTCCTCACTTGTTTGCGTAATACTTCCAAATGGTAACGAACCTGAAACATCATCAATCTGTTTTTTTAATCCATCCTCATCTAATGTATAAGTTTTATTCTGAACTTCGACTAAAGTCGTATTATGAACTGCTTCATAAGCATCTACTCGTCCAGCTCCAACCTCGTTTACATTATAAGTTCTTCCTTTTAACGGATCTGCTGTATTCATAAGTGCAGCTTTTACATCTGCAACCGTATAATCTGGATGGGATTGAAGAAGTAATGCAGCCACTCCCGCAACATGCGGTGTAGCCATTGAAGTTCCATCCATACTAGCATAACTTGTTGAGTAATCCGTACCCTCCTGGGGATTGTTTATATATTCTGGAACCGTTGAAAAAGTGGATACTCCAGGTGCAACTACATCTGGTTTAATATCAAAATTATTACTAACAGGACCACGGGAACTAAAGTCTGCTAATACATCGCCCGTTGTCATATTTGACTGTAAATCTGTCATTTTTAATTCAGCATCAGGATTCATTTTAAGTTCATCTACAATGCTTTGCCCTTCATCTTGACTCATTTTAAAGGTAGGTACATACCCAAAATTTTCACCTAAGAAAAATGGAATCTCATCTTCTATATTGTTATAAATTAACACTGCTACTGCCCCTTTTTCATTAGCACGGCGAATTTTTTCGTCAAAAGATAATGTACCGCGTGAGATTAGCGCCACTTTCCCAGTAACATTTTTATTTGCATAATCTTCTTCCGCACCGATTCCTACGTCAACAACATTCAATTTTTTATCAATAACACTTAAATAATCTTTCCCTAAGCCGTGAGCCATTAGCTCATTACTAACTATAGCCTTACCTATACTCGTTTTTACTGTCGGTATATCTGTAGGAACATCACTTGCCCCAACAGTAATTGCTAATGGTGATGAACCAGGTGACCCTAATGATCCTGGTGTCGGACCCGCATTTCCTCCAGCTACAACAGGAACTACCCCTTGAAGCGCTGCATTATTAATTGCTACAGCTGTAGCATCCAAAGAATAATTATTACTGTTTCCTAAAGATAGATTAATAACATCCATACCATCTTCTACAGCCTTCTCAATACCAGCTATAATCCAAGAATCATATCCAGAACCATAGTGACCAAGTACTCGATATGCGTATAAATCAACATTTGGTGCAACGCCGGTCATCGCATATTCAACATTATTACGTGGGTTTGAAGCAATTGTTCCTGCTACATGTGTTCCATGTTCGGTAACAAATGGTCGACCATCGACTTCGGCAGGCTCACCAGAAGCGATAAGATCAGCAGGCGTTGACTCCATCGGATCTGAGTCATTATCTACAAAATCATAACCACCTTTATAAGCATCCTTTAAATCCGGGTGATTATAATCTATACCTGTATCAAGAACTCCAACCTTAATTCCTTGACCATTTATATCCTCGTTATGTAAACGATCGGCACCTAAAAGTGGTAATGCTGGAGGGACTACTTTATTTTCTTTCGAATCTTTAGTAGTTAGCTCATTAATTGGTACACTAACTTTGTTATCCTTCCAAATTCGTTTGACTACACCCGTTTCAAGAAGTGAATTGATTCGATCCGTAGGAATTGTCATAGCCACTCCATTAAATACATTTTCAAATGATTGCTTAATATGAAACTGGCTAGTTGCCTCCTTCGCTTCTTGATTTATTTCTGCTTTTTGGTTTTTCTTATTCCATATTTCCGATAATCGCTTTTTAAAAAATTCTTGTTCGCCTCTAATTTTTTCTCTTTTACTTTTTGACACTTCTTTTATTTTTCCATTTTGATCCTTTTCGATTGGTGAAGTTTTAAGCTCAACTATAATGTTTGCGTTTTTGTCCTTTAATGATAATAAACTTGGATCCACCACAAAACCTTCTTGTGGAGTTAATCGTTTAATTGATTGTCTCTGCTCATCCGTAAGTCCCTTTAAGAGTGTTTCTACAGAATTAGAAGTTGCATAAGACTTGTTTGGGGGCATTAAATAAGTTGTAAAAAAGCTCGTAGTCAATACACTAGTTACCATCACGTTTAACACTTTATTCTTTCTAATCTTCATTTCTATGCTCTCCTTCTCTTTATCCTTCGTTAGATTAACTCAGTGAAAATTGAATCTTAATAGAACACAAATCAAAAATGATTAAGTATCTAAATCTATTTCATTCCTCCTATTAAAAAAATGATGTAAAATTAGATTAAGAATAATTAAATAACTCTAACAATTTGATTGTAATTTAGCGATTTTTCATGGTAAATAGGGGTTATTTCAGTCCGAGTTTTCATTTGAATTCTTATTTCATGACAAAAAAAACGTTTCTAGATTGTCTTTTTAGGATGAAAGTCTCATATTTTACTAAATTTATTGATTGATAGATTGTATTTTGGAAGAAAGTCATCTAAATTCAATAGAAATTTTTATTATAAACTTGGGGGAATTGTTGGTTTTCTACTACTCAAACTTTTAATAAAAGGTTTTCTAAGGGGAGAAATATATTATGTATGAGGGGAAAATCATAAAATATTATCGAGAAAAATCTCAAATGACACAAGAGCAATTAGGAAAAGGTATTTGTTCTAGTACTCATATTAGTAAAATTGAAAGATCTCAAACTGAATATGCACATGAAATCATTACACTACTATCAGATCGACTTGGAATAAAAATCGAGCAAGAGATATTAAAATTACAAAATATCAAAAAGCAGATCGATAATTGGCAACAGGCAATTGTCATGCAATTATTTGATGAAGTAGAAAAAATAAACATAGAGCTTGAACAAGAAGAGCTAATACGAATATCAAATTATATAAATCAATATAAACTACTTCGTATTCGATACTTTTTAATACAGAATTTAGTTGATAAAGCCTTGGAGCTCATCATTGAAATCAAAAAAATAAAGCATAAATTATCGCCTTATGAATTGAATCTTTTTAGACATGTGTTAGGAATTTACCACTTAACAATGCACGAGCCTTTAAATGCCATTCAAGTTTTAAAAGAAATAAATAATGAAGAATATGCTAATGAGGAGTATTTTTATCATTTAGCATCAGCCTATCACTCAAACGAGTTGTCTGTAATGGCCTATTTCTATGCTGATAAAGCTCGTCAATATTTCAAAAGTATAAATTCCTATCTACGTGTAATTGATTCCGAGATGCTTATGCTCATACAAGTTAAAGATAATGAAGACTTTACAGAAATCATTAAAAGATTTGAAAACTTAATCCAAAGCTGCGAAATTTGCAAATCGAACGAACGAAAAGCTAGAGTATATCATAATTTAGCATTTGAATACTATCGAAGAAACGAATACGAATTAGCGAAAAAATATTATTTCGAATCGATGAAATTGAAGGATCATAAATCGATCCCATACATACTTTCACTCGAAGGATATATACGAAGTTCATATTATGGAGAACTTTTACCCAAAGGAGAATTACTACAACTTATTAATGAAGGCTACCAGTTAGCTTCCGAGAAAAACGATAAATTGTTTATCTGTTTATTCACCTTATTAGATCTATTAATTTTAGAAAAAGAACATGATTATCATCGATATTTATCGGATTACTCATTACCATATTTTAAAAAATTAGGCTTTGCGTATTTAATCAATCAGTCAGAAAAAGAATTGTTTAACTATTATTTTAAATGCAAACAAACACGCAAAGCACTTAGAATGGCCAATACATTAATAAATCAATAAAAAGCATGTCCTCATTGAAGGACGTGCCTTTTTATTATGTTGAAAATATGTGGTTGATGTCATCTTTTTGCTTATTTACTTACTCATGAACCTCTTATGAGTTAATTTTTTTCGTAAATCCCCTCTTTTTTTAACTCATGAACCCCTTATGAGTTAATTTTTTTCAGATTCACTCTCTTTTTTTAACTCATGAACCAGTTTTTATTTCAGCACACTAAAAAGGCATGTCCCATTATAGAACATGCCTTTTCACCCACTCTTCCTACCTTAGCTTTTCTTATTTCTTAGCTGGCATTGCTTCTTCCAGTGCAAGATGTTTTGTATATAGATAAGTAGCGTATTCTTTTCCGACGTAACGAATATGCCATGGCTCATAGTGATAATGTGTTAAGTCTACTTTATCTTCAGGATAACGAATGATAAATCCGTAATCATGTGCATGCTCTGCTAACCATTTTCCTTCAGGCGTTTGTGCAAATCCGACTTCTAAAGCATTACCAAATGATGGTGAAGAAACGTCCATAGCTAGTCCAGTCTGATGTTCGCTTGTTCCTGGATATGCACTGTACGCTTTAGTCCATTCTTCGCCATGTACAGATAGATAATTATTGTATAACGAAACTTGTCGATCGTATGAACGATATCCAGAAATTGCAGTTAATGTATATCCATCCGATTTTGCACCCGCAAATAATTTTTCTAATGCATGAGCAGCTTCACTTCTCATTCTTGTTTTATCTTTTACTGCTCCATTTAAAGGAATGGATGGATAGATTAGATCGCTCGGTTCATATCCATCTGGTAGTTTTCGATCTTTATTAACTAAAACTAAATTTGAATCGATGTTTAACACTTCTAATAAACCGGACTCGTCTTCTTTTGTTGTTTTATAATAATCTGGGAAGTTTAGTACATTATTATTTTTAACAATATCTGTTTTGACTTGATCGTTTTTCTTAATCACAATTGTTTTAGGTTCATTATTATGATTCTGATAGTTTATAGTACCTACAACTCCTGCTGCTATAACTAAAGATGAAATGGCTATACCTATAATTGGTTTTTTTCTACTAGACACTTTCTGTTCTCCTCCTATATTTTCTATATTTTTTATCATTTTTCATGTCACAAAAAATCAACTTTAACTTTTAAAAAAGCAAAAACTTTACTTTATATTTTCTCTACTAACAATAGACGAATTTAATTATACAAAAAGTTTTATAATCTGACATTTTTTTTAATTATATGTCATGGTAATAAATAGTATTTTTAACAATTCTAAAATTGTGTTAATATAATTTTATCGATGGATATATAAATAAATTTTTTAGAATTTTTAGGAAAAAAGAATTCACTAAAAACTAATACATCTAAGAATCTATATACAGGAGAGAAAAATAATGAAATGGTTAATTTGTTTTGGTCCCCTATTAGAACTAGCCATAACTGCTACTATTGCTAAGTTTTGGGCTGAAGACTTTAGGGAAATTGCACCGATTATCATACTTCAATTTTTACTTTATACATTTTTAATTACACCAATTATACTTTGGGGATATTTACGTTAAATATTTATTAGGATAAAAAACCTTCTTTTTGAAGGTTTTTATTCTATATTTAAATAACAATCAATCGAAGAACACTACGTATTTTTAAGTCAAAAGTACTATATAAACTAAATTGCATGTCGAATGTATGTCGAGTCAATTCACTATTTAATATCCTAACTTAAAAATGTTTCAAACGTGTAACATACTAATTAAAAATTATTTTTTAAGTATTTTATAAACTTAAATGTTAAGTAACAAATTCCAGCAGTAATGATCAATGATATAAAAATAAGTAGAATTTGCATTAAAATAATGGCGTTAATTAAACTCATATTAATCATTCCTTTTTATTCATTTAATATTGTTATCGGTATTTTTTTATTTATTTATACAATGAGCATGTTGCTATTTTTAAGCTCAAAAAAAATAAGGATACTAAAAAAAGTATCCTCATTTCTCATTGATCCAATATATGCTAATCTTGTGTACTTTTAATTTCCACTTAAATAAAATCGCTGTCTTTCTTTCTTCAGCTCTACCCACTTTTAAAAATCAACCGTGCAAGTTTCCTAGCATCCAAGGTCTATTTCGATAATATCCGATCGGGATTTGTATTAGACTTGTTTTTTCTGTTTCTTCTAATTCATATATTTCGTCACACAGTTTTACATCATATCCTAATAGTGGATGGCCACCCATTTCTAGGGCTGATGCGGCGATCAGTAATCGCTGCACCATCATGCCGGCTTCCATTTGTTGAATTCGGTAGCCACGATAGCTATGTGTCGACTTGATGTGTTCTTTGTTTCCGACTACATGTATGCAAATTGGGATTTGGCATAAGTTTACAGTTGAAGCATTCATTCCATATTGAAGCTGGATTCGATGATCGCCTAATTTGATTTTTATTAACGAATGAGTAAGATCATCATAGCAATATGCGCCATCGGTAATCCCCTCGACGTTGTGTAAACACATATATAGTTTGGGACGATTTTTATTTTTTTTGAAGGGTTCGTCTAAATCGTTCAAATACGAAAAGGTGGCTGTTGTCTCTTGAAGTAGTGTCGCTAGAGTTTTTTGACTGACGGGACGTATTGTAAAGTCTAATTCGGGTGAAAAGCGTTTCTTACATATAGCTGCTAGATCATATGATAACATGCTGACTTTAGGCAAACTTATTCGTTGCTGACCTTCTAAAACTTCATCACTTTTGTCTACTTTTTTAAATGATTGCGTCGAATCCATCATTGATAGTTTATTCATTTTAATCAGCATTGGGAATTCTCTTATATTTTTCGATTTTAATATATACTTGTGCGAAACTGTAGGTAATTCTTTACTTAAATCTGTTGAATTGAAGCTCATGCTTTTACTATTTTCACTAGAAAATAAAGACGATTCTTCAATAGAAATCGGAATTGCAGCGTATATACTTTCCTCCCGTTCGTGCACACCAATTAGATGGTTGATTGCTTGATCTAAAAACTGATAGTATACCCCTGCTTTAAACCCAAAGCGTTTTGACACCTCTAAAATCTGTCCAATTAGTACACCAGCATCTAAACTTTGGAGACGATAAGAAAAATTATTATATTTAAAGAAGTTTTTCCAAAACATTGTTGAAATAAAAATAGTACCAAAACACTTAGGAATATCACATCTATTTCCTAGAGCACTTGATATATAAGAATCAAAGTTTCCTTCTCTTAATAAAACTAAGCAATGTCTAGCTACATCATAATGATAAATCCCGGAAGAGACTTTATCGCTTTTTAAATATAAGTATAATTCATTAGGATATAAGCCCCCACCAGAAGGTACAAATCTTCGGTTCGACGACATCATTGTAACGGTCTCATTTGAACCAGAAGGGATAGCCGTTTGGGCAATTTGAGTTAATCCATATACATACCATAGAAAATATCCTATTTTGTTTAAGCTCGGATTTACTGCGTTTTTTTCCTCTGTTAAGGACAGTGGAACGTCCAGTGAAAGAGGTATTATAGGTAAATCTTTGTATAATTTATAAGTTAAAGGCGCATCCTCCCAGTCTACTTCCCAGTTTGATTGATTTGCCTTTTCAATATCAAAATGAAGGTTGTGTAGAAATGTTTGTAAACTCATCTAATGAACCTCCTAAAACACCCCCTATGGAAACGGATGTGGATATGGATTTAATTGTTCCGGCTTTAGTTGCTTTTTCGCATAGCCTAATTTAACCGGAACCTTTAGCACTCGATCAAGTCCATTTAATCGTTTTAAATGATTTCCGAATGTCATCGGCAGCATCCCAGGGATTAATACTTTTACACAAAATAGTCCATTTCGTTTAAGCTCAGGTGTAGTTTGATCAACTACAATGACATCAAGATTTAATTGTTTAAAAACTTGCAGAATATCCTTTAGATCTTTCGTCAAATCTGCATGGGTTGTATTCCATTTAAATTCTTGCTCAAACGTCCTTAATGGGCGGTTATCATCTAATAAAAACTTTAAACGCTCTTCTGCTTGTCGCAATCCGTACAGCATTCCATGATCATCCATTTGTTTAACGAGCGTATTATCTAGAAGCATTTTCATAGTATTGGCGTAATTTTCTTCAAACTTCTTATCCAAAGTTAACATCATTCCAGCTAACTCATACACTGCGCTCTTAACCGCTCTAACCGGGTCAAGATGAGCACCGGCAGCGCAAATGAGATTTAAGCCACTTTCTTTTAGATTTTTTGCAATTGCTACGATACTTGGTACTCCATTTTCCATCGTCGAGTTAAACAAATGAAGTTCGTACCCACCAACCAAGCGCATACGTTCAATCATTAAATCCAGCTCTTGATCATTCGCCGATTTAGGATCAAGTCGAGGAAGCTGTAGCTTTGCATACCAAGTCATTAAGAATGAATCCCGTTCAACAATTTCCAAAATACCATAAAATATAGCTTCTTCTAAACTACCTCCAAGTGCACAACCATTTGAAGTTTCATACACAAATCCATGTCCACAGCCCAAGCTGTAATAAGCAAGTAACTCAGGCACAAGAATCGGCTCCTCTTTCATAAAGGAATAACCCCATACCCAATCCATTTTACGCTTAGGGTTAAATGACTTGAATGGGAAGTGTGGTAAAGAATATTGCTCTTTTGAATGAGTACCAACGATTTCCGGATTAATTGCCCGGTCTTTTAAATTTTGATAACTATCGTGAACTACTGTTCGCTTCCCCCTAGGGGTAAGACCACAATATCTTTCTAGCCCCTCTAAAATAGCAGTTAATTCACTAGACTCATATGAGAGAGTCCGTCCTGCCGTTCCTTCATCCCCTTGAAGTAGTGGTAAATTTACAACTACATCTGCAAATGGGGTAGTTAGATCATATGCCTTTCCGTTTAAAAAACCTGTTCGTTGACCTAAATAATCGCTAACTAGCACCTTTTTCAATTCATCCATCGAACGACTGCGGTAGCTTGATGGTGAAATTTTCATACTAGGCTCAAGTGAAATAATCGCAGAATCAGATGTATCATCATCTAACTGCCCACAATTTGGACATAATGGGTTTGGTAAAAAAAAGTGATTTGCGCTTTTAAATGTCTTTAAATTTAAGATAAAGATTCTTTCGTCTATACGCGTTTCTTTCCCGTTCATAAACTTTTCTACTTCAGCTGCAATTAGATAAGCCATTTGTAGTAATCCTGTTCTAGTTCCCCATACATCACTTGATTGCCCATCACCTTCTAATAACTGATCATCTATTTTTAGCATTTCTCTTCGTTCTCTGCCGGCCATTATACGTCGATAATCGGCGCATTTAATGCAACCAACTTTTCCCGGACGCACTAAAGGTCCAATTACACCTTCTCCAAATGAAACACAGGCACGTAACCATGGCACATTAGATGTTCTTAACTTTTCGTCGGCTTTTTCAAGAACTTTTGGATTCCATGCGTCGTCCAAAATCAATATTAAATTAGTGTCTTCTTGGATCGGAACGTCTATTTCCTTCTGCTGGACTATTTGATACTTATTTACAAGAATCTCGGACACATATTTCGTTAATAGTCCATCTCCCAAAATGGTAACGACTGATTTCAAGATTGGTTCACCTCTCTTAACAAGACGCCATAAACTCCCGCTAGCTCCTCTACATTAAACGATTCAAGCATTAATTCTAGCGATAAAATTTGCTTTTTATTCTGCTTTAAGATGTTTATAGCCGAAAGTAAAAGATCAGTATGTTCAGTACCTTTAGATTCAGGAATTATGATGTCGAGTTTATCCTTTTCTTCAAGTAAAACAGCTGAAGTCTCAATAGCCTTTGAATCATATAATGAAGACTTGTTTTGTGCCTCCTTAAGGGCCTGTTTTAATGCTTCTTGAAAGGCAATTGTTATATTTAAACCAACACTTCTATACCAACCTTGTTTTGTACCAATCCATACTACAGGAAATCCGAAAATTTCCTTTCCCAGTGCTATCTTCGGTAAATCTTGTATCGTATTAAATGCTTGTAGATAAAATCTGGCCCGTTCATCTTCTATTTTTATTTCATTTACATTCCGTATATGGTTTTTTTGTCCATTCGTTTGCTGATCAAGCTCTTCAGACAAATATTTTTGAAGTCCTCTACAAATACTCTCTGAAAAGCTTTGACCGGTAGCGATGGCAATGTATTCATGTGGTTCAATACTCTCCAAAACTTCAGTTTCTGAATTCTTGATAATTTGCTCGGCTATTTGTGATACATACATTTCAATCCCTGTAAGCCCTGCTTCCCTTCGTGCTTCCTCGTGAGTTAGTTCAGTACACACTTTATTTGATAATAGTTTAACTGGCCCCTCAGTGAGTGGATCTACTACTTGTATCTGACATTGAGCCAAAGGAAGTTGATTTAATTCTCCTTCATCCCAAACGTGAAATAGTCCAGTTTCTTGGGAGTTAAATTGCCCTAAGTATGTTAATAACTTGCTTTGGTCACTTCTATTAATATTTTGCTCTAGCATTTCTTTAAAATTATGAACTAATTTGGCCTTTGCCTTCCCACTAACCAATGGATGAGGCGAAAATGAATGCCAATTACCTTCAAGCGTTTCTTGATTAATAATAAAAATTTGATTATATTTTTCCTTCTCACGTGAATTTGTAATGTCTTTAAATAACTCAAACACTATGATATTCGTTAGCATTGCTGCCGTCATGGAAGACAAAGGTTGCAGTGTCCCCCCGTCATTCAGTATTTCTTGATGAATACTTCTCCAAGCTGACTCAAAGCAAGCCACAGAATTTGGCGTCACTAGTGGCCCAGCCATACTAATCTTATGTGAAGAAATTGCAGGGATAAATCTCTTGTTCTCCCTTTTACATATGTCATTCAGCATCTTAAGTTCATATAAATTATCATCCTCTGAAACATATAAAATCGAATCAAAATTAGAAACAATTTCTCGTAAAGAAAGCTTCTCTCTCTTTATTAATACAACTTCTGCCTCAGTATCTGTTTTCTTGGCATGATCTACAATCTCTTTTATTCGTTTTTCGTCGGTATTTTCCGGGCTCGTTATTAGAAGGTGAAACTTCGGCAACCCTGACTCAAGTAATGCCGAAACTAGCGAATTGACAATTGATCCGGATCCGATTGCTAATACCTTTGATTGTCGATACGTCTGAAAACGATAGGAACCAGACTCACCAAAACAATTTAGAAATTCTATTTGACTTGCATATTTAGTTAAAACCTCTTCTGACAATTGATGAGGATGATCCTTACTTACATCCCGCGCAAAGCCATTATTATATAGTATTTCTCCAATTTCATATACTCGATCTACGTATTGGCTAGGAAGTCCATTTGTTAAATTTCCCAATGAGTGGTCACCATTAAACATAGGAAATAACTTTTCAATCCATTGGTAAACAGAAGCACCTTCCATACGAAATGAACTTAAATTATTCCTGAAATAAACACCTCCATTCGAATCAGGTATAAAAAAAGTATCTCGATTAACTTTTAGCCGTGTAGATGAATTCAATTTGGACATACTTTTCAACCCCTTCAATGCAGTGAGTTGTATATTGAACTGCACAAATACTTTCTTCATAATCCTATGTTTTTTTAGTATTCCTTATGTCATAACATAACGCTAGTAAACCCCTACTTTATATAAGTAGGGGTTAATGACCTTAATGGACAAATAGTTTTTATAAAACATTACAAATTAACGATGACAGCGACCGCAGCCTCCACAACCTCCGCAACGGAAACAGCCTCCGCAACCTCCACAACCTCCACAGCCAAAGCAACTAAAGAAAGGGAAGAAACATGCAAAAACTCGAGAATCATAAGGTTGATATTGATAATAATCCCATGGGACTACTTGACTAGACTGTAACTGACCAACATTTAATTGTTGAAGTTCTCTTTGAAAATCATACATTCTTATAACCTCCGAAATGAAAATTCTAAAGCTCTAAAAAATACAACTTACTGACCCAAAATAAAAACAGTTCACTCAATTGAATCTACTATAATGCAGACTCTCAAATACAAAATATGATGAGTACTTGGGCATTGTTACTGTTTCAAACGCCCAATTTGGGTCATCCTTTAAAAATAAAAAACCCCACCTTAATAAAGTGAGGTTTTTCGAACTTAATTTATCTGGCTTCATCTTTCAAATTAACAAATATTTCGATTGTTTATTCTTCATTAAGAGTAATATTTTTTAGTGGAGAGTAATTAAAAATACTCTTACGCCTTCTTGTCCTAATCCCTTTGATTTCTTTTCTAAAGAATATTTTTATAATATGTAGGTTATTTATTTTACCTCCTTTAAACAGTAGGAAATACGGCAACAAAAGGAAATCGAAAATAAAAAGTAAATCTCTTACCATAAAAAACGAGAAGAGTGTCATTGAGAACTCTTCAGTTTGATACAGACTTGAAAATGAATAAACCGCATACCTTTCATAAACAGTGCAAATTAATAATATAGCTCCTACTACTAAAGATGTGAAACTATATCCAATATGTAGTTCTCTTTTATTGAAATTTAAAAAGGTCGGAAGTAAATACAGCAAAACAACAATAAAAATACTAAATAAAAATCCTACTAAAGTAATTCCACTGTATACAATAGACTGGACTAGCAAAAGTTTTCCTAGAATAAAAAGCATGATCATACTCTTCATCATTTCCCTCCTCCAATTATCAATTTTAGATCACCAAACTTTAATGATTATCTACATCTACGAATTAAAATGGCTTCTCTTCTGTCAATCAAATTATATCTTTGCTTATTAAAGTTTCCTATGCTATTTTTTACCGTTTCAATAGGTAAAAACGGCTAATATATAAAATGTCTTTTAGCAATTTAAAAAACTATTTGTGACATTTCTAATTTATTTATTACCGTTTTTAACGGTAAAAATAGTCATACCTTTGTCGGCCATCTAAGATTAAAATGATTTTAGAAATATAACATTTTTTGTGATTCATACCGCAAAGTTTTGAATTACATTTAGTTAGTAAAAAAATTTACTTATTGATAAAAGTAGGAGATGGGATGGATAAGGCTAGTTTACGCAGATTACAATTAATTGATGTTTTAAGCAGTCAAGAAAAATGGTTTAGAACGGAGGAGCTTGCTAAAAAGTTAAACTGTACGGAAAAGACAATTCGAACTGACATACAAATAATCAACGCAACATTCCCAGAAGGTTGGCATATTGAAACAATTAAGGGAAAGGGTATTTATATAAATAACCCTAATAATTCAACACTTGAACAAGTCCGTTCATTATTTGTTAAGAATTCTCTGTCACTACAAGTCATCATGTTTATCCTTATAAAGGATGTTGAATACATTAGTGATTTAGGCAAGGTTTTATATACGCATCATAATACTGTTTATAAGATCCTTGAACGGGTAGACACTTTATTAAAATCGTATAACCTAACTTTAAAGCGTGCTCCCCTTGAAATAATCGGAAATGAGTTTCAAAAAAGAATCTTATGCTGTGATGTACTATACGGACTTTATTCTCATACAAATACATGGCCATATGATTCACTATCGTTTTCAACGATTGAAGAAATTGTTTCTATATCAGCTGAAAATAATAATTTATTTTTATCTCCATCGACAACATTCAAATATATTTACTACGTTGGCACGATGCTCCAAAGAATCGACAGAGATTTGCACTTGGATTTAAATCCCTCAAACAATATAAAAGACTCAAAGTTTTATTCAGTTGCAATTGAGATTTGTGCGCAGCTAGAAAAAGCATATAAAATATTAATTCCATTGAATGAAATAACTGCCCTTTCTCTAATGATTTCTACATTTCCTTATTTTTGTAGTGAAGACGAACATCAGGACGAAATAATTAAACTCTACCATAATAAATCAGGGAAATTTTACTTGGAATTGCACGCTCTTGTTACGATGCTCGAAAATAAACTTGATTTAAATTTACATGGTAATAACGATTTTATTCTCACTTTACAAAAACAATTTAGAGCCCTTTCCTTAGTTCTATTTATTAACAGTAGAATAAATAGATCCTGTCCAATTTCAGATTACGTTAAAAAGCGTTATCCTGAATTATTTAATCATGTAAAAAATGTATTTCGTCATTGGTGCAAACATTTCTCTTATCCAGAAGTAAGTAATGAGGTAGTTGCTAAAATTACATTAAATATTCAAGCAATCATTATTAATTTATCTTTTATAAAAAATAGAGTTCTACTAATAACTAGTGAAGGTTATGGTGTCCAACATTATATAACAGCAAAATTAACAAAAGAATTCAGTAATAAAATCCGATTTGTCGAGCTTCAAAATGGTGAAATAACAAATGAAAGAATTAGCGAACTACGAGTAGATTTTATTATTGCTGATTTTCATATTGATATAAAAGATATACCTGTTGCGGTAATTAGTCCTCCGCTGTCACAGCGTGATCTTAACCATATCGCTCATTTTCTAAAATAAACTTTTATTAATTAAGCATTCAAAGGTGATTTTATGATAAAAAAAAGGCCAAACTTAGTCACAAATGAATTAATTGATCTTTTAAACAAACTTGATTATGAAACATTCATGCATGGGATGCGTGTCGGAGAAATGCTTTATCGATTCAGTAGGCATCTAAATCTCCCTTTATCTCAATCGAATCAATTGCATTTTATAGGATATGTTCATGATATAGGAAAACTTCAAATTCCAAATGAAATCGTACAAAAACAAGGTCCTCTTACAGACAACGAATGGGATTTAATGAAGAATCACACAATTTATGGTTATGAAATATTAAAGAATCTTTTAGATCATCATAAAGTCTTAAATGCTGTTCGTTATCATCATGAAAATATTAACGGGACTGGTTACGAGGGCTTATGCGGTGACGAAATTGATTTTAATTCAAGAGTAGTGAGAATTGTTGATAGTTTTGACGCATTAACACATGACCGTCCATATAAAAAAAGTTGTTCAATTGACTTGTCGTTAAAAAAAATTCAAAGACTAAATGGCACTGTTTATGACCGAGATTTAGTAAATGAATTTACGAAGTTTATTTGCAATTAATGTTGTAATGTTAATAATTTACACATGTTAATTGCTAGACCTGAATCTATTAACATGTTATAGTTTCATTAAAATTATAAAATTCACTACTCGTATAATCGTGAGGATATGGCTCACAAGTTTCTACCGGTTAACCGTAAATATACCGACTATGAGTGGTAACACATCTTATTTTAAGAGCGAATCCAAAACTCAAAATGTGTTACTTCACTCATTTTTTATACAGTGAAGTACATGTTTTGAGTTTTTTTGTCTAGATAAGGGGGAGCATTATGGAATTATTACTAAAGAAAATTGAACAAGAAGGAATTGTTTTAGCAAATGATGTACTAAAGGTGGATGCCTTCTTAAATCATCAAATGGACCCTGTTTTAATGAAAGAAATTGGTGAAGAATTTGCTCAGCTTTTTGCTGAAGAAAAAATAACAAAAGTAGTTACGATCGAATCATCTGGTATCGGACCTGGACTTATGACAGCACTGGCTTTAAATGTTCCACTAGTTTTTGCTCGTAAGAAGAAATCAATTACAATGCAACAAGATGTTTATACTGCCAAGGTGTATTCATTTACAAAAAAAGAAGAAAATGAAATTTCAATTTCCCATAAATGGTTAGAAGAAGGCGACAAAGTCTTAATAATAGATGATTTCTTAGCAAATGGACAAGCTGCTCTTGGTTTACTTTCAATTATCGAACAAGCTAAAGCAGAAACGGTTGGATTTGGAATCGTCATCGAAAAATCATTCCAAGACGGTGGAAAGATTTTACGTGAACGTGGATATCGAGTAGAATCACTTGCTCGTATTCAGTCATTAAAAGATGGCCAAGTTAAATATATTACCGAAGATTTAACTGTATAAATCGCAGAATTAAACTTTAAGTTACATTCTCTAAAATACCTAATTCAAAAAAGACATTGTGAACTGATCATGCAGTTCACAATGTCTTTTTTAATTGAAAATCATAATTCATTTATGCTTTTTTTAAGATTAAATAAACGAAATAAGGTCCACCGATTAATGCTACAATTATTCCCGCTGGTATTCCTTCCGAATTAGTTAAGTTTCGTCCGATTGTATCGGCAACCAATAATAATAAACCACCGATTAAAATTGCAACTGGAATATATAATTGATTTCGTGGTCCAACCAAACTTTTCGCAATATGTGGTGCCATTAAACCAATAAATGCGATTCCTCCAGTTAATGAAACAGCAGATGCTGCTAATGCAACTGCAGCTAGCATTAAAATAATTCTTTCCTTTTCTAATGAAACCCCTACGCCGATCGCAACAGGTTCATTTAAATTAAGAAGATTTAACGTATTTGCTTTATATAGTGTAAATGGAATTAAAATTATTAACCAAGGTAGGAATGCCCAAATAAACGGCCAATCCGTCCCCCATATATTTCCTGCTAACCATTTTGCAATAAAATCTACTTTCTCACGTTCTGCAGATGAAATTAATACAATCATGATTCCTGAAAGGGCCATTGAAAAACCAATACCGACTAAAACTAGTCTGATCGGTTGAAGACCGGAATTTTTCTTATAAGAAAATAAGTAAATGACGACTGCGGTTACAATTGCGCCACAAAATCCGACTATTGGGATTAAGTAAACAAATGAACCTGCTTCAATCGGGAAGTATAAAAAGAATATTGTTATGGCTACACCGGCACCAGCATTGAAACCTAGTATTCCAGGTTCAGCCATATCATTTCTTGTAACACCTTGTAAAATTGCACCGGATAGTGCAAGTGCCATGCCCGCCATTAAAGTAATGAGCATTCTAGGTAATCGAATTGAAAAAATGACAAACTGTTCTTTAAATGTACCATCACCTAAAAATGTTGGAAGTAGTCTACTATATGGAATAGCTGAAAATCCCATACCCATTCCAATAAACATTGTTGCACAAATAAGTATAAATAACGTTATTACGATTAATCTTTGTTTTCGAATCATAGCAGACTGGATCATGAGAATTCTTTGCCTCCTTTATGTACAATCATTAAAAAGAATGGGAGGCCAATCATTGCGACAATCGCTGCAACTGGTGTTTCGTAAGGTATATTGATTGTTCGACCTAGTGTATCTGCCAATAATAAGAATGTAGCTCCAAAAATAGCAGACATCGGTATAATAGATCGATAGTCAGTACCAACAAATCCACGTACTATATGAGGTACCATTAAACCTAGAAAAGCCATATTTCCTACTAGCGCAACTGCTGCTCCAGCAAGTAAAACAATTACAATAAACAAGATTATTTTAATTCTTGTTGTATTTTGACCTAAGCCAATCGCAACCTCTTCGTTTAAGCTAAGTATTGTTAATTGGCGTGCTAGAAAAATCGTCACTACTATACCTACTATAATAAAAGGTGCAATTGATTTTACTTGCCCCCAAGAAGTACCTACTAAACCACCCGAAGTCCACATTGAAATATTTTGAGAAATTTTAAAGTAAATTCCGACGCCTTCTGAAATAGCAGTTAAAAAGCCCGTAACAGCTGCCCCTGCTAAAACAATCCGGAAAGGAGAAAATCCACCTTTTTTGACTGAAGCGATTCCAAAAACAATCAGTGAACCAACTGCTGCTCCAATAAAACAAGCGATCATAATCCCAAAATAATTTACGTTTGGTAGGAAAGCCATTGTAATTGCTAAAGCTGCGTTTGCTCCAGCTGTTAAGCCTAACAAGCCTGGATCTGCAAGTGGATTTCTTGTCATCCCCTGCATAATTGCACCTGCAACTGCTAAAGCTGCTCCTACAAATATTGCTGCTACCTCTCTAGGTAACCGCAACTCTCGGATAATAGAAATCTGTTGACTATTTAAGTTTGTAAAAATCGCATTCCAGACATCGCGTACCGTTGTATCCGCTGCGCCGAAAACAATTGCAATGACAAACATAGCAATAAAAATAATAACGCCTATTAAAAGTTTAAAAAAGAACGGAATTGACCCTTTATTATTCTGCTTCATTAGCCCCTCATCTTCTCTTTATAGAATGAAAGAGTAGGAATTTTATGATTCCTACTCTCTTTTATGTTAGTTACCTAAAAATTGCTTTTTAAAGAACTCTAATTGCATATCTAAAGTATCTGGATCATTGAAATAGAATTCACTTCCATTAACTTCAAAAACGCGTTTGTTTTTTACTGCTGGTGTATTTTTATAAGTATTTGTTTTTTCTACAGATGTATCAGATTGATCGAATTTACTAAAGATTACATAGTCTCCCATAAATTCAGGAAGTACTTCTAATGAGATGGCATAATAGCCTGGTTTTAGCGCATTTTCTTCAACCTTTTTAGGCATTTTCAACTTCATTTCTTGGTAAAGAATTTCTGTACCACGACCCCAGTTGTTTCCATATACGTAAAGTTGTTTGTCGAATTTTTCAATGACAGAAACTGTTGCATTTGGACCAATCTTAGCTTTAATCTCTTCTCCGACTTTCGCGGCACGAGTCTTGAAATCATCTACCCAAGCTTGAGCTTCTTTTTCTTTATTTAATAATTTACCTATTTCGATCTGTTGCGTTAAATAATCTACTTTTCCATATGTATATACAACAGTAGGTGCAATTTTCTTTAATTTATCAAGGTTTTTAACGCTATCTAACCCAATAATTAAATCAGGGTTTAATTCAATAATTTTTTCGATATTATCATCTGACACTACTTCAGCATTTTTTAATTTTTCAGTCCAACGAGGATTCGACTTTGACCAAGAATCAACACCAACGATGTTAACTCCTAAAGACATTACATTCCCCGCGAATGATGATAATACGACTACACGTTTAGGATTTGCAGGTACTTTAACTGGTCCATTTTGAGATTGATATGTAATAGTTCCAGACTTTTTTGGTTCATTCTTAGAATCATCCTTGCTTGCCGCCGTATTACTACATGCACTAATAATTAGCACGAATATTAAAAGAAACGGTATTAAGATTTTCTTCATTTTTTTCTTCTCCCTTAAGTAAATTGTATGTTATGCACATTGGTTTATTTGTTCTTGGATCTCTGCCAATTACGGTATCAATCGAAAAAACTTGCTTTAGAACTTCATGCGTAATGACTTCTTCGCAAGAGCCTGCTTTTACGATTTCGCCGTCTTTCATAGCAATAATGTAATCAGCAAAACGAGCAGCTTGATTCAGGTCGTGTAAGACCATTACAATCGTGCGGTCCTGTTCTTGATTTAATTTTTGTAACAGCTCTAAAATTTCAAGCTGATGCGCCATATCCAAATATGTAGTAGGTTCATCAAGGAAAATAATTTCAGTTTCTTGTGCTAACGCCATAGCGATCCAAGCTCGTTGCCTTTGTCCACCCGAAAGTGAATCAACTGCTTGATACTTAAAATCCTTTGTACCAGTAACTTCAAGTGCCCAGTCAATTACCTCTATATCTTTTTTTGTGAGTCTACCGAATCCACTTTGATATGGGAATCGACCATAAGATACTAATTCTCCTACTGTTAACCCGCTCGCACTCTCTGGAGTTTGTGGAAGAATTGCCATCTTTCTAGCTAGTAATTTAGTATTCTCTAAAGAAATGTTTTCCCCATCTAAAATAATCGTTCCGGATTGATGCGAGATAATTCTAGTAATCGCCTTCAAAAGTGTCGATTTTCCACATCCGTTAGAGCCAATAATGGTTGTTATTTGTTTATCCGGAATTTTTATATTAAGGCCTTTTACAATCAAACGATCACCGTAACCAATGGTTAACTCATCAGTATATAACCGTACCATAAACGGACCCCCATTCATTTTATATTTATTTCTCAACATAAATGATAATGATAATTATTATCAGTCTATGTCACTACGTAAATATAATTCTATTTACTAATTATGTCAATATTAAATTTTCGTTAAAAGATTGAAAAATTCTTAAAAATGGTTTATATTTTATTGAGAATGATAATCAATGACAGAATATTCTGGAGTGAGACGGTAATGAACATAAATGATCTATATGATGTAACAGTAATCGGAGGAGGTCCCGCTGGACTTTACTCTGCTTTTTATAGCGGTTTAAGAGAAATGAAGACAAAAATTATAGAATTTCAATCTGAATTAGGTGGTAAAGTTCATTGCTATCCTGAAAAGATGATTTGGGATGTTGGTGGGCAGCCTCCAATTCCGGGTGAAAAGTTCATCGGTCAAATTGTTCAACAAGGATTAACATTTGATCCTACTGTTGTATTAAATGAAAAGGTCGATACGATCACTCGAGATGAGAATGGCATTTTTATTTTACAAACAGCTTCAGGTCAATTGCATTATTCTAAAACAATCATAGTTGCAGTTGGAAGCGGTATTTTAAATCCAACGAAACTTAATATAGATGGTGCAGAACGATTCGAAGTTTCAAATTTAAACTATACAGTTAAGTCACTTAAACGATTTAAAGATAAAACAGTTATTGTTTCTGGTGGAGGTAACTCTGCAATAGATTGGGCTAATGAATTAGAGCCGATTGCCAAAAAAGTTTATATAACTTACCGAAAAGATGCACTTAAAGGCCATGAAGCACAAGTCTCTCAATTAATGAATAGTTCAGTTGAGTGTCTTTTCAACACTTCTATTACAAAACTGATCGCATGTGAAAATCATGAGTTAATCGAAAAAGTTGAACTGTCAAATAACGAAACGGGTGAAATATCTCACTTAGCCATTGACGAAGTAATCATCAACCATGGCTATGAACAAGATACTTCTTTACTTAATAATAGTGAAATTAAAGTAGAAATGATTCAAGACTTCTACATAAAAGGTAATACAACGAGTGAAACTTCGATTGAAGGAATATACGCAGCTGGCGATATTTTAATGCATGAAGGAAAACTGCAATTGATTGCTGGCGCATTTCAGGATGCGGCGAATGCCGTTAATAAAGCGAAGCAATTTATTCAGCCTGATGCTAGCGGTGCAGCTATGGTTTCATCTCATAACGAAGTATTTAAAAAACGAAATCGTGAGCTAATTAAACAAATGATGAGCTAATATAAAACAAAAAAACGAATTCCATGCGAATTCGTTTTTTTATCGTTCATTTTTTTAAAAAAATTGAAGCCCTGAAGACTTTTTCGCGCTTCACTTCCACACTGTCATATATTTCTTTCGATACTTTAGATCCTCTTCTGTTTCAATCAACTCTAATGCCTTTTGCTTAATTTCTTCATTCTTAACTGCATCATATAGATTTCTCATACATTGAATAATATCGTAACGAATCAACGTATAGTTTTTCTCTGCCTTGCAATTTAAAAATCGATTTACTAGATGTTCAATGACGATTCCTCTTTGTTCCGGACCAGCTAGCCCTACTCTCCATATTGACTGCAATGTATGTCTTGCGGTTACAAACTTTGGATCATATGTAACCTGCCAAATTGCTGGAAAATCATTAAGCATTCTCTTCTCTGGGTCACTAATCGCTAAATTCGAAAGAAATTGGGCAGCTCTTGATCTTTGATGATTTCCCTTATTTGTTAGCTCCGATTTTAACCGATCCCATACTTCATACGACCAATCCACCGGCTCTCTTGTTACGGAAATAATATAGTTAAAGGCTTCGTATTGCAAATTCTTATCTTTTGATTCTAAGTTTTCAAAATAACCTTTTACTTTCGGATCCATATCATATACCTCTTTGAATATAGTAAATAACTCACATATCTAGATGATATCATTCCCTAGCATTTTTCTGGCTATGAAAAAAAATTATCGATAGTTCAAATTTTTTTCGTATTTTTACTAATACTAAGCCTACATGATATAAGCTTTTAAAAGAATTGGAGGCTAGTATGATTATGTTAAGTAATCTTATTTTGGCTAGATGGCAATTTGCAGTAACAACAATTTATCATTTTTTATTCGTACCTCTAACAATTGGATTAGCCTTTTTAATCGCATTTTTACATACTCTATATTTAATAAAAAAAGATGAACAGTATAAAATCATGACTAAGTTTTGGGGAAAGTTATTTCTACTAAATTTTGCTGTAGGTGTCGTTACCGGCATTATGCAGGAATTTCAATTTGGCATGAATTGGTCAGATTATGCCAGATATGTGGGTGATATTTTCGGTGGTCCTTTAGCAATTGAAGCTTTAGTTGCCTTCTTTTTAGAATCTACATTTTTAGGATTATGGATATTTGGCTGGGATCGACTACCACCTAAAATTCACTTAGCTACAATTTGGCTTGTGGCAATTGGTACGACGATTTCTGCTTTTTGGATTTTAGTAGCAAACTCATTTATGCAAGAACCAGTCGGTTTCACTTTACGCAACGGTCGTGCTGAAATGGTAAAGTTCAGTGCTCTATTAACTAATCCACAAGTATTAGTAGAATTCCCGCATGTCGTTTTTAGTGCATTAGCTACAGGTTCGATGTTTATGGCTGGTCTTAGTGCATATAAAATGCTACGAAAACAACAAACTGAAATCTTTAAACCTTCTTTTTCAATCGCTATTGTCGTTGCATTAGTTTCTAACTTATTAGTCGCATTTTCAGGACATCATCAGGCTCAACATTTAATGCATAGTCAACCAATGAAAATGGCTGCTGCTGAAGCTTTATGGGACACGACTGGTAATAGTGCTCCATGGGCACTAGTTGCGAATATTGATGTAGATCATCAAAAAAACCCTTTTGAAATTCAGGTACCCGGTTTATTAAGTCTTCTTACTTACAATAAATTTACCGGTAAAGTTGTAGGAATTAAAGATCTTCAAGCTGAATATTCAAAAAGATTTGGCCCTGATAACTATGTCCCTCCTGTTAAAACAACATTTTGGAGTTTCCGCGTTATGTTATTTGCTGGTGGATTAATGATTTTTCTTGCCCTTTATGGATCATTTGCCGTTTATCGTCATCGAATAGACAATCAAAAACTATTCCTTAATTTAATGCTACCTGCAATTTTTCTTCCTTATATTGCAAATTCAGCTGGATGGATTATGACTGAAGTTGGAAGACAACCTTGGTCCGTATTTGGCGTATTGAAGACGAAAAACAGTGTTTCCCCAACCGTATCTTCTCCAATGGTATTAACTACTTTTATTGGATTTACGGTTGTCTATGCGATTTTGTTAGTTGTTCTAATCTATTTATTTGTTCACTTTATAAAAGCAGGTCCAGTAACTAAAGATACCAGTAAACATAAGGAGTCGTTAGAACCAAAATTATATTAAAGGAGACTATTTAAATATGTTAGAAACGACATGGTTTATTTTAATAGCTGTTCTATTTATCGGATTCTTTTTCCTTGAAGGCTTCGATTTTGGCGTTGGAATGCTATTACCGTTTATCGGTAAAAGTGATACAGATCGGAGAATAATCATTAATACGATAGGTCCATTTTGGGATGGGAATGAAGTATGGTTTATTACCGCTGGCGGTGCAATGTTTGCAGCTTTTCCAAATTGGTATGCTACCTTATTTAGCGGTTTTTATATGGCTCTCTTTTTAATGCTATTAGCTTTGATTGGTCGAGGAGTCGCATTCGAGTTTCGCAGTAAGCAAAAAAGCCCAGCTTGGCGTTCAACTTGGGATTGGATTATTTTTTTCGGTAGCTTATTGCCTCCATTCTTATGGGGAGTTGCACTTGCCAATTTAATGCGTGGCGTTCCAATTGATTCTAAAATGAATTATGTTGGTACGTTTTGGGACTTAATCAGTGTTTTTTCAGTGACTGGCGGGATTAGTGTTGTACTACTGTTTCTTCTACATGGAGCGTTATTTATCTGTCTTAAAACGGTAGGCAAACTACGAGAAAAAGCTTTTGCAGTTGCTCTTAAAATTGGTATGTGGACCACTACATTTATGTCTATTTTTATTATACTAGCTTATTTTCAAACAGACTTTTTTACGCGCTACGGTGTCGTTCCAGGAGCGATTCCGATTTTATCCGGGATCACATTATTTTCTGTCCGCTATTTTATTAAAATTAAACGTGAAGGCTGGGCATTTATTATGACCGGTTTAACAATTGTCTTTTCAACTATTACCGTTTTTTTAGATTTATTCCCAAGAGTTATGATCAGTTCAATTGATCCTGCTTATTCTTTAACGATTTATAATGCTTCATCAAGTCCTTATACTTTAAAAATCATGACAATCGTTGCTTTTTCTACAATCCCATTTGTGCTTGCGTACCAAATTTGGACATACTGGGTGTTTCGAAAGCGAGTTACTTCTTCTGATTTAGAGTATTAAATTTAATTAAACGTTTGTTTAATTTTGTATAGATGAGCGATTCCGATAACAACGGTCGCTCATTTTTATGTATAAATTGCTCTAAAAATATAAGATTTTAAAAAAAATGAACGAAATTCGATTCTCAATCGTATAAGAAGTAAGGAGGGAACGATTATGAAAACAATTTTATTTGAAGAAAATCAATTAGTTATTACGTTATCTAGTTTAGAATCTGTACTTGGGCTAAAGCATAAAATTGAAATTCCCTATAATGATATTAAGGAAGTTTCAATAGAAGACATCCAGCAGTATTTATGGAAAGTATATGGTACACATATGGGCCCAAGTAAATATGGTTTTTTTAAAAAGGACGGATTGAATTATTTTGTGGCGACAAGTACGAACAAAGGCAATTTAGTCTTAACATTGAATAATCATAAGTACGATAAAATTATTTTGGAAATGGACCATGTTGCTGATGTTTTACAGCAAATACAAAATAAGTTGAGTACTCATATAAAGTAACTTAAATAAGACTGTCTTTAATAGACAGTCTTTACTTTTTTTCTTCGGATTTAAATAGCCTTATAAATGAATAATTTCAAAACGATGATCAAATTCTCTTAAGTACTCTACGACTAATTTACGATGACAATGGTGTGGTTTTTCTTCGCTACATAAAAAGCATGGAACGCCAATACTTGTAAAATCGTTTATTTTTTTTTCAATTTTACGGTTTTGAATCAAGTTCAAAAAGTCTTTTTCGAAGTCATTCCACGCGATTTCTTTTTTCTTAATTGCTTTAAGTAATTCTTCTGTTGGTGCTAAATCTGTGTCATGTGTGTATTGAATATTTAATAGACGCATTACAAATTGTAAGTCGTCTTTTTTTGCGTATCCTGCTAGTTGTGATGTGTTATGTAGACGAGTATCAATTAGATGGGTAACTCTATTTTGTTGAAGGATTGTTGAGAAGGTTCTTAAAGATTTTTTTGAGAAACCGATTGTTGTTATGTTCATTTTGGAAAGCTACTCCTTTAAAGATTACTTCTATTTATGCTGCTATAAAAAGGTGATTCGACTCGTTTTTAATAGACCACAATCACTTTTGCAGTAATCACATCAAGCTTTTTAAAATGGTCCTGAAGGGTTATTCGAATTATTAACTTTAGTTGTTTCTCTCCCAATTTCTTCATTCATTGTTTGATTATCACTTTTATTTGGTGCGCCCGTTCCGAATTTCTTTTGCATAAAATAACCAAATGCGATTATTAAAATAACAAATCCCCAAAATAAATATCCCAATGATGTCATTTACCTCACCTCATTTTCGATTATTAGTTTAGCTGTTCCTCAACTTATTACAGTTTATTATTATATTCGATAATTTACAGTATTTTCCTTTTATATTATTGAACTAATTTGTCACATATTGAAATAAATGATATTCGACTAATGATCATCCTCTATTTTTGTTCAGCTAAGGCAATACGATCGTTCAATAAATAAATGCTTTTCCAAATGGAAAGTATGCTTGATATTGCTCCATTTGCACGATAAACTTAATCTATGGAAAGTTAGCTTTCCGTAAAAAAAGGGGGGACCATGTTGCTCAACCGTTTAGAAGAAATCCGTAAGCAACGCGGAATTAAACAAGAAGAATTAGCAACTGCTCTTGAAGTATCAAGGCAAACGATCGGTTCACTGGAAAACGGACGATATAACCCTTCTATCCTTTTAGCGTTCAAAATTGCTCGTTTTTTTGGTATGAGTATTGAAGAGATCTTTATTTATGAGGAGGATTAAAATATGAAAAAAACTAATTCGATTTATTATCTTACCGCAGTGGCTTTTGTACTACTAGCGGGTGGTATTTACTTCATCAAAACAAATAATAACCCCCAAGGTTTGCTACGAGTGTTACCTTATATCTGTTTTGGGCTTGGCTGTAGTATTTTTGGTCACGGTATGGGAGAAATACTGCTCCGTTTCGCTGTGAAGAATAATCCTGCCGCAGCAAAAAAGCTAGAAATTGACAAAAAAGATGAGCGTAATTTGGCAATCGCTAATCAAGCAAAAGCGAAAGCATATGACATGATGGTTTTAGTGTTTGGAGCCTTAATTTTAGCATTTGCCTTGATGGATATAGATTTTACCATGTTGTTACTATTAGTTTTTGCATATATGTTTCTCCTTGGATCCAACAGTTTTTACCGTTTAAAGTACTATAAAGAGATGTAATTTATTAATAGTTATGTCAAAATATAATGAATTCGAAAATGAAAAATGATCGATCATGTATACAATTTAATAAAGAAAACCGGGCGATAATCGCGCCCGGTCCTTTTTAGTTTACACATTACAAATTAAGACTTCACTACTTCAACTGAAACTTCTTCAAATGGCCAAGATGGAAGCATTTTTCTTAAAACTTTATCTTCTCTATAGCCAAGGTCGTATTCAGCTTGCATAATTGTGTGAATTTCACGAGTACCTTCATAAATTACAGGTGCTTTTGAGTTTCTTAAGTAGCGCTCTACTGGGAATTCGTTAGAGAATCCATATGCACCGTGGATTTGAACTGCATCGTTTGCTGCTTCGTTTGCGGCATTACATGAAATCCATTTTGCTAGTGAAGTTTCTCTTGTATTTCGTTTGCCGTTATTTTTTAACCAACCTGCTTTGTATACTAATAATCTAGAGATTTCTAGGTTTGATGACATTTTTGCAATCATTTGCTGTACTAGTTGGTGTTTTCCGATTTCTTTGCCGAATGTTTTACGTTCGTGGCAGTATTTTACACTCGCTTCAAGAGATGCTTGAAGTAAGCCGCAAGCACCAGCAGCTACTGTAAATCGTCCGTTATCCAGTGCTGACATGGCAATTTTAAAGCCTTCACCTTCAAAGCCTAAAAGGTTTTCAGCAGGAACTCTTACATCATCTAAAAATACTTCGCCTGTATTTCCAGCTCTAATACCCATTTTTCCTTTGATTGCTTTTGTGGAAACGCCTTCAAAAGTACGTTCTACAATAAAACATGATATTCCATGATGCTTTATGTCATGGTTTGTTTTAGCAAAAATTAAGAAATGATCAGCAACATCACATAATGAAATCCATGTTTTAGACCCATTTAAAATATAGCTATCACCGTCTTTTACAGCTGTAGTTGTCATTGCGACTACATCCGAACCAGCATTCGGTTCAGTTAATCCAAATGCTCCAATTTTATTCCCTTGAGCTTGAGGTACTAAGAATTTTTTCTTTTGTTCTTCAGTACCCCATTGTAATAAAGTCATGCTGTTTAATCCCGTATGCACAGAGACTGCCGTTCTAAATGCTGTGTCTCCTCTTTCTAATTCCTCACATACAATTGCTAATGTATTATAATCCATTCCTACTCCACCGTATTGTTCTGGAATACATACACCCATTAATTGTAAATCAGCTAGTCGCTTTAAAATATTTGCTTCAAAATGTCCTTTTTCATCCCATTCTTTAATAAAAGGGATAATTTCTCGGTCTACAAATGACCTGACTACTTTCCTTACACTAACTTGTTCTTCTGATAATGAAAAATCCATTTTTATTTCCTCCTCAAATTGTTTTATTTAATTTCATTTCTTCTATTTCAATTCGGGAATAACCTAGCTTACTCATTATTTCATCAGTATGTTCGCCGTGCAGGGGCGGATGTCTTACTACTTCAACTGGTGTTTTTGATAATTTTAATGGTGATCCAACTAGCTTTAGATCTTTTATAAATGGGTGATTTACATTTAACACCATATCTCTCGACTTAGCTTGTTCAGACTGTAGAGCTTCACTCACATTATTAATTGGTCCATTCGGGATTCCTATTTGATCTAATAATTCTTTCCATTCATTCTTAGTTTTCATTTTTAACTTGTTTTGAATTAATTGCTCTATTAGTTTTCTATGCTGTAGTCGACTAGTATTTGTTTTAAATGTTTCGTTCAATAAAGTTGGCTCATCAATTAATAGTGCAAATCGTTTAAATTGTTCATCATTACCAACTGCTATGACAAGTTCCCCATCACTTGCCGTAAAAACTTGATATGGAACGATATTAGGATGATAATTGCCCATACGCTCGGGTACAATTCCACTGCATAAATAATTACTAGCTACATTTACTAAAGCAGCTAGCTGTGAGTCAAACAACGAAATATCGATTTCTTGGCCTTCTCCTGTACGACTTCGATGTTGCAGTGAAGCAAGAATCCCAATACATGTAAATAGCCCAGTTAAAACGTCTGAAATCGCTACTCCTACCTTTGTTGGCTCTGCTTCTTTTTCGCCTGTAATGCTCATTAAACCAGACATTGCTTGAATGATATAATCATATCCTGGTAGACTTGAACTCGGCCCTACACTGCCAAATCCACTAATGGAAGCTAATATGATGTCATCTTTTATTTTTTTTAAATCTTCATAGCCAAATCCTAGCTTCGACAATGTGCCAGGTTTGAAATTCTGAACAACTACATCAGCCTCAGTAATTAGCTTTTTTAAAATTTCTTTACCTCGTTCACTTTTTAAGTTTAATGTGATGCCTTGCTTATTACGGTTTGCACATAAATAATAAGCGCTTTCACCTTCCACGAAAGGTGGCCCCCATCCTCTTGTTTCATCACCAATATTTATACTTTCTACTTTTATGACCTCGGCCCCCAAATCCCCAAGGATCATCGTACAAAAGGGACCGGCTAGCACTCTTGTTAAATCAATGATTTTAACTCCATGTAATGCACCCGGCAACTTTTCCACCTCTATTAATCTAGTTAATAAGCCAGTAAACGCTCAATTGCAATAGCCTGCACCTGAATGTTTAACTGGCTTACAGATTTTTAAATGTCTAACCCAATTGAGATATATTTAACTTCTAAAAATTCTTCAATTCCAAAATGACCGCCTTCTCTTCCTAGACCACTCTCTTTATACCCACCAAATGGGACTTGAACAGCTGAAGGTAAAGCATCATTTAAACCAATAATTCCGTATTCAAGTGCTTCTGTGATGCGGAATGAACGACTTAAATTCTCCGTATACACATATGCAGCTAGACCATAATTTGAATTATTTGCTCTTTCGATTACTTCTTCTTCCGTTTTAAAAGTAGAAATTGGTGCTAGAGGACCAAAAATTTCTTCCTTCATACATGCCATTTCATCTGTAATTCCAGTTAAAATAGTTGGTGCATAATAGTATCCATTTTCTTCTGAAGGTTTATTACCACTAAAAACAATTTTCCCACCATTTTTAGTAGCATCCTCGACTAATGTTTTTACCTTTTCTAAAGCTGAATGATCAATTAGAGGACCAACATCAACTCCTTCTTCTAAACCATTACCAACTTTTAATTTTTCTAGTTCTTTTGTAAATAGGTCCGTAAATTTTTCAGCTACACTTTCTTGTACATAAATACGATTTGTACAAATACATGTTTGACCTGCATTACGGAATTTAGATTGAACTAAGCCAACTGCTGCCTTTGATAAATCGGCATCATCCATGACGATAAATGGTGCGTTCCCACCAAGTTCAAGAGAAACCTTTTTGACATTTTCTGCTGCACCTTTCATTAGCGTTTTGCCAACTTCGGTAGAACCAGTGAATGTAATTTTCGTTACTCTTGGATCCTTTAACCATACGTCACCAATTTCAGAAGATTTACCAGTAACGACATTAATTACACCTTTTGGAATTCCTGCTTCATGAGCAAGCTCTGCCAGCTTTAATGCTGTTAAAGGAGTTTGAGTTGCTGGTTTAATAACCGTCGTACAACCAGCTGCAAGAGCAGGCGCAACTTTTCTAGTAATCATTGCTGCTGGAAAGTTCCACGGCGTAATTGCTGCTACAACACCTACGGGTTCTTTTCTAACAAGAATTCGTTTATTAGGCTGTGATGCAGGAATTGTTTCTCCATATACACGTTTACCTTCTTCTGCATACCAAGAGACAAAGCCATTTGCATAAACAGTCTCACCTAACGCTTCTTTTACTGGTTTCCCTTGCTCTATTGTCATTAATCTAGCAATTTCTTCTTTCTTTTCGTCAATCAGTCGATACCAATTCATTAATAAATGATATCTTTCTTCTGCAGTCTTTTTTGACCAAGTTTTGAAGGCTTTATGAGCAGCATCAACAGCTAATTTTGCTTCATATGTACCACCTGTTGGAATTGCACCTACAACCGCTCCAGTTGCAGGATTTGTAACCTTTGTATAATATTCATGATCAGTCCCAACCCATGCACCGTCTATATACATAGGGTAGACTTCGTATTTTTCTTTAATTTGGCTCATTTAGTTTACCTCCAATTGAAGTTCTGGAACTAATACAGCCTCGATGGACTCTCTTAAAATATCTAGTCCTTCTTCAAGCTGCTCATCAGTAATCGTTAGTGGCATTAATAAACGAATCACGTTACCAAAAATTCCTGCGCTTAATAACATTAACCCTCTGTTATTTGCTTCTTTTACAATCTTTCCAACTGTAGCTTTATCTGGTGTTTTATCCTTTTTATTTGTGACAATCTCCATCGCACACATTGCGCCAATTCCACGAATATCGCCTATTTGTTCAAATCGTTCTGCCCATTGGTACATTTTCTCATTAACCTTTTCACCAATAACAACAGCTCGATCATTTAATTCTTCTTCTTCAATGATGTCAAGTACTGCTAATGCTGCACGGCATCCAAGTGGACTACCAGAATATGTTCCGCCGATTTCACCACTATCGGAAGCTTCCATTATTTCTTTTCTACCAATTACGCCACTAATAGGTACTCCTGCACCCATTGATTTTGAAATCGTAATTAAATCAGGCTCAACTCCAAAGTGCTCGATCGCAAAGTATTTACCTGTTCTAGCAAATCCAGTTTGAATTTCATCTGCTACAAACAATATGCCATATTGCGTACAAATTTCTCTAACTCTTTTAACAAAATCAAGATCCGGAACAATAAAGCCGCCTTCACCTTGAATCGGTTCCATTACAACAGCAGCAATTGTTTCTGGTGCTACTTCGGCAATTAGGAACTGCTCAAATTGTTCAATGATGAATTTACTATATTCTTTTTCATTCATTTGTTCTGGACGACGATATACGTATGGATAAGGTGCTTTATACACTTCAGGAGCAAATGGTCCAAATCCATATTTGTAAGGCTTAACTTTACTAGTCATTGTCATTGTCATTAAAGTACGGCCATGGAATCCTCTAGTAAACGAAATGATCCCTTGACGCTTTGTATATTTTCTAGCAATTTTCACTGCATTTTCAACTGCTTCTGCACCACTATTAAAAAATGCTACTTGTTTATCGAAATCTCCAGGCGAAATCTCAGCTAGTCTTTCAGCAAGTTGAATATAAGATTCATACATCATGACATTAAAGCCTGTATGAATATAATCACCGGCTTGTCCTTGAAGTGCTCTTACTACTCTAGGATGGGAATGTCCCACATTTAGAGTTCCAATTGCTCCAGCAAAGTCAATATATGTATTGCCATCAATATCCTCAACTAGTGCGCCCTTTGCTTTTTTTACAAAAGCTTCACTATTATTACTAATTGCTTTTGGAACCACTTTATTTCTTCGCGCAAGTAACTCCTGCGATTTCGGACCAGGAATTGACGTTTGGATTTTAACAAATTTTCGATCTGCCATTATTGCACCATCCTATCTATAACGATTTTTTCCGACTGTAATGAAAGCATGTCATGATCTATAATGTCATGACATGCTGGTGAATAAATTAAGCTTGAATAGTAGCTAAAATTTCTTTAAATGCACTTACTACAATATCAACCTCTTCGTAGCTAATTTTTAATGAAGGCTCGATACGAATTGTTTTTGAATTAATTAACGTACCAGCAACTAGGATACCTTTATCAAACATTCCTTTAGAAACTTCATAGCCGATTTCATCTTGATGGAACTCGATTCCGATCATTAAACCTTGACCACGAATTTCTAAAACTTTGTCTTCATGTCCTTTTGCAGCTTCTTTTAATTGATCTAAGAAATATGCTCCAACCTCTTCTGCTCTTTCAGGTAATTTTTCTTCAAGTAATACACTGATTGTAGCAATAGCAGCCGCACATGCTAATGGATTTCCACCAAATGTTGTTGTATGCATAAATGGATTTGGGAACCAGCTTTTGAATACTTCTTCTTTTGCTACTACTGCACCAGCTGGCATAACTCCTCCACCAAATGCTTTAGCAAGACAGATAATATCTGGTACTACTTCATATAAATCAGCAGCAAACATTTTACCTGTACGCCCCATACCTGTTTGAACTTCATCAAAAATTAATAGAGAACCGTACTCATCACATAACTCACGAACTTCTTTTAAGTAGTTTGGAGGAGGAAGAATAATTCCGCCTTCACCTTGAATTGGTTCAAGGATTACTGCTGCAACATCCTCACCAACTAATGCACATGTTTCAAATGTTTTTCTCATCATGTCAATGTCACCAAATGGAACATGACGGAATCCAGGAATTAGCGGTAAAAATGGTTTACGGAACATACCTTTTGCAGTACCTGATAAAGAACCTAAGCTTTTTCCATGGAATGCACGTGTAGTTGAAATAAATGTACTGCGTTCGCTATACATTTTTGCAAGCTTTAATGCTGCTTCTACACTTTCAGTTCCACTATTTGTAAAGAACGAGTATTTTAAATCTCCAGGTGTAATATCAGCTAAAATTTTAGCAAGCATTGCACGTAATGGATCTAATAAATCTTGGCTATGAAGTGCCTGTCTTTTTAACTGATCAGTAACAGCTTTGATAACTTTTGGATGGCGATGTCCAACATTATAAATTCCAAATCCGCCTAAACAATCAATATACTCTTTTCCATTTACATCCTTAAAGCATGAACCGCTATCAGACCACTCAACAGAAGCAAATTGACCGCCTTCAGTAACTGTTTTACGGTAAGCAAGGAAACCTGGATTTACATGTTCTCTAAAACCATCAACTGTTTCTTTTGTGATCCACGCAGCATCTTCTTCTGTAACAGTCTCTTTTTCTATTAAACTTAAAACTTTATTAATGTACTCAGTTACGTTTGTTTCTCCACTTTTTAATTCGTTTTTTAAATTGATACTCATTTTGTCCACTCCTATAGTCGTTTTTATTGTTTTTTGTTTTCACTTAAATTTTGCCTATATTATTCTGCAAACCAGCCAATTGGTTCAACTTGTAAATTAATATTAATTTGCTTAATCTCTTGGAATTCTTCTAACCCAAATGTACCTAGGCTACGTCCTACACCACTTTGTTTGTATCCACCCCAAGGCGCTTCATTATAAGTTGGATGATAGGCATTGATCCAAGTAATCCCTGAACGTAGCTTTTTAATGACTCTTAAAGCTTTCGCTCCATCTTTACTAAATACTGCACCTGCTAAACCATAAACAGTTCCGTTTCCTAGTTTTATTGCTTCCTCTTCAGTTTTAAACTTTTGAATACATACTACAGGGCCAAAAATTTCTTCTTGAACGATTCGCATATTTTGTTCAACATCCACAAATACAGTTGGTTCAACAAAGTATCCCTTTTCTAACCCATCTTTTTCGATACGATTTCCGCCGCAAGCAACTCTTGCGCCTTCATCTTTACCAATTTGTACATAGCTTAAAACTTTTTCTAAATGCTCTTTACTAACAAGTGGACCCATTTCATTTTCTGCTACATTTCCAGGGCCTACTTTAATTTTTTTAGCACGCTCTACAAATCGATCAACGAAGCGATCATAAATTGATTCTTCAACTAAAATCCTTGAACCAGATGAACAAACCTGACCCGAACCTGCATAAATTCCAAATAGTGCATAATCTACTGCCGTTTCAAAGTCTGCATCAGCAAAAATGATATTCGGAGATTTCCCACCAAGCTCTAGTGACACTTTTTTCATCGTATCAGCCGCTGTTTTCATGATATGTTTACCTGTTTTTGTTCCACCCGTGAATGAAACCATGTCTACATCAGGATTGGCAGCGATTTCATTTCCAACCACTGGTCCTGCACCCATCACCATATTTGCTACACCATGCGGCAGACCAACCTCTTCAAAAATCTCAAATAATTTCTTAGGAGTTACTGGTGTTACTTCTGAAGGTTTAAAAACAATCGAATTACCTGCCGCTAGTGCAGGAGCAATCTTCCAAACACTCATTAATAGTGGGTAGTTCCAAGGAACAATCAATCCACAAACTCCGATCGGTTCACGTACAACCATAGCTTGCATTGGATCTGCTACATGATAAGTAAATCCGTCTGGCTTCGTAATTAAACCTGCATAATAACGGAAGCATGCTGCTGCATCAGCCACATCATAGCCCGCTTCACGATTCGTTTTCCCATTATCTAATGTTTCAAGTTTTGTTAATTCCTCTTGGTATTCTTCTATTTTGTCCGCTATTTTAAATAAGTAAGTTGCTCTTTCTTGAGCAGATAAATCAGACCATCTTCCATCATTGAATGCTTTACGAGCAACATCAATTGCTTCTTTCGCATCTTCAATCGTTCCTTCTGGTGCATATGCGATGATTTCTCCAGTTGCTGGGTTAATAACAGGGCGTTTCTCATGATTGCTAGAATCTTTCCATTCACCATTTATAAACATCTTTAAATCAATTGTTTTAAATTGAACATCGACCATTGTATATAAACCCTCCTTAATTTCTTAACAATTTAATAGTTTGCAAGAACTGTGCCAACTTAAATAATGCTAATTTACAAGGTTTTTACTGAATACTTTGTACAATTATTATTCAATTTTGCATAACGCTATTCCACTTTGCATAATCTTTGAAATTCGTTAGTTTATTAAGGTTCAATTACTTTTTAAATGATTTTTTAAAATACGATTAGTTTAAACCGACATATTGCGAAAATTCGTTGCATAGGCTAGAACACTATGAAAGGAGGAGATTAATATGTTACTTGCTGGAACGTGTATTGCAGTGGGACTCATTATGATCTTCATGGCATTTGGGATTGCAAGGGATCAAATTAGAATGACTGAAGTGATTGAAAGTCATAATGAAAATATAGGGGATTTAGAGAAATAAACGCACAAGTTCCGCTTCACTCTGTCGAAAAAGTCGACAGTTTTTTATTTATTATGGACACGAAAACCCTAGACTAGGCCTAGGGTTCTAAAAAGCTTAAAGCGTGGTATTAAAAGAATCCCTCCGTATGCTAAATATCAGCATACGGAGGGATTTTTATGTCAAAAGATAGTAATTATCTAGCAAATACAACACACCTTAATCAACGACGGACATATATCCTCATGTTTTTCATCGGATTGCCATCATAATTCAGCGCAGAAAGTCCTTTATGAACAAAAGTCTGTGGTTTACGAACAAAAGCCACCTATTTATGCACAAATAGCCGCAGAAGTTACTCCATAAATAAATAAGAGTGTAGAGAAATCGTTAAGGATTTCTCTACACTCTTAAAACTCACTTAAATGACATAAAATCATTATTTATGTTTTTTTCATTCATTATTTTTTGATACTTACGACTAACAGAAGATTGACTGATTCCTAAAACCTGCGCAGCTTTTGTTGTTGTTTTATATTGCTTCATCGCAAGTACAATAAGCTGTTCCTCTACGTAATCAATTGCCTCTTGTAAAGGAATTACCTTATTAATTACTGGTTTTGATTTATTAAAGTCATAACTATTTGGCAAGAACTGATTAACATCCTCTGCATTAATAATTTGATCTTCTGCAGAAACGACTAATCGTTCGATAATGTTTTGAAGTTCTCTGACATTACCTGGCCATGAGTAAAATTCTAAAACATTAATCGCATCTGGTGTCAGGTGATAACTCTTATTATATTTTTCATTTAATTGCTGTAAGAAATGGAAAGCTAGTAATGAAATATCTTCAAGTCTTTCCCTTAATGGCGGAATGTTAAGAGGGATTACATTTAAACGGTAATATAAATCCTCTCTAAATGTACCATCCTGAACCATTTTTTCTAATCTCTTATTTGTCGCTGCGATAATTTGAACATTAACTTTAATTGGCTTTGTACTTCCAACCGGAATTACTTCTTGCTCTTGAAGAACTCGAAGCAATTTAACTTGTAAATGCAATGGCATTTCACCAATCTCATCTAAAAATAAAACACCATCATCAGCTTGTTTAAAATAACCATCCTTATTTTGATCTGCTCCCGTAAAAGCCCCTTTAACATAACCAAAGAGTTCACTTTCTAAAAGATTTTCAGGTATTGCACCACAGTTTAGCTTTAAGAATGATTTTGAGGAACGATTCCCTAGTTGGTGAATCGCTTGTGCAATTACTTCCTTACCTACTCCAGATTCTCCGTGTAGTAAAACAGTAGAAGAAAAATCGGCAATTTTTTTTGCTTGATTGATGATTTGCTCCATTTTAGGACTACAATAAATTAGTTTTTTAACAAAACTGTCCTTACTTTTAATATCTTCAAGTTCCCTTTTATATTGCTCAGAGATCTTCTTCATTTCTTTTAATTCTGTTTTAAGTCGTGAAGTTTCTGTAATATCTCTAGAAGCAATAATAATACGGTCAATTTCCATATTCTCGTCAAAAACCGGATTACCTACTGCAAGTACTTTACGTCCATTTATTGTTTCTTGAACAATTGATACTTTTTTCTTCTTTTCTAAAACTAGTTTCGTAACAGAAGGCGTAAAAAGTCCTTGGTTTTCAAATTCTAAAATACTCTTTCCAAGCATTTCCTTTAAATCTACATTCCAAAAACCAGGAATGATATTCTCACTGTAGCGAATTAACTCACCTTTATGATTTACTACAAGTATTTCATCATAAATACTTGATAAAATGGCATTTAAATCTTTATTTAAATCCTTAACATATTCGATTTCAGAAGCCATTTCTTCAACCATTGGAAGATCCTGTACTACAATAACTACGCCTTCAACCTCGTTATCAACAAAAATCGGGCTATAATCAACAAGAATTCCCATATCATCATTTATTTGAATCTGATTAAGAACTGTCTTACCTGTAGAAAATACATTTTCAATTTGTTCACCGCTAAAAATGACTTCTGCTTTTGTATTAATTACCTTTTCTGATGTTGATTTAATCATTTTTAACCCAGCATCATTGCAATTAATTATCACTTTATTTTTATCTACTACAAACGTGCCCATTGGGATCGATGTTAAAATACTCTTTAACAAATCTACACTTTTATTATCCTGTTTGAAAAGCTCGGCCAATATATCTTCACGAAGTATGTAACCTATTGGCGTATCTTCTTCTTTTACAATCGAGATTGGTTCACCAATAATTTGAAATAGATCTGTTATTGAAATTTGCTCACTTACACTACAGACACTATTAATAGATTGAGAAGAGCTCGTAATCTTTGAAATTGCTATATTTTGCTTTTTATTATTTCCTTGAATAATATTATTTAATTGAACATAACCAAAAATTTGATTTTGCTTGCGCAAGAATAAAAAGGGTTCATTTATCTTGGATAAATCGATTTCATCATTTTCTTTAAATTGATCGATATCTACTGTGATGACTGGTCTAATCTGTTTCTCATTTATTGATAGCATTTCTTTCACCCCTTATGTCTAAACAAATATACATTCTTATTTTAGCAGAATTTTTAAATTTATCATAAAAATCTAAAATTATAATTTACTAATCTATTAAATACCATATTTAAAACAGAAAGAAAGGGCAGTCTCTTAAGACGCCCCTTTGCAATTATTAAGTCGTAAATACCTCATTGTTCACGAAAAATTAATTAACTTCCCCAACCCCTGTATTTCTTTTTCCCTCTAAACCAAGTCTTTTAATCGCTAGCTGATACAAATAAGTCCTCTTTAACAAACGCTAGTACCATCCCCGGAACTACCCGATCTCCTTTTACTACTTCTAATGAAACAATTTCACCACTTATTCCTTGATGAATAACTTTCGTAATGCCATCGGATGTTTTTATATAAAATAATGGTTCCCATTCATAAACCCTCGAATCTTTTTGAATAGCTGCTTCCTCGACTGTTCCGTAGTAGTCACAGACGACGACTCCATAATACATAGCGCTCACTCCTTTTAGTAAAAATTAAGCTTCATATTATAACTCGCAAATGTGTCTTGATTGTAAAACCATACTAAAGAAATTTTGAATTTCTAAAATGTCTTCCTCAGCAATTCCGAGTTTTGGAGCCCAATAATGTTCAGAATCAATATCTTCTAAACATAATAACGCCATTTTACTAGATTGAAGTGATGTAACCATTGACTTTCCGTAAAAGTGATTAGAAAAGGCAATTGATAAATCATATCGGTTATTCTGCGTTAATAAACAATAATGGTGTACAAGCTGTCTTTCTGCTGATTCAGAAATAATATCGATCATCTAGATCTCCCCTTTTGTTTAGAATTTTACCCAGCCTCTCAAACGACAAGCTTCAGCGATTTTACGAATTCCTTCAATATAAGCCGCTATTTTCATGTTTACATTATATTTTTGGGATGTTTTATAAACTTTCATAAAGCTATCTGTCATTTTTTCTTTTAATCGTTCATCTACAGTATTCTCTGTCCAATAATAGCCTTGCATGTTTTGACACCATTCAAAATACGAAACAACTACTCCACCTGAGTTAGCTAAAATATCTGGTACAACTAAAATTTCTTTTTGATCAAGAATTTCTAAAGCTTCTTGCGTAGTTGGTCCATTTGCTGCTTCAACAACAATTTTGCACTTTAATTTATCTGCATTACGATTATTAATAACCCCACTAATTGCCGCTGGTATTAAAACATCACATTCCTTTTCCAATAATTCTTGATTTGAAATTGCATTTTTAAATAAATTAGATACAACTCCGAATGAATCTCTGTTATCTAAAAGATATGGAATGTCTAACCCTTTTGGATCATAAACGCCACCAAGAACATCTGAAACACCAACAACCTTTGCTCCAGCTTCGTATAAATATTGAGCTAAATAACTACCAACATTTCCAAATCCTTGCACAATAACCTTCATATTCTTAATTTCGATATTCTTTAATTCACTTATTAACTCAAGGGCATAAAATACACCTTTTGAAGTTGCTGTCTCTCGACCAACTGATCCTCCTAAAGTAATTGGTTTACCAGTAATAAAGCTCGGCGAATCAAATTCTCTAATATGGTCATATTCATCAAGCATCCATGCCATAACTTGCGCGTTAGTATACATATCAGGTGCCGGAATGTCCTTTGTAGGTCCAACAATCTGGCTAACTGCTCTTACATAACCTCTACTTAGCTTTTCAAGCTCATTCATACTTAAAAGTCTTGGATCGCAAACGACACCACCTTTTGCTCCTCCATAAGGTAAATCAGTAATACTACATTTTAAACTCATCCACCCAGCCAATGCTTTTACTTCTTCTGGCGTAACATCTGGATGAAACCTAATGCCACCCTTAGTTGGGCCAAGTGCATCATTATGCTGAGCACGATATCCTTGAAATACTTTCGTCTCACCATTATCCATTTGAACCGGAATACTAAATTCTAAAAATCTCATCGGTGTTTTAAGAAATTCAAATACTTGGCTCGGATAGTTCATTATTCCAATTGCTTCATTTAACGTTTCTCTAAATTCTTGAAGGGAATCATCTATTTCGACCTGCTCACTAATTTTTTCTGTTTGCTCTACTTCAGATAAATTTGAACTCATCTTCTGCACCTCATTAGTTATTTTTAAAAAATTAAATAGCAATTCCTGTGCCAACTTGAATTCCCTTCATCATTTTACAAGTAATATATCTCACAAAAGCTTATTAGAGAGCCATTTAATGGGCTTTATATAATTTTTATAATTCGCTATTGTCTTTGAGAATGAAATTTGGTGGTTGAGTTGGAATATGATTGAATGCATTGATTATTCAGTTTTGCATTATTGATTATTCAGAATTGAATTGCTTGATGTTGATTGGGTGCTCTGATGTGGTGGGGCGCGCTGGCGAGGTGGCTTGCGAACACATTGTGTCATTTGTGCATAAAGCTGTGAACTTTGTTCATAAAGTGGTGGTTTTTGCGCATAAAACGTAGACCATTGTTCATAAGCAAGTGGTTTTTGTGCATAACACGGTCGACACACCTAAAGCAGCTTCAATTCGCAGGATTTTAATATTAAAAATACGAACATTAATTGAACATTGTTGATAAAGTTGTGAACTCGGTTGATATAGTGTTAAAGCTTGTTGATAAGTTGTTAAAACGAACCAATTTGGAATTGGCCATCCAGAAATTTGACCTCTTTTTAAAGAAAAACGTAAAAAAGCCACAAGGAAATCAATTCCCTTGTGGCTGTTCGAAGCATATTATACCGCTGCTTCTTCTTCATATTTAGGTGGAGCAATTTGGAATGCTTTCGTTAAGTAAATTAAATATACTAAACCAATGGAGAACCAAACTGTTCCCATAATTAATGAGCTTTTTTCAATATTAAACCAAAGGATTGCTACTGATGCGGCTCCAATTAGAGGCAAGATAAGGTAAGAAATGTAACCTTTAATTGATCTCTGTTTTCCTCGAATAAAGAAATGATTAATTACTGATAGATTAACAAAAGTAAATGCCATTAGTGCGCCAAAGTTAATTAGTGAAGTGGCTGTTACTAGATTGAAAAAGATTGCTGATAATGAGATCACTCCAACGAAAATTACGTTAAATGCTGGTGTTTTCCATTTTGGATGAACAAATCCGAACCATTTATCTGGGAAAACTTTGTCGCGTCCCATTACATATAGTAAACGTGATACACTCGCATGTGATGCCAATGCAGAAGCTAGTGTATTAATAAATGTTATGCATAAGAAGATTGATTGAAATAATTTACCACCTACATATAGTGCAATCTCTGGTGATGCAGCATCAGGATGCTTAAATCTAGATATGTCAGGATAGTATAATTGGATGAAGAAGGATGTAACTGTAAAGATTACTCCTCCCCAAAGGGCTGTGTAAAGAATTGCTTTTGGGATTGTTTTTGCTGGATTAATCGCTTCTTCTGATAAAGTGGAAACAGCGTCAAATCCTAAAAATGAAAAACATAGAATTGTTGCACCGGTTACTAATGTGCCAAAATGCATTCCCGCACTGAATAATGGTTTTATGCTGAATCCACCATAACCCTCTCCATGATGTAAACCTTGGATTACTAGAACGATAAAGACAACCATAATCACAAGCTGTACTAATACAAAAAGGGTATTGAAATTCGCTAACATATTTATACTTCTTAAATTTAAGAATGTAACTAGCCCTACAAAACCAACTACCCAAATCCAAGTTGGAACATTAGGAAAAAGTGCATTGAGGTAAATTTTAGTTAATAAGGCATTTACCATTGGTAAAAACAAATAATCTAGTAATGATGACCATCCAACAAGAAAGCCTAAGTGACCACTAATTGCTTTCTGAGTGTATGTATAAGCAGAGCCAGCATCAGGAAATACTTTTACAAGTTTACCATAGCTTACCGCCGTAAATAACATTCCAATTAAAGCTACAATATATGCAGTTGGTACATGACCATTAGTTACATGAGATACAATTCCGAATGTGTCGAATACAACCATAGGAGTCATATAGGCTAACCCCATCATAACTACTTGCCATAACTTTAAGGATCTTTTTAACTGTGTTTTATTTTCCACCTATCATATCCCCTTCGTTTTAGATTAAGCGCTTACACCTTTATTTCTACTTCCTTATAATTCTTACTTTTCCGACAGAAACCTCCTTTTTTTGAATATTTAAATAAGTCATTTTATAAAGTTGCAAGTTTTATGCCAAAATATTAATTTTATGTAAACGTTCAATTAAACACTTAATATTACACTGAAAGCATTAAGTATCAATAGAAGAAACTGATTTAGATCTTTTGAAAATTACTTTATCTTCCTGCCTGCACATTATTCAATCTTGCATATATTATTCAAGCTCTCATAATCCTTCTCTCTCTTTTCATGAGAACCCCTATATTCTATTCAATTATATGGACTGGCACGGAAGTTGCTACGCTAACTATAAACTTCCAATCTAAAAATACATAGCTTCTATTAATAATAAAACTTTTAGTTATTAAGACTGACTATAAGTTTAATTATAAGAAAATTCAGTAATTTAATTCGAATTCGGAGGAGATGATTTATGAGTAAACAAGGTTTTGATTCAGATGCTTTACAATCATTTAGCTACAAACAGGAATTACAGCGATCTTTAAAGTTTTTCAGCTCATTTGCAGTTGCGTTTTCATTTATTTCAATTACAACAGGCATTTTTAGCTCCTATAGTCTTGCTTTAGGTGCAGCTGGACCGGCGGGGATATGGACATGGCCATTTGTAATGGTAGGTCATTTACTTGTCGCTTTAATTTTCGCAGATTTATCAAGCAAAATCCCTTTAAGTGGCTACGTATACCAATGGGTCAGCCGCTTAACGAATCGGGGATTTGGTTGGTTTACGGGTTGGGCTGCATTATGTTACTTAATAATTGTTGTACCGACCGTTGATTACGGTGTTGCGCCCATTTTTCTTGATTTAGTCGGTATTAAAAGTACGACTACAGTACTTACAACGGTTGTGCTAATTACAATCGTGATACAAGCTTTATTAAATATTTATGGGGTAAGAATTGCTACAATCATTAATAATTCCGCCGTGTATACAGAAGTAATTGGATTTATTGGCATTATTATCATTTTAAGTTTTGTCTTATTTTTTAAAGGAGCAGATTTTTCACTATTAACTTACACTGCTCATAAAGTTGGTTCAAACGGAAGTTATTTTACTGCATTTGTACTAGCTGTTGTAATGGGATCCTATACACTAGTAGGTTTTGAAGCAGCCGCAAATCTAGCTGAGGAAACCGTTGATGCTAATAAAACTGTACCTAAAGCCATTGTTTTCTCAATGTTACTAGCAGGGTTAATTGGTTTTATCTTCTTAATTATTATTACATCAGGCATTAAAGATATTAACAGCATCATGGCTTCTACTTCGCCTATTTCTGATATTTTACAATCACGACTAGGTACTGCAGTTGCAGACTTTTTCCTTGCATTAGTAATTGTGTCTATTTTTGCTTGCGGATTAATTATTATGGCTTCTGCTTCTCGTCTTATTTATGCACTAGCAAGAGATAATGTTTTCTTTGCTTCAAATGTATTTAAGAAAGTAGATCAGAAACATAATGTACCGTACAATGCCATTATTTTAGTTTCTGTATTAGGTATCATTGCCGTATTCTATTTTGGGAAACTATCATTATTAATAGGTACTTCTGCGGCACTTCCAGCCATTATTTACTTAATAACTGTAGTCGCTTATGCTACTAAAATTAAAACATTACCGGATTCGGATGGTTTCAAATTAGGAAAATGGCGACTTCCTGTTACAATTCTTGCGATTATTTGGTTAGTATTTGAAGTTGGCATTTTAACACTTCCAAAAGACTTTTTACCAACTACTAAAGTTATACTTTATTTATTCCTTGCTGGGATTGTTATTTATTGGGCTGTATTTCGATCTCGAATTAAAGAAGGCAAAATTGGTATTAATTTGGAGAAGGATTTGGATGTTTAAATAAAATAAGATGTAAGTTTTAATAAGACAAAAGTCGTTCCTCTTTATGGGGAACGGCTTTTAAACCTGTTATGAGTAAAATACAACAATTCTTAAGTGTTATTTAAAAGAAAATGCTCTAAATAATAGATTAATAGAAAAATAACGTACATATCCATAAAAATATGTACGTTATTTCCTTTATCAATTATTAATCAAGTTGAGCACCGTTTGTTTGAATAACATTTTGGTACCAAGAGAATGATTTTTTCTTTTTGCGTTCTAATGATCCGCTTCCATCATCATGCTTGTCAACATAAATGAAACCGTAGCGTTTAGACATTTCTCCTGTTGATGCGCTTACTAGGTCAATACATCCCCATGGAGTGTAACCCATTAGTTCCACACCATCTTCTATTGCTTCCCCAATCGCTTCGATATGGCTGCGTAGGTAGTCGATACGGTAATCATCATTAATCGAACCGTCTTCTTCAATTTGATCGTACGCACCAAGTCCATTTTCTACGATGAATAGTGGTTTTTGGTAGTGATCATATAATTGATTTAATCCAATGCGAAGTCCAGTTGGGTCGATTTCCCATCCCCAATCACTTTCTTTTAAGAATGGATTCTTTACACCTCCAACTAAATTACCTTGGCTATTTTCTTCATTCGTTTTATGTTTTTTCTCAGTGCGTGACATGTAGTAGCTAAGTGAAATGAAATCAACTGATCCTTCTTTGATGATTTCTAAGTCACCGTCTTGAATATCTAAATTAATATCGTTCTCTTTCCAGAAACGTTTTGCAAATGCTGGGTATGCTCCTCTAACTTGTACATCACCACAGTAGTTGTTCCACAAGCGAGACTCTTGTAGAGCATACATTACATTTTCAGGGTTTGAGTCGTAAGTGTAAGTTGGAACATATACAAGCATACAACCAATTTGGCTACCCGGAATAATCTCATGTCCTGCTTTTACAGCTAACGCACTTGCAACAAATTGGTGGTGTAGTCCTTGGAAGCTATCTTGTAATTGTGTTTCTTTACTTTCAGGAGAAAAACCAAGTCCTAATATTGGTAAATGTGTTGCACCATTAATTTCATTAAAAGTTAACCAGTATTTTACTTTGTTTTTATAGTATTCGAATAATGTTTTTGCATAACGATCAAAGAATTCGATTACTTTACGGTTACGCCAGCCACCGTATTCTGTGATTAAGTGCAGAGGAATTTCGTAGTGAGAAATTGTAACAACTGGTTCAATATTATATTTTTTTAGTTCATCAAATACACGGTCGTAGAATGCTAAGCCTTCTTTGTTTGGCTCTAATTCATCACCTTTAGGGAAAATACGACTCCATGCAATACTCATACGATAAGTTTTAAAGCCCATCTCTGCAAAAAGTGCAATATCTTCTTTATAACGATGATAGAAGTCAATTCCATCATGATTTGGATAAACAAATTTTTCATTATTTATTTTAAAATCAAAACCTGGTTCTTGAATAACTTTTAATCTTACTTTTCCACCAGGCATAACGTCTGCTAAATTTAACCCTTTGCCACCTTCTTGATAAGCACCTTCTAATTGGTTTGCAGCAGTTGCTCCTCCCCATAAAAATCCTTCTGGAAATGAATATTTAGTATTTGTCATAATGTCCCCTCCATAATTAATTCTTTATTAAAATATTCTGACTGCTGATTGTAAATTCACCAGTCAGAATCATTTATCTAATTAGCCACAAATAGTTAAAAGTGTTTCATTTTCTTTAATATTTTCTTTATTTACAGCATTTACTTCTGAGTAATTTCTACTGTTTGTAATAATAACTGGTGTTGTAACTTCATAACCTGCTTCTTTAATTTTTACTAAATCAAATTCAACAAGTAAGTCTCCAGCTTTAACATTGTCACCTTGATTTATATATGCTGTGAAGAATTCTCCATCTAATTTAACTGTGTCGATCCCGACATGAATTAAAATTTCAATTCCATCTTCTGAAGTAATGCCAATTGCATGTTTTGTTTTAAATAATGTTGTAACTACCCCATTAACAGGAGAAACAACTTTTCCTTCTTGAGGCTCAATAGCAATCCCTTTACCTAATGCTTCACTAGAAAATGCAGCATCATTTACTTCGGTTAAAGGTACAACTTTTCCTTGAAGCGGGCTTACTACCACATGAACAGCATCTTTATCTAATTTTTTTACTTCATTTACTACCTTTACTTCTTTTTTATCATCTTGCGCTTCTTCAACATCTTCAAATCCGATAAAGTAAGCAGCAATCGTGCCACCAATGAATGCGATTGGTAAACCAATTAAAGCATAAACAAATGTTGATCCAATAAAGAATGGAATACCAGGAAGACCAGCATTACTCGGAATAACGAATAATTTAACAGACATTAATGCGTAATACGCTCCACCTATAGCTCCACCGACTAAAGCCCCAATGAACGGCTTTTTAAGTCTCATATTTACACCATACATAGCAGGTTCTGTAACACCCATTAAAGCTGTCATACTAACTGATAAAGCTAATGATTTAAATGATTTATTTTTCGATTTTAAGAATACTGCAAAAGCCGCACCTGCTTGACCCATATTAGCCATAAACATTGCAGGTAGAATTGTGTCGTATCCTTTTGAACTTAAGTTTCCAACTACGATTGGTAAAAATGCGTAATGCATACCAGTCATAACGATTAAAGAGAATGTACCTCCAAGTAGAAGACCAGCAAAAATTCCAGTATGGGCATATAGGAATGTTACCCCTTTAGAAAGTCCGCCACCAATAACTACACCAAGTGGTCCAACAGCAATTAATGTAATTGGTACCATGATTAGTAAAGTAACAGTTGGTACGATAATTAATTTGACCATGCTTGGCGTTACACGATCAGTCCACTTTTCAACATAAGAAGCGATCCAAACTGCTAATAAGATCGGTATAACAGATGATGCATATGTTACCGCTGTTACAGGAAGACCGATAAAGTGTACTGGTTTCCCAGCACTTAATAACGCTGTAATTGTTGGGTGCATCAAAGCTCCTGCTATGGACACTGCAACAAATTGATTAGAACCAAATTTTTTCGCTGCACTAAATGCTACTAAGAATGGTATGAAGTAGAACGCTCCATCTCCAATTGCATTCATTATTGTATATGCTTGGCTTTTGTCTGAAATCCAATGGAATGTCAAAAGAATAGCAAGAATCGCCTTGATCATACCTGCACCAGTAATTGCAGGTAATATTGGTGCGAATGTTCCAGAAATTACATCAAAAATACTTCCTATAACATTTCCTTTTTTCTTGGTATCACCGTTTGAATTGCTAGTATTTATATTGGCGATCTTATTAATTTCATTAAATACTTTTACAACATCGTTTCCGATGATTACTTGAAACTGAGTTCCGCTTTTATTTACACCCATGACTCCATTAACTGCTTCTAGTTTAGCTTTGTTTTTTTCAGCAATGCTTTCGTCATTTAAATTGAATCGTAGTCTTGTGATACAGTGAATCAAATTCGATATATTTTTTTCTCCACCAACTAATTCGATTATCTCACTAGCCGTTTTTTTATAATCCATAAATACCCCTCCTCAAGTTACGGAAAATTCCAAAAACATGAATATCTCTTCTGAATTGTTATTGTAGAAAAATAAAAAACCTAAACTACTCGCGTATAATAAAGTTCATACGCACTTGTAATTTAGGTTTTGCCTGCATGATCAGTAACAATCCTGAAATAAGTTATTAAATTTAAAATCAAATACAATTATTAAGCAAACTGGCCTTCCTGACTGCCTTTGTCCGGATCAAAAGTGGCTCAAGAAAACAAAAAACCTAAACTGTACGCCTCTAAAATAACATTAGAAACGACAATTTAGGTTTTGCCTGCACGACCAGTAACAATCCTATCGGATGTATTTAATTGATGCCTTAATATTATCATTGTATATTAATCATGTCAACGCTTTCAGTAAAATTAATTTCGATTTACAACACGAGCAATATGAATTGTAAGATAAAGCTTTTCTTCCGTACTTAATTCATATTCATATTTTTTCAATACAAAATCCGAAATTTTTTCTGTACAGTTAGAAGCATCCTTATATTTCTCTTTGATTGTATTAAATAAAAAGTCTTCTTCATTATTTAAATAAGTTTTACTAAAGATTCTTTGAGCAAAGAATTTAAGGTGAGTGACAAATCGATAATAGTTTAATGAATCCTCATCAAATTCAATTTTAAAATGATATTTAACAACAGTGAGGATTTCTTGAATAAACTTTGTAATATTTACAATGTTCGTCATTTCCTCATTCAATTCCGCATTTACCACATGCAAAGCAATAAAACCTGCCTCATCCTCTGGTAAGCGAATACCCGTTTTTTGCTCAATAATATTTAGTGCGTGTTTACCTACCACAAATTCTTCTTTATAAAGTCGTTTGACTTCCCAAAGTAAAGGATTCTTAATTTCCATTCCATTTTTTTGTCTGTGTAATGCGAAATGGATATGATCCGTTAGTGATACATAAATGCTCTCGTTTAATTTTTTTCCTAATGTCTCTTTTGCAAAACTGATAATTTCATCAGATAGATCCATATATTTTAAAGGAATTTCTTCAAGTAATTTTTTAAAATGCTCCGATAAATCTTTATTTTCTAGTTTGAAAACCTTTTCAATCAATTGCTCATCAACTAGATCGCCTGGTTTTTTCTTAAAAGCCAGCCCTCGTCCCATCACAACCATTTCTTTATTTTGTTCATTTAAAACACTTACTACATTGTTGTTAATTACTTTATGGATTATCATCTATCTCACCCCTCTTGTGACGGATTGTTTGCTAAACCATTTATTATCTATACTATATCTTCCCTTTTTACAGGTCAATTTTACTACATCATCATCTATAAATAAAAATAACCTAAACAATCAATATCTCACTCAGAGACATTGATTATTTAGGTTTTGCCTGCACCTGCAGTAACAATCCAATTATTTATAAGATAGAAATAATTATAAAAAATATTGCATATATAAACAAGATATTTTTTATTTTTTGATTCTAAGAGAGGAAATAATCCTTCTCTCCCTTGAATACTAGGGTATTTTTAACTAGTCTACTCTGCCAATAAAATCCATAATTAGGAATTAGAGAATAAATATTACTTTATTACTCTCTAACTTTTTATAGATTTGTACTTTTGAATATATATGCTTTTTACCTAGTGGGTCTTACGAATTATCTTCCCCTATTCTAATACTGGAACTCCAGTAGGATTACTATTTTCAACTACATATTTCTTTTGATCTTTATCAGTAATTTGAATCACAACTTTTTTTGGTACAGAAAAATCATAAGTTGAACTAGTCCACCAATCACCTGTCACTGCTGCATCTTGTTTGATAAACGCTGTGCTTAATTGTCCATCAAGTCCACCATATGTTTGATCATCTGCTTGCAACTTTAGAATTTGCTTTCCTGTTGCTGTTTTAGTTGCAATACTATTACCATTTTCATCTTCAAGCATCACTTTAATTTCTTTAATCATAGTATAAGGTAATTTAGTTAAATCTAGTTTAAATCCTACATTGTATGCCGAATTACCTTTTCCGTCATAGTTATTCCAATAGCCAAAATCTTGTGGTTGAACGAAGCTTTCTGAATTTGCTACCGGCCCTGAAGGTACTCCTGTTGGGTTGTTATTTTCAACTAAATAAATTTTATTATCTTTATCTTTTATTGTAATCACTGCTTTTGTTGGTGCTGTAAAATCATAAGATGAGCTTGTCCACCATCCGTTTGATGCTGCATCATCTCTTTGAATAAACGCTGCACTTAACTGTCCATCAAGTCCACCATATGTTACATCATCTGCTTGTAATTGTTTAATTTGATTACCTGTAGCTGTTCTTTGCGCTAAAGTTTTCCCGTCTTGATCAACTAAAGCTACATTGATTTCTTTAATCATATTGTATGGTAGTTTAGCTAAATCTAACTTAAATCCTACATTATACGCTGGGCGGCCGTTACCCGCATCTTCCCAATAGCCAAAGTCTTGCGTTTGAACGAAGCTCTCTGAATTCGCTACTGGTCCTGTAGGTATTCCTGTTGGATTGTTGTTTTCAACTGAATAAAGCTTATTTTCTGTATCCTTAATTGTAATGATTGCTTTAGCTGGTGTTGAGAAGTCGTATGCCGTACTTGTCCACCATTCATTTGTTGCTGCTGCGTCTCTTTGGATAAACGCTGCACTTAACTGTCCATCAAGTCCACCATATGTTACATCATCTGATTGTAATTTTAAAATTTGACTTCCAGTAGCCGTTCTAGATGCTATCGTTTTTCCGTTTTTATCTACTAATGAAATCTGAATTTCTTTAATTTTTATGTATGGTAATTTAGCTAAATTCAATTTAAATCCTACATTATATGCTGCGCGACCTTCACCTGCATCTTCCCAATATCCGAAATCTTGTGTCTGTACGAATTCTGTAGGATTCGAAACTTTAACTGGTGCAGAAACGGTCACTTTCACTGTTACCTTCTTATTAACATCAGTTACAGTACCTGTAATAGTATAAATTCCAGCTTTACTAAAGTTTACGCCATTTGTGTTCCAAACAACTGATTTAGTTAACTTCTGGCCGTTAACTAGTTTTACTTCTACTGTTTTTGGAAGGGTTACTTTATTACCTTCATAAACTGTAATGTCATTAATTTTACTGATGCTAGCAACTTGTAATCCAGCAATTTTTGCATTTATTTTAGTTTTTGTAGCATTTACCTTTGAGATGTATGAAGCTTTCACATCTGAATATTTTAAGCTATTAATAATCTTTAAAGCTGCGTTATATTGAGCAGTCACTTCACTACTCGTCGTTTTAGCTGTTACTTTCCCTTCAAATGATTGGAATACTTTAAGTGCATTCGTTGCATTTTTTTCTACTTTATCTTCTGAAGCCTCATAAGCTACTACCTTATTATGTTGAGTTTTAATTCGATTCGTTAATTTTCCTTTTAAAGTACGATAATTCTTCCCTAATTTTGCTACCTCTTTTTTTGCTGAAGATTCTAATGATGCAATTCTTTTTTCATCAGATGCTTTCTTAGGCATGCCAGCGCTTTCAAAAGTATTTACAGCTCTAGTAGCGTAAACTTTTTTTGATGCTGCATAAGCAGATGAACCCACCGATGTTGTTGCTAATAATGTCGCTACAAGAGAAGCAGATAAAACCTTTCGAACTGATAGAACTTGATTCTTCACTTTAAAAATCCCCCTAATGTTAACTATTTAAGACAGAAAATTTATAATTTTTTTAACCATCCAAATTATATTATAAATGTTACATTTTTAAACGACAAAGGTAAATTTTGTAATATTTTTGTAACAAAAAAAGAGATGTAAATTCTAGTTGCGAATTACATCTCCAATCTACTTATTAATTAATAGAAAACCCATTACTGCTTACATAAAACTCTGTTTAATTCTTTAAATCACAATCAGTAAGACGAACAATTTTTGTCTTTTTAATTAGCTTATAGCCGATCCATAAAACAAGGAAAAGTGGCAATCCAATATAGGAAACAAGTACACCGTTCCAGTCAATCTTATTCCCCATAAATGCTGAATAGTTTTGACCAAGAATAACAACTCCACAAAGTACAAATGCAAATATTGGACCAAACGGGAACCATTTCGCTTTATACGGAAGATCATTTAAATTCTTACCTTGTGCTACGTAAGCTTTGCGGAATCGATAATGACAAATAGCTATACCAAGCCAAGCAATAAAACCGGACATACCTGAAGCGTTAAGTAACCAAACATAAACAACTCCGTCACCATATAAAGAGGCTAAAAATGCTAATGTACCAACTGCTGCTGTAATGATCAATGCATTAACAGGTACACCTCTTTTGTTTAACTTACCTAATGCTTTTGGAGCTTTCCCTTGGCGCGCCATATCCCATAGCATTCTAGTCGAAGCATACATCCCTGAATTCCCAGCTGATAAAACTGCCGTTAATATAACTGCATTCATTACGGATGCTGCAAAGGCTATGCCAGCTTTATCAAAAACTAGCGTAAATGGACTAACAGCTACATCACCACTTGCTAGATTATGATTTGTGTATGGAATTAGTAAACCTATTACAAAAACAGACAACACATAAAATAATAAAATACGCCAAAATATTTGACGAGCTGCACGAGGAATGTTTTTCTGAGGCTCTTCACTCTCCCCAGCTGCTACACCTAATAACTCTGTACCTTGAAATGAGAAGCCCGCTGCCATAAAAATTCCGAGTGTTGCCATAAAGCCGCCATGAAAAGGAGCATCCCCAACTGTAAAGTTTTTAAATCCTACTGCTTGTCCACCAATAATGCCAAAAATCATTAAGCAGCCCGCAACTAAAAAAATGATAACTGTAACTACTTTTATTAAAGAAAACCAATACTCTGACTCTCCAAATCCTTTAACAGATAAATAGTTTAATAGAAAGATAATAGCTAAAAATAATGAACTCCATAAAAGTGATGATGTGTGTGGTAGCCAGAATTTCATAACCATCGTAACCGCAGCTAATTCGGCAGCTATAGTAATTGCCCAGTTATACCAGTAATTCCATCCAAGTGCAAAACCAAGAGCAGGATCGACGAATTTAGTTGCGTATGTACTAAATGAACCTGCAACCGGCATGTATGTAGCCATCTCAGCAAGGCTTGTCATTAAAAAGTAGACCATTATTCCAATTGCTACATAGGCTAAGAGAACACCGCCTGGCCCTGCATTATGTATAGCGCCCCCACTCGCCAAAAATAGACCTGTTCCAATTGTTCCCCCTAGCGAAATCATTGTAATATGACGAGGTTTTAATCCACGCTTTAACTCTTGAGGCATAGAAGAAATATGATCCTGAGAATCAATGACTGTTATTGTATTTACCGTATTTTTCATTAAAATACTCCTTTTCAGTCGTTTTTGGGATTAGATAATTTTTTCTTAGCTTTTTTGAAATATTCGGCTGCAGGTTTAAGGAAAGAAATGTATTACGATAAATTAAAAGATTAATAATTAGAGAAAATGAGAAGCGAATAATCGCTTCTCATTTTTTTATAGAGAAAAATCAAAATAATTTTTCTTTAATAAACGTGGTTGCTGTATTAACTCTTGAAATGAAAGTGTTCTTTCAATAAGTTTCGTATTAATTAAATATAATTGCTCCTCAATTGCACCAACTGTATCATCTGTTTGATAAGTTATATTACAATTCTGGCATATAACACATGGTGTTTCTTTAATCTCAATTGCCTTCGTTCCATCAGGAAGCTCCCAGTAGACCGTATTTGTTGATTCGACTATGTTAGCTGATTCACACCACTGACATGTCATCATTCAGCTTCACCTTTTGAGGGTGCACTCGCTACTAGCTTTTCGCTAACTTGAATTTTTGTAAGCTGTGCTTGGAATTTCTTTTCTTTTAATTCGTCACGCTTTTCACGTTTATCTTTTAAAGAAGCATGCTCTGGGTTTGTCGTATATGTTTTACGAGCTTCCATACGTTGTAAACCTTCTGGTACAAGATTGAATTTTGTTTCATTCATCAATCCTGCAATACCCGCATTCGAACGTTTTTCTTCCATATTAGGATAAATTTCTTTAAAGTATGCTTCCGCTCTACCTGGTACATAATTTTGTGGCTCTGGATAAGTAGTAATTACACCTTCAAAATTACGAAGTACAACTTTATCAGCACTTTGTGAAATTAAGTAATTCGGTTGGAGAGCAATTTTCCCTCCACCACCTGGAGCGTCTACTACAAATGTTGGTACTGCATATCCTGAAGTATGGCCTCTTAGACCTTCCATGATTTCTAAACCTTTTGATACAGGAGCACGGAAATGACCAATTCCTTCTGATAAATCACATTGATAAATATAATAAGGTCTTACACGAATTTTAACTAAATCATGCATTAGCTTTTTCATGATTGGTACACTGTCATTAATTCCAGCCAAGATTACAGCTTGATTTCCTAACGGTACACCAACATTAGCAAGCATTTCGCAAGCTCGTTTCGATTCTTCTGTAATTTCGATTGAAGTATTAAAGTGAGTATTTAGCCAAACTGGATGATATTTTTTTAAGATATTACAAAGGTTTTCAGTAATACGTTGTGGGAATACTACAGGTGCTCTTGTACCGATACGGATAATTTCCACATGTGGAATCTCTCGTAAATTTTTTAAGATGTACTCTAAAATATTATCGTTAATTAAAAGACCGTCTCCACCTGAGATTAGGACGTCTCGTACTTCAGGAGTTTTGCTAATGTAATTAATAGCAGCATCAAGCTGTTTCTTCGGTACTCCCATTCCAATTTGCCCTGAAAAACGACGTCTAGTGCAATAACGACAGTACATTGAACATTGATTTGTTACTAAAAATAGAACGCGATCTGGATAACGATGTGTTAAACCAGGTACTGGTGAATCTTCATCCTCATGAAGAGGATCTTCTAAATCATACTTCGTTTTATGAATCTCCGCAGAGATCGGAACTGATTGCATACGAACAGGACAACGTGGGTCATCCGGATTCATTAATGACGCATAATATGGAGTAATATTTAGTGGAATTGTTTTTGTCGCAATTCTTACCCCATCTTCTTCTTCTGGCGTGAGGTTAATTATTTGCTTTAACTCATCCAATGATTTGATGGTATTTGTAAGTTGCCAAACCCAATCATTCCATTGTTCATCTGTTACATCTTTCCACAATTCAACTTCTTTCCAGTGTCTTTTTGGAGCATAGACTGCATTTACCATACTTACATCCCCTTTCAAACTGTTTGATTTAATATAAAGCAAGACCCGTGCCAAAAATTTACATTTTTTTAATAAACACGCTCGGAATATAGAAAATTCAAACTATTCAGCCTGTTAATTTATTTTTTTCCGTTAAAACTCAAAGCGAGTATTAGTTGAAACATGTCGCAACAATAGTAAAACCGCCTAAATTTAGGCGGCTTGGCTAATAAATACAGTTATAAAACTATCATTTTCAAATGGTTTTAAACAAGATTTATACTAAAATATTTAACTTTTGAATCTTATACTGAAGAGTCTGCCTAGGTATTTCTAGAAGTGCTGCAGCTTGTTGAATATTAGCGTTAGTTTGCAACAATGCTTGTTTTATAAGTGAAATTTCCATTTCCTGCATTGCCGAACGTAATGGCTGTACTCCTCCTTTTATTTCAGTACTTTTCTTAATTTGTTGCAATTGAATTGGAAGATGTTTAACAGTTAGCGTATGCCCTTCCGCCATAATCATAGCATGCTCAATCGTATGCTTTAGTTCACGGACATTCCCAGGCCAATTATACTGGTGAAATAATTCAAATACCGTATGCTCTACATTACGAATGTTCTTCGAGAAGCGTTCATTAAATTGCTCGACAAAATGGGATGTCAGTAATTCTATATCATAATTCCTTTCTCTTAAAGGTGGGATGAACAATGAAAATACATTCAGTCGATAATATAAATCCGGTCGCATAATGCCATTTTGAACGCAGTCTAACGGCGATTCATTAATTGCAGCGATTACTCTCACATTCACTTTCCGAGTCTTTTGATCACCTATTCGGCGAACTACGCCATCCTCTAGAACTCTTAGTAGCTTGGCTTGGAGCTCTAAAGGCATGGAATTAAGTTCATCTAAAAATAAGCTACCGCCATCGGCTAGTTCAAATAATCCCGCCCGATCGATAGCTCCCGTATAACTGCCTTTTGTTGTACCAAATAATATACTTTCTAGTAATGATTCTGGTAGCGCAGCACAGTTTTGAGCTATAAAAGGGGCTTCACTTCTACTTGAACAGTGGTGAATTGACTGGACAAAAAGTTCTTTTCCAGTACCAGTTTCACCGACTACAAGTACGGCAGAATCAGCATTTGCCACCTTCTCAACTTGATTTTTAACCGCCATTAAAGCTGGATCATCCGTTAATATATCTGAGATCGTATAGGAATGAATTTGTTTCGCTTTACCTTGCTTAACTTGCGGTTTAATTCTCGCTTGTAAATCTAAAACTTTTTCTCCAAGTGATTTAATGGTGGAATAATCCTTTGCAATCTCAACCGCACCTATAAGCTGATCATCCAAAATAATAGGAATAGTCGTATTAACTGTATCAATGTATTGGCCCTTAATATTCTCATAGCGTTGGGGCTGCCTAATAATCGCTTGCCTTGTTTCTAGTACCTTCAGTAGGGTGCTTGTTTCTTTTGTTAAAGAAGGGAAAGCTTCTAGGACATGCTTTCCTAGAACCTCTTCAACTGAAACTCCATCATGGTCAGCCGCAACTTGATTATAAAATATAGTCATTCCATTATTGTCGACTGCATGAATTGATTCATCGATACTATTTAATATGGCACTAATCATTTGATTAGTTGGAATTGTTGCGTTCATTTTCTACCCTTCCTTTCACCGCCGAAAACTTGGCAATTTCACGCTTAATTTTCGGCAGTTTGACATTAAGAGACTACTTTCGAAAGATCTTTCACCCAAACGTTCATATCTTCTAATTTATCAAAAATATAGCAGTTGTTTGTCATTCTTCCAGTATACATATAGCCTAATTGATGAAAGGCTGCATTCATTCCATACGATAATGATCTCGCAATCGTATATGAACAATAAATAGCTTCGCTTACTAAGTCCTGTTCTAGCTTCTTCATCAGTTCCTTCATTAGTCCATGCTTACGATGCTCCTCAAGCGTTGCACAATTCGTAAGCTCAGCATTTCTTTGTCCGAAGTCAATTTCAGCTGATGCTGCACTCACTATTTTCCCTTCTTTTTCGTAAATCCAATAAATAGTCCCTTCATCCATCGTCTTTTCAACATAAGTCGATTCATTTAAAGGTGTTGGATATACTTTAAAAACTTGATCATAAAGTTTAGCTAGTTTTTTTGAGTCATTTTTTTCAGCTCTTCGTAAAACATACTCATCAGGAATTACTTTTTCTTTTGAACGATCACTTTTTAAGACAGCATCTAAAATGTCATCTCCAGCAGCCCAATATAGACTGTTTCTTCTGTCCTGGCTAGCATATTTCGTAACAAAGTAACCATCACTTCCTTGAAAATATCCCTTCAGTGCAGATTCAATCATATACCCTGATTGTAAGAAGGAATATAAGTGTTCACTTCTTGCTTTAATTATTAACTTTGTATATTTATATTCTTTTGCTAGTTTTTCTACTCTCTCTATTAGTAACGATACGTTACCTAAGTAGTAATCAACTCGAATTCTCTCATTAAAGTGATCTAAAGCACCTTCAAAATAATAGTTTTCTTGTTTAATTTTTACCGTTTCATAATACTTTTTCGTTTTCATATGCTCCCTCACTTTCATGTTGGTCTTCTACTCCACACCAATCAATTAATGTACAAGCAATGATTTCTGCTGATAAAAACAGTTGATCTAAATCAATAAATTCATCTGGATAATGAGCTACTTTCGTTTCTCCTGGTCCAAAAACGATCATTGGAATATTTAAAATTTGTGTAAATAATCCACCATCTGTTCCCCATGGTGCAGCTTCCACTATTGGACTTTGATTCATTGTTTCGCAATAGTTTCGTTGCAAAGTTTGCACTAATTCACTATCAGCTTCAACAGTACCTGGGACCCATCTTGCTCCAAACCATTCTACTTCTACAGGATTTTCAACGAACCAATCATCAAGGTTTTTAATATTATAAATCCAATTCTCAAATTCTTCTCTAGCAGCTTCCAATTTTTCATTTGGTGCTACTCCAAATCTTCCTTCTAAAGTGACTAAATCTGAAACAGAAGATGGCCATGTTCCACCATGAATCGTTCCTATATTAATAGGTATTGGAATTGGTACTCCATCATATAAAGGGTCATTTATTCGGTCATTACGTAGTTGCTCCAGTTTTTGAATTTGTTGAACGATTAACATACTTTTTTCGATAGCGCTTACACCTTCGTAACGAGTACCTCCGTGTGCTACTTTCCCTTTCACTCTCAGACGGAACCACATAGAACCTTGTTGCTTAATGAAGAACTTCATATTTGTTGGTTCAGGGATAATAACACCATCAGCTGAATATCCTCGCAAAATTGTTGCAAGTGTTCCAGCACCACCACTTTCTTCCTCAATTACACTTTGAAAATAAACATTACCCTTTAATGTAATCTTACTTTTCTTTATTGCTTCAATTGCTAAAATTAGTGCGACATTTCCACCCTTCATATCAGTTGCTCCACGGCCATATAGCTTGTTATCTACCACAGTTGCACTGTAAGGTGGGTTAGTCCATTGCTGAAGATTACCTTCTGGAACGACATCGATATGTCCATTTAAGATCATGGACTTTCCTCCACCCGTTCCTTTAAGCGTAGCCACAATATTAGGACTACCAGCAAAGTCGTCTCTTGTAGAAATAAAGTAAGGATGCTCTTTCATTTCCTTTATATCTGGATCCCAAACGTCTAAGTCCAATTCAAGCTCTCTTAATTTTTCAAGGACAATTGCTTGTGCCTTACTCTCATTACCAGAGACGCTGTTTTCCATTACTAGTTGTCTAAGTAGTTCAATTGTTTTAGCTTTATGTTCGCTAATATAGTCTTGAATAACTTTTTTGTAATGACTCATCCTCTTCACCCTTTTCTATATAAACATTTTTAAATCTTTGCTGATTTTTAAATCCGCACCAGTATGTTTGATTACATCCTCTACAGTATATGGACTCATTATTTCTTTAAGCACTAATGAATTATTAACAACTTCAATAACAGCCATTTCCGTTATGATTAAATCCACACAAGATTTAGAAGTTAATGGCAAACTACACTCTTTCACGATTTTTGGATTCCCAGCTTTATCCGTATGATTCATTACGACAATTACTCTTTTAGCCTTTTGAGCTAAATCCATCGCTCCACCGATTCCCGGTACACGTTTTCCAGGTACAATCCAGTTTGCCAAATCTCCTTTTTCACTTACTTGTAATGCGCCTAGAACAGTTAAGTCTAGTAAACCCCTACGTATAATTCCAAATGCCGTAGCACTATCGAAATAGCTAGCACCTTTTATTGCAGTAATTGGGAAACCACCTGCATTACATAAATTTTCATCTTCTTTTCCTTTTTCAGGACTCGGTCCGATCCCCATAACTCCATTTTCAGCATGGAACATAACATGAACATCTTCTGGTAAGTAATCAGGAACAATGGATGGAATCCCAATCCCCAAATTTACAATCATTCCGTTTTTAATTTCCTTTGCAGCTCGCTTCGCAATTTTTTGACGAAAGTCTATTCCCATGCCCATTTCCAGTTCACTCCTTCTGATGAAATTATGTAATCAACAAACACACCTGGAGTTACAATTTCCTCTGGATTTAGCGTACCAAGTGGAACAATTTCTTCTGCCTCAACAATTGTAATATCCCCGGCCATAGCCATATGAGGATTCATATTCCTTGCACTCTTGTCAAAAACCAAATTTCCAAATGGATCAGCTTTCTTTGCAAATATAATACTGACTTCTGCATTTAGAGCTTCTTCGACTAGAAATTGTTTACCTTTTACAAATACTTTTTCTTTGCCGTCTTCTGCCATACTATCAAGGCCTACATCGACTAGCACTCCTCCAAGTCCCATTCCGCCTGCTCGGATACGCTCCGCTAGAGTACCTTGTGGAGAAAATTCAACTTTTAGCTTACCTTCCGTCATTAACTTTCCAGCAAACGGATTTGATCCAATATGAGATGTAACAATTGATCTCACTCTTTCATTTCTTACCATCCTTCCGATGCCAATATCCGGAAATCCAGTATCATTACAAATTAAGTCAATATCCTTAATTTCACTTTCTAATAATGCTTGAAGTAAAGTTGGCGGTGAACCGACTCCTCCAAAACCTCCAACCATTAGTGTCATTTCATCATGAAAAAAAGGAAGGATTTGTTCCATTGTCGCTATTTTTTTATAAGTATTTTCAACTAAATTCATACACTTTCCCCCTTAGCTGTATACGTTAATTGGGATTGTTCCATTTCCAATTCTGTTAAACTTTCCGTAAGAATTTGAAGTAATTCATCCAGTTCTCCATAAGTAATGGTTAAAGGTGGCGCAATCATGAAAGCTGAATCTTCTTTTCCATTTTTTCCCGCAACGGAAGGGTATAATAGCAAGCCCTTATTCATTACTTTTTGAATAAACGCACTTGATTTTATGTTACTTATAAATTCGATGCCGATTAACAAGCCTTTTCCTCTAACATCTCCAATGATTGAAAATTTCTCTTTTAATCCTTGGAGTTTATCCATTAAATAGTTACCTTTTTCTTCTGCAGCTTGTACTAAATTATGTTTCTCAACATATTCAATAACAGCTAAGGAAACTGCTGCTGATAATGGGTTTGCACTAAATGTATGCCCGCTCATTACAAGTTTTGAGCCTTGCATAATTGGTTCAATCACTCGATCGCTTGCAATAGTTGCAGCCATTGGTGTGTACCCAGAAGTTAATCCTTTTCCAAGTGTCACAATATCAGGCTGGACACCCCAGTGCTCCATTGCAAACATTTTTCCAGTACGACCAAGGCCAGTCATAACCTCGTCTGAAATTAGTAAAATATCATATTTTTCACAAATGGCTTTTATTCTTTGGTAGTAACCTTTAGATGGTACGATTGCACCACCTGCAGCACCAATTATTGGCTCAGCAATAAATGCTGCAATATGCTCAGGACCAATTCGATCAATGGCTGTTTCTAGTTCAGATGCACATGCTAAATCACAAGATGGGTGTTCTAAGTTGAAAGGACAACGATAGCAATATGGTGGTGAAACTGAAGGATAATCCTCCAATATTGGAACAAAACGCTGACGACGTAAAGGGTGCCCCGACATGGATAAAGCACCAATTGTTATGCCATGATAACTCATCCAGCGTGAAAGGATTTTATTCTTACCTTTTTTACCCTTCTCTTGGTAATGCTGTATTGCTAGTTTCATAGCAGTTTCTGTTGCTTCAGTGCCGCTATTAACAAAGAATGTCCAGTTTAAATCACCTTGAGTAATTTCACTTAGCTTCTTTGCTAGCTTCTCAGCAGGTTCACTTGTAAACTGTGAACGGTAGACGAATGATACTTGTTTTGCTTGTTCAGTCATCACATTAATAATCTCTTCAACGCCATGACCAATCCCTACGGTGATTGCACCAGATGAACCATCAATGTACCGATTTCCATCTTTATCAATTAAGTACACACCTTCCCCATGTGAAATCATAGGGTAATGCTGACCAAGCAATGGTTTTATTAAATAATCTCGATCCATCTTATCCCCACCCCTTTTTTTATAAAAAACTAAAAAGCCAATCTACTAAATATTGGAAATTTAAATAGAGGCTATTTTTTAGTATTCTTGCTTTCTGAAATACTTCCTTTTTATTTTTTTTAAACTTAAACAACTGTTTTAAAAAACTAGTTGGCCGCATTAGTTCCTTAACAAAAGATTTATACCTTTAGTTACCTGCTTTAACTGATAACCATATACATATTTATATAAAAAATTTGTATCAAGATCAGTTGGCGGTGAAAAGTGAAAATGGTTTTATCAGAGCAGATTAGAGCTGAAATGGACGGTCTAATAGATAAGATTAGGTTGGATCAGTGCGATGATGGTTCGTGGAGATATTGTTTCGAAAGTGGTCCTATGACAGATGCCTATATGATTATTATTTTAAGAACACTTGAATATAACGATGAAGATTTAATTAAGACATTAGTAAATCGTTTATTAATAAAACAAGACTCAAGCGGTGCTTGGAAGCTTTTTGACGATGACTCAGGAAATTTATCTGTAACTGTTGAGGCTTACACTGCACTACTATTTTCAGGTTATATCGAAATTTCGAATGAAAAAATGAAGAAAGCTGAAGAATTTATTCGCCAAAATGGTGGATTAGAAAGTGTACACGTCTCAACAAAATTTATGCTAGCTTTACATGAATTGTATCCATGGCCAAGTTTTTTTCCAATTCCTCTTCTCTTAATGAACGTCCCAAAATCTTTTCCTTTGTCCTTCTATAAATTTAGCTCTTACGTTCGATTTCACTTTGCACCACTTTTAATATTAGGACATAAAAAGTTTACGACTAAAAATAAATGGACACCTACTATACAACATTTATTTACAAACAATAAATTAAAAAAGATTAGCAAAAAACGGAGGTTCCCTGCGTTTAAAATTCCTTTTATTAAGACATTTTCAAAAATAGGAATTAAAAAGGCTGAGGAATATATTATTCAAAATATTGAAAGGGATGGGACATTATCTAGTTATGCTAGCGCGACATTTATTGCAATTTATGCACTTCTTTCGTTAGGTTATGAAGTTACTTCGCCCGTAATTCAAAATGCTGTTTTAGGCATAAAATCTTTTCTATTTGAGTTGGATGATTCTCATCATATCCAAAATTCCCCTTCTACTATATGGGATACAGCACTTACTAGTTACGCTTTACAGGAGGCAGATGTACCATTAAATGATGAGGCTATTCGTTCCTCGGCTAACTATTTACTCTCTCTACAACTTAAGATTGTCGAGAACAATAGTACTATTGGTTTAGGAGGATGGGGATTTTCAGACAGTAATACCCAAAATCCAGATGTAGATGATACACAAGCAGTTCTAAGAGCGACAACTACTCTATCCTTGATCGATGACGATTATAGAAAATCGTGGAATGCTGGTGTGAGATGGTTATTTGAAATGCAGAAAAAAGATGGTGGATGGGCATCATTTGAAAAAAACAGTAGTAAATACTTAAAACTCATCTTCCCGATCCAAAACTTTGTTGATACTGCAATTGATCCATCAACGGCAGATTTAACCGGTCGAACAATCGAGTTTTTAGGTTCAAAACTAAAACTAAATATGAATCATCCACGAATTGAAGATGGGGTTAATTGGTTAATCAATAATCAAAATGAGGATGGTTCCTGGTACGGTCGCTGGGGAATATCATATATTTATGGAACATGGGCAGCGATAACTGGTATGAAAGCAGTCGGAATTCCTTCAAATCACCCTAGTATACAAAAAGCCAACAGTTGGTTACTTAGCATAAAACAGCTTGATGGTGGTTGGGGTGAATCGTGTAAAAGCGATATTGAAAGAAAATATATTCCTCTGTCTTTTTCTACAGTTGTTCACACATCATGGGTAATTGACACACTGATTTCTATAAACGACTATCCTACTAGTGAAATTGATGAGGGAATTTTAAACATTTTAAACTGGTTAAAAACCCCTGATAAGCGAATGACCTACCCAACAGGTGGCGGGTTACCAGGTCATTTCTATATAAATTATCATAGTTACCAATCAATTTGGCCATTATTGACTTTAAGCCATTATCTAAAAAAATATAAGACAAGTGACTAATTTACAATTTCTAGTTAAACGCCTTGTCCTTATTTTCTTTGACTGCATATAATACACTGTTTCTTACAAAAAAATATATGAGCGTATGTCAATATAGTTAATGGTTTAAACAATAAAGGAGTGGCTTTATGGGAAATCTTGACCCAAGTTTAATGAGAGAATTTTGTGGAAAGGTTTGTGATCCTCGTCATTTTCCACGTATTTTTCGTATTCTTCGATCATACCGTCGCAACGATTTAAAAAGTCGAGAAGGTGCATGTCATATGATTGATAGACTATCAGAATGTTGCGGATCAACAATAACTGAAGCACAACGAGAAAACGCGGCACAATGGCTAATGAACTGTGACGTAAATCCACAAGATCCATCTCATCAAAAAGAAATGTGGAATATGATCAGAAACAGCAGAAGACGTTCTTGGTTTTAATTAACTATAGACAATAATATGAAAAGCCTATAAATTTTCTCTTAAAAGGAAAATTTATAGGCTTTCGTGCGTGAAAACCCGCATGGAATTTCGGATTCCTAGCGGGTTTTTTCCGTTTCCTCTTAAATTGCGGTCGTTTTCTACTTGGTTAGTAAAAATGTTACGTTATTGCTTCTAATTTGTGGTGATTTCTGGTGAGTCTTAGAAATATATCAACCGGAACTGGCAATATATCAACGAGTTTTAGTAATATATCAACGGCCAATAGCAATATATCAACGGAGTTCACAACTTTATCAATATAGTTCACATAGTGTTCGTACGGACCCAACATATTTTGTTCGCATTATATCCATCTCCCGCCGCTTAATTCAATAAATGTTTGTACCCATCCATGAAAACATGGCCAGCAAAGTAAAGGAAAATGATCGCTGCAATAAATGAAAAGATATTAAGTATTTTTGGGCCAACTATATGCTCGGCTTTTTTCACAACGACCGGTAAAAAAAGTGACCATAATATGTTAAATAAAAAGAAACCACCAAAAAAGAAAAAGATATCTGTTTTAGAGTGGTTATTGATCGTTGCAGAAATGATACTCCCCCCAACAGTTGCAAACCAAATAAAACCAGATGGGGATGAAGCTGTTAAGGCAAATCCTTTGAAGTAATGTTTAAAAAGGGATCCTTTTTCAATACTATCATCTGCTTCTAAGTTTAAGTTTCTTTCTCTAAACGCATCCTTGAACATGAGATACGTCATATATACAAGGACTAGTGTACCACCTACCCAAAGTGTATATTTAACGTATATATTATTCAGTAAAAGGGATAGCCCTAAAAGTGATAAAATTGCATAAAGCATGTCTGAAGTCGTCGCGCCTAACCCCATATAAATACCAGGGGTAACACCTTTCGTTAAACTCGTTTGTATAACAGCGACATTTGCAACACCTATATCAAAGCATAGCGATGCAGATAGAACAAATCCAACCATAAAAAGTTCCATTATACTAATTCTCCTATATTTAAACATTTAAATGTATATTATATAGCTTGTGAGAATCTTTTAATATAGTTTTTTACTCTCTTAATTTTCTTTTCCATAACAAAAACAAACCCCCTTAAGGAAATATAATTACCTTTTGGGGGTTCTTCATCTATAAGTAATCTTTAACCTCAAAATTCTCCCTTAACCAAGTCCACGAACCGATAATCCACCGTCACTAGAAATAACTTCTCCAGTAATAGCACGTGACTGATCTGAAGCTAAAAGTACATATGCTGCAACATGATCTTCAGGCATTTGTGCTAGTTGGAGTGGATTTCGTCTTTTTATATTGCTTGCTTTTGTTTCATTATCGACGGATTTAGTAAAATTACGTAAAGGTGGGATTACTGTTAGTGCTGTTAAAGTCCCTCCTGGAGCTACTGCATTTACTCGAATATCTGGTGCTAGTTCGAATGCAAGTTGACGCATTAAACCGATTTGAGCATGCTTACTTGCCGTGTACCAAACGCCACCGCCGTCTGGGTAGAAGCTTGCACCTGATACCGTGAAAATAATATTACCGTTTGTTTTTTGTAATTCTTCTAGCGCTGCTTTTGCACCGAAAAATGATCCTTTTACATTTATATTTAAAAGAAAATCATATGCTTCTGAGAGTGCCTCAGGTGTTACGTCTGCAAATTTAGCGAATCCATCGAAAACGCCAGCATTTGCAATAAAGACATCTAGTTTACCGAACTGTTCAACAGTAGCTTTTACAGCTCGTTCATTGTCTTCGTATTTGCTTACGTCACCTTGAATAATTAGGAGATTATCATTAAATTCTTCTTTCATTTGCTCGAGTGTTTCAAGTGAGCGACCTATAATACTTACCTTTGCTCCTTCTTGAATGAAACGTCTTGTAACAGCTGCACCTATTCCTGATGCGCCGCCTGTAACTAACACAACTTTATCTTTTAATAACATAACTTAGCCTCCTCTATTAAACAAAGATTGCAAGATTTCTAGTATTAATGGTTGTCTGGTCTACAATAAATTCCCGCTTGGAAAGCTTCCATTTCCCATCTTCATATGTAAACTCGTCATTGCGTTCTCCTGAAATTAGATCATGATGAATATCTGTGCTGCGGCTTCGATAAATAAGTAAATAGCTCTTAACTACTGCCTTTTCTTCTTTAACTAGCTCTTTTACGCTCACATTGCTTACAAAACGGCGGGTTCTTGAAGGAGGAATTTCCGCCCATGCATAATCAGTTTTCAATCGGTCAACTCGAAGCTTTAATAGTTCGATATCATCATTAAACGTAAACATCTCTGTTGAATAATCCGGGCGTTCAGTTCCTTCTTTATTAACGCGCACAGGCATTTGATAGACTAAATTTGAGTGCATTAAGCGAAACCAATCATCAAATTCAATATCATCAAGTAATTGCGCTTCATCAATTAGCCATTGTTCAAACTCTAATTTTGCTAATAATTTTTCAGTATTCATTTTCCTTCCTCCCCCCTTTATTACTTTGTCATTAATTCAAGCCAGTACTTATAGAAATTACGTTGGCTTGCTTCTGTAAATTTATCGTCATAAGCTACACCTGGGCCGATAAAGTCGACAGGCTCACGATGTAGTCCCATTGTATAGTTATAAGTCAAATTCTTTTGAAATGGCATCGGACCTTGGGCTGCTTCTGTAATGTCCGTAAACACTTCAGTATCATCTTGTTCAAAAATACCAGATGGACTAAATGTTAAGATAAAAGAATCTCTTGATCGATTCTTCCAATCCTGTGAAGCATTTTTCTCTACTAGTAACCACGCAATTACTTCCATCTTATTGTGGCTAATTGGTCTCCACATTCTAATTGAAGTATTCGAAATTAATTCGCCCTTAATTTTTGTGTGAGATATTAAAAATGACATGTTTGGAAATGCATTTCCAATCATATTTTTCAAGTTTGATAACACTGCATATTGTTCCTCTGATAAATTACTTTTATATTCATCTTTCAATTCTTCAGGGAAAGCAAAGTCCGGGTTCGGTGTACCAAGGTTTAATCCGTGTCCGTTTTCCGTATGGATTTGGAAACCACGCTTCGAGTATGTTGCATTTGGTACCATACCTAATTTGGCAATTGACCCGTGAGTAACCATTGTATGGTAAGAATCACCTACAAAGTTATCAGAACCGACCTTCCAGTTTGATTTCACAATAAAACGTTGCGGAGCTCCAATTACTTCCATCTCAGCACGGCCCACTACAATATCTAAATACCACTTAAAATCACCGAGGAACTCTTCAAGAGGTTCTGCATTTTCATCCCAATTTCCAAATATAAGTCCTTTGTATGATTCTAGCTTTACTTGGTGAAGACCCATTTTAGTTCGGTCAAGTCGATCTCCATAAATATCTTTTTGAAGTGGAACACCAACTAGTTCGCCTGTATTTTTAAAGTTAAATCCATGATATGGACATGTAAATAAAGTCTTGTTTCCTTTGTCAGCTCTACATAGCTTCATACCACGGTGAGTACACATATTGTAAAATGCATTGATTTCTCCATTACTATCTCGTGAGATAATGATCGAGTAGCCTGCAAGTTCACGTGTCATAAAGTCACCGGAATTTGGAACTTCAGATTCATGACCAAGAAAAACCCATGTTTTTAAAAATACTTTTTCATGCTCTAACTCGTAAACTGCTTTGTCTCCTAGAAGATATGCAGGGATGCTTCCTTCATCTGGTTTGACCGTTTCGGATAAGTAATTTACTAGTTGCTCTTTTGACAATTCATCTAAAGTTTTCTCTGTTATAATCACGCTCGCACTCTCCCTTCATATTTCAATTACCCGACTTGTACATAGTTATCTTTATTTTGTAATTTCGCCAAAACGCTTAACGCTGCTAAATAACTTGTTTTAGGATTATTTGGCATCGGATCATTTTCAATCTCAAGTTTTAGTTTCCCGAACGCACCAGAAGCTTCAATTGTATGGCTATTTTTTATCACACTCGGGTCAGCAATGATTTTTACTTTCGTATTGTTAGAGCCTAGTCCTGCTAATGATAATACGATTGCTACATTTATATTTTTCGGGTAAAGTTTGATCGCTTCAGCTGCAGAACCTTCAAATAAAATCGTTTCTTTTTCTAATGGCTCTCCGGATAATGCTCCAGGTGGTTTTCTAGTTGTAATTGAAACGGTGTTTAAACCATTTACAGCTTTTGCTGACTTTAAAATATCTAAGCCTCCGATTGCTCCTGAAGGTAAGTAAACGTTTACGCCTTTTCGAATACAAACCTCTCGAACTTTGTCTTCAAAAGAAGAATCAGCCATTACGCCAATACTACTTAGTAATAGATCTTTTCCAGACTCAAGAACTTTTATAGCGTACACCTCTGCCGCTTCAACTGTCGCAGCTTCAATGACTAAATCTACATCAGAATGAAGGAGAGCTTCTACATCTGTAAAAGCTTCTGTTTCAAAATCTTTAGCCAATTGAACCGCTGATTCTTCACAGCGTGTATAAATTGAAACAATCTTTCCGCCAGGTAACATGCCGTCTTTATTAATTGCTTGAAGAAGAAATTGACCAATGTTACCACACCCGATTAGACCTAGTTTCATGTCTATTCACCATCCTCAATTTGCAAATCCATATGAATCTGCAAAGAATTCCAATCCACAGTGTCTTGTTTCTCTTGATACACCACTTTCTTTTAACCCAGGGAAATCCAGTGCTAAATCGCTAAAGATGGTGTGATTATTATGAAAAACTGCTCCTGCTTCTAAACGATCTGCCATTTCAACTGCCAATTCTTCATTCTCAGTCCAAACAGATGCCCTTAAACCAAATTCACTATCATTTGCTAGTTTGATTGCTTCGTCAATCGTTGAAAAAGGTAAAATAGGAATGACTGGTCCAAATTGCTCTGCACGAACGATCTCACTTTGCTGGTCAACCCCTGTTACGATTGTTGGTAAGATGTAATATCCTTGTTCCCACATTTCAGGATTCAGTTGAATTCCGGCTGTTATTACATTTGCGCCTTCTTTTTCAGCACGTTCAATTAATGCATTTACATAATCATATTGAGCTTTATTATTTAATGGACCCATTGTTACATCAGGTTGAATACCATCCCCTACAACAATTCGCTCAAATTCTTTCTTTAATTTTTTTACAACTTCAACATATCTAGATTCATGTACATATACACGTTTAATAGCCGAACAAACTTGGCCAGCCGCTCGTAAAATACTCATTCTTAATCGTGTAATCGCTTCGTCATCTAAGCTAGCATCCTCTAAAATAATTGCCGGGTCATTTCCACCAAGCTCCATATAGACTTTTTGAAGATTTCCAGCAGATTTCTTCATAATATCTTTACCTGTCTGTGTACTTCCGACAAAGGCAATTGTACGAACTCGTGAATCAGAACAAAGTTTATCGCCAATCACTTTCCCTGAACCTGTTACAATATTAATAACGCCAGGTGGAAAATGTTCAGCCACTACTTTTAAACAAGTCATAATTGTTAGTGGACAATTTGTCGCTGGTTTTACAACAACTGTATTCCCTGCTAAAACTGCTGGGATTACACGCTTAAATGTTAAAATCATTGGCGAATTCCAAGGAGTAATGACTGCTGCAACTCCTCTTGCTCTTCTTCTTACTTGAACTTTTTGATTGCCTGGAAGTAACTCTGGATTCCACCATTTAAGTAGTTCATCTGCTCCACCATTCATTACTTCAACACAGCGTAATAAGTCTTTCTTTGCTTCTACAAGTGTTTTTCCATTTTCACGTACAAATAACGAAACATTTTCTTCAATGATTTTAGAAAGTTCCTTCGCTGCGTTTTTCATTCTTTCTACACGATCTTGAACTTCACTTTGCGACCAAGATTCAAATGCTTTCGATGCTGAATCAATAGCTTCATTTACGATTTCCTCTGTACATAACGCAACTGTGCCGATTACTTCCGACTTATTTGCGGGATTAATAATATTAGCCGTTTCATTTATTTCTTTCCATTCACCATTTATGAGATATCTTCCTGATACAACCGGATATGTCGAAATCATATTGAATCTCCTTTATAATTTTTTTGGCTTAAAGCTTTCTGCTGCTCCTGGAGGTCCACCGAATGGTATTGCCATCGGGCCAACTGCTTCCATATCGACAACGATCATTGTTGGTCTTCTTCTTTCAGTTGCCTTCTTTATTTCATTCACAAATTCGTCTCCTGAACCAATACGTGCTGCATCAAAATGCATTGACTCAGCTAGTTTTACAAAATCTGGACTTAATAAATTCACTGCTACTTGTCGTCCGTATGCTGCTTCTTGAATATTTCGAAGTACGCCATAACCAGAATCATCAAATAACACGATAATAATTGGTAGACTTTCTTCAGCTGCAGTCACCATTTCACCTACGTTAACCATAAATCCACCATCACCGGCCATTAGTACGACTGTTTGATGAGGACGACCCACTTGTGCACCAATAGCAGTAGGAAGACCTTGACCGATTCCTCCACCAGATGCGTGAATAGATGTTCTAGGTTCGTAAATATCGAATATTCTACTTCCCCATACATTTGCCTGTACTGTAACATCTCGAACTAAAATTGTATCTCTCGGTAAAACTTCTCTCATTCCATCTACAAATTGCTCAAATGGACCAAGTGTTTTACGAAGTTGTCCTCGTACTTCATTTCTTAAGCCGCGTACTTCCTCTATATAAGAAGGTAAAACCGAAATAGATTTTTCATCGATTTTATTAATTAGAGCAGACAAGATATCTTTTGCATCTCCAACTAAACCAACTGTCGCTTTATAGTTACGATTAATTGCATTAAAATCTGCATCAATCGAAATATGTTCTTCAGGGACAGTTACTTTCCAGTTTGAAGTTTCGTTTCCTCTGAAGCGTACTCCTACACTGATTAATAAATCTGCATTTCTCAAAAACTCTTTAGTAGACTCATTGGCTGCAAAATGACCGATACATTGCTCGTGATTTTCTGGTATCGAGCCTTTTCCTGACTGACTAGTAATAACAGCTGCGCCAAGAATTTCTGCTAAATTTGTTAACTCTTTTGACGCATTAGCAGAAATCACACCGCCACCAGCCCAAATAACTGGACGACGTGCTTCCAAAATTTTTGATATTGCTGTTTCCGGTATAACAGTTGTTAATTGCTGCTTATAAACTTCCACTTGCACTTTCTCGATCGAAACATCCTCGATTATCGCTGATTGAAAGTCGATTGGGATTTCTAATGAAACAGGTCCCGTTGGCGCAGTTAATGCTTCTTCAATTGCTTTTCTTACTACTCCTGCTGTTTGATCTGGTCTTCTTAGTCTTACAGCATTTTTACATGCTCCACTCATCATTGATAATTGGTCTTTACACTCATGTATATATCCTTTACCAGTTCCAAGATAAGGTGATGCTACTTCTCCAGTCAGATGAAGAAGAGGTACTCCAGCCGCCCAAGCTTCTACTAATGAACCAGCTGCATTTCCTGCTCCTGTTCCTGTGCTAGTAATGACAACACCTAATTTTCCTGTCGCACGTGCATAACCATCAGCCATGTTTACTGCTCCGCTTTCACCGCGTGAACAAATTAATTTAATACTTCCATCCCTAAGGATCGCGTCATAGATTGGCATATTATGAATACTTACAATCCCAAAAGCGACTTCTACTCCAGCTTGAACTAGCTCTTTTACAACGGCATCCGCAGTAGTAAATACGATTTCATCTTGTTTTTTCATCTTAGTATCCTACCTTTGTCTAATAAATTATTTAAAGTGCTTTACCGATTGCACCTGCAGTTTCAATTGTTGAACCGGCTACATAGCTCGCTTTGTCTGAAGCAAGAAACACTATTACACTAGCAACTTCTTCTGCTTCGCCTACACGACCTAGTGGAATATTTCGTTTTATCGCAAGATCTCTATAATATTCTTCAGGATCCATATCAGGAGCATTTTTCAATCTTCTTCGCTCCCATTGATCTGTTCGAATTAAACCAAGACTTACTGAATTTACTAAAATATTGTCTGATGCTAATTCTTGAGACAATGTTTTACTTAAATTTAAAAGTCCTGCACGAGTAGCTGCTGTTGCAACCATATGACGTTCAGGCTCTTTTGCAAGAGTTGCATTTATATTAATAATTCGTCCTCCTCCTCTTTTCACTAAATGAGGATGAACTGCACGAACTGCATAAATAATTGCAAAATATTTTAACTGAATTTGTTCTTGCCACTGTTCATCTGTAATATCGAAAAAATACCCCATTACACTTTGACCAGCTGCGTTTACTAAAGTATCAATTCCACCAAACTTTTCTGCAGTTTGTTGTATAAATGCATTAACGTCTTCTTTTGATGTAACATCACAAGTCGAAGCAAATATATCTTCCCTGTCACCATATGAGAGTAAATGATTTAAAGCTTGATCTGCGCGCTCTTTGCTTCTACCACAAATCGCTACTTTAGCGCCTTCACCTAAAAATAATTCCGCTGTCTTTAGTCCAACACCAGAAGTTCCACCCATAATGACTGCAACTTTTCCGTTTAAACCTAAATCCATTCTCGTCACCCCTTTTCATAGCCACTTCATTTTATGCTTTTAGTTCCGAATGCTTATTTTAAAATTATGAACGTACTTTAACTTCTGTATCGACCCAACCGGTATCTGGTTCTCCGCCCATCGCTTTACGAGCTTCTGGCTTCGGTGGGCCAGCAATTCCCCATTGATCCATTAAATGTGGCACACGTTTCCATACACGTGCTTTCCATTCAGCCTCATCTTCAATCGTCTCAAGATAGCATGTGTATTCCATGACAAATCCACCAAGATCTTGAAAATAACAGAAGATATTATTACCAGGACCATGTCGACCTGGACCCCATAGCTCACTTAGTCCGGCCTTTCTAACATTACTAATGCCGCGCATTAGTTCATCCACCGAATCAACCTCGTAAGCAATATGATTCACTGAAGCGTGTGCATCTTGGTTGAATGCAATCGAGTGATGTTTTCGGTTGCACCTTAAGAATGACATTTGGTGCTCGCTCCAGTCTGTTACTTTAAAGCCAAGTACATCTGTATAAAACTCGACGATCATATCTAAATCTTTTGTGTTCATGACTACATGGTTTAATTTCACCGGGTCAACGTTTTTATTGTTCCAAATGGACGTTTGGACCTCTACCCAAGCAGAAAGCTCAATTACGCGGTTTTCCGGATCAACAAATCGAAGTCCGTATCCACCACCAGCTTCGTCTAAATAACCTGGCTCTTCGATGATATGTATACCTTTTGAATGTAAGATTTCCGCTGCACGATCGACTGCATTTTTATCAACCATTCCAAATGCGATATGATGTAAACCAGCTTTTTCTCCTTTTCGAAGGCTTAGAATATGATGTTCAGGACCTGCCCCTCGAAAATAAGCAATATGATTGTCTTCTGTTGCATCTACACGATCTAAACCCCAAACTTTTTCGTAAAATTTTACTTGTTCCTCAAAGTTTGGTGTGATCAAACTGATATGCCTTAAATGAGTAATTCCTAGCATCAACAATCCCTCCCACTAATTTGATAACGATCTATATTAAGCGCTTTCTTTTCTACTCTATTGAAAAAGGCAGCTGCAATTTATCCAAAATGCAGCTGACCCTTTTTTAATTCTTTTAATTAACCTTTGATGATTGCTTCTCTTTCTTTAGCACGTTGTTTACGAAGATCTTCAAGAGCGCTACCTTCTGGATATGTTGGAAGGTTTGGTTTTACTGCACCAAGCATAACTAACATACGAGCTTCAGTATCTCCATCATTTCGAATGCCACGATGAACTCCAGGAGGTGAACTGATGCAATCTCTAGCATTTAATTTAATTTCATGTACTACGTCTTTACCAACTTCTTGAATTAAAGCTGTAACTTCTCCTTCAAGAATGAAGAACACTTCTTCTACATCATCGTGAAGATGTAAAGGTCCAATGCAGCCAGGAGGTAGAACCATTGTACTTAATGTAAAATGTTCTGCTGCAACTACATTTGAGTCATTATTCGCTGTCGCACCGCGTCCAATATAACGCATTTGAGCGCGTTTATATCTAGGATCAATTTCCTCTTGAAACTTTAATACATTCCAATCAAGCGTACGGTCTTCTAAGCGAGCCACATATTTTTTTTCAAATTCTTTAACTGAAAAAGTTTCATTTGTCATTTTAAAAATCCTCCCTGTGATTTGGTCTTTTTTTAAACAAAATGTTTTGTATTTTTGAATCATTGTGTTTCATATACAAAACAGTGTTTTATCTATAAAATAATTTTAGAATGGAATTTCTTCCATGTCAACATAGTTTTTAGAAAATTTTGATATGTCACAAAAGTAATACATTACAAAAATATTGTATTTACAAGGTTTATAACTAGTTTTTTGAGCAAAAAAAATATGGATTCCCATTGTGTAGGAATCCATATTTATAACTTTAACGATATGACTCAAGTTGAAACTCTGCCATTGTAACCCATATAGTTTGATAGTAAAACAGAGACATCTAGTAGTTTAGGCAATGCAACTTTATTCATAAAATCTTCCTGATAAGACAATTCTGTTGCTACGATGTTTAGGGCAGCTAAGACCTTTCCAGTTCTACCGTAAATTGGGGCAGCGATCGAATGAATGCCTTGATGGAACTCCCCACTAGTTATAGAGTAGCCATTTTTTCGTATATTTTCTAATTGCTCCATAAACTCACCAGGAGTCGTCAACGTTTTATCTGTATATGGTGTTAAACTTGAAACTTGGAATAGTTGCATAAGACTTTCTTTTGGTTCGTACGCAAGAAGTAGTTTTCCATTTGCTGTTGCATGTGCTGGTAGTCTTAAACCAATGTTCACATTGACTGCTGATACACCTCTAACTGGCGCACTACCTACGTAAACAACTTCATGTCCATCTAAGATCGACAAATGACAAGATGCTCCGATTTCATCACGCAATGACTCCATATAAGGTTGTGCAATTTCAGGTATTTTCAAGCTATTTATATAACTAAACCCTAATTCTAGAACCTTTGGAGTTAGCGAATATTGCTTCGTATTTTCATCCTGTGTTAAATATCCAATCGACTGAAGTGTATAAAGTAGACGATAAGGTACTGTTCTGCTTACCCCTAGCTTTTTTGCAATCTCAGAAAGTGACAAACTAGGATGTTCCTCATTAAAAAGCTTAATAATTTCTAAACCTCTTACTAATGAATTTGCGCTATATTTTTCTTTCTCTACATTATCCATCGAGCAAACCTCTCCTAATACATATTATCGCAACTATTAAATCTATTTTATATTATTGACCATTTGGTTGTTTCTTTAAAAAGTCTACCACGAATTGATTAAATAGTTTAGGGTCTTCTTGATAGCATAAATGCCCTGTATTCGGAACAATAGCAAATTCTGAGTTTGGAATCAACTCATGAAATATTTGTGATTCACTTACTGGTGTTACTTGATCTAATTCCCCACACATAACAAGCGTTGGGACAGATATTGAAGATAGAATCTCCATTTGGTTTAAGTTCGATAAAGAGTAGGAAACGGAGCGATAACCAGAAGGACGTACTTGTGACATGATGCGCTCAGCTTCTTTTACAACCTCATCCGATGCATTCGGAGATAATAATGCTCTTACTCTCTTTTTAGCTAGTTCACTTGGTTCTAGATGATCAATAGAGTTTAATCTATTTTGAAGTTTTTGTTCATTATCTTCTTTAGTTAGTCCCGCTGCTCCTCGTGTTGCGTCTGAAATGATTAGTGAATTAACCATCTGCGGAAAACGGCTCGTAAAATCGATTGCAATAGCTGAACCCATTGAATGGCCTAGTAAATTGATAGATTCTAGCCCTAGACTATCCAAAAATTCTTTTAAGACATTCGCAAACTGGGAAAATTCACGAAACTCCTCTTTTAAATCGGAACTCCCACCATAGCCTGGAGCATCCCAAACAATCACTCGAGAATACTCACTCAGTTGGTTTAATTGATGCTTCCATGACTGAGAATTGTTTCCCAATCCATGTAGTATGACTAATGCTTGTCCCTTACCTGACTCTTGATAATGAATTGATAAATCATTTAAATGACTAATTGGCATCCACAGTACCTCCGCTCTATTTTCTCTACACAAAGTCTACTAAATTGATTAATCCATGAGGATTTAAAAACAATGTGTTTCATATAAAAAACATGTTTTTCAAATTGAATTATAGATTTGTCAGAATTTATTGTCAATAATTCTATTTTTCTCAAATCTGAAAAAAGCTGGTTTAATGTTAGTTGAATACAAAAATTGGAAAATATTTTTAATGAATTCTTAATTGACAAACTTTTCTAATTATTTTATCTTTAAAAGAGTTTCATCTCATAAAAATGAAACACTGTTTTATATTTAAAACAAAAAAACTAAAAGGAGTTGATAATTAAGGTTGAGCCAAAATAAAAACGTGAAGTCTCAAAACATATTGTTTGAACTTCAAATCTGCTAGGTAAACGTTGATTCTGCTTTTTCCTTCCAAATTTTTAACGAAATTAACTGATTTTAAAGGAGAGAGAACTTTAATGCTAAAAAGTCAAAAAAGATGGTTTTTAATTGCTTTACCAATCTTTTTCTTTTGGTTCTTCGGACAAATTGATAAGGTAGGCATCTCAGTCATACAAACAGATCCAGGATTCTTAAAAGCACTCGGTATGACGGGCATTGACAAAAATGCAAAAATTGGACTTCTTTCATTTGTTTTTACGATCGCTTATGGAATTTCGAATCTTTTTTGGGGATTCATCATTGATAAATTTGGTGCGAGAAAAACGGCTATAGCTGGATTATTTGTTTGGTCTCTTACTATGTTTTCGTCTGGTCTCTCCACTACATATGAAGCATTTATTATAAGTCGCATTATTCTCGGATTTTCAGAAGGGATGATGATTCCTGTTTCGGGAAAATTTATTTCGGCTTGGTTCAACAAACGCGAATTGGGACGTGCTCAAGCATCTTGGCTTACAGGTAACTATTTAGGACCAGCGATTGGCGCAGTCATATTAGTCCTTGTTATTTCATCACTTCATTGGCATGCAGCTTTCTTTATACTAGCTGGATTTAACCTAGTCATTAATATACCTATGTTTATTTTTCTTACAAGAAATACACCTGAAGAACATCAGTGGGTTAGTAATGAAGAACTGGCTTTAATCCGACGTCCAGTTGATTTTGAAGAACAAGAAAAAGGTTCAAATGAGAATAAAAATTTTATTCAAGACTATCGCTTCTGGATTGTTTGGTTTGGCATGTTAGTCTGCTCTTTCCTTTTCTTCGGAATAAGCATTTGGCTACCAACGTATTTGATCGAGGCAAAAGGATTTGCGCGTGAAGGTATGACAAGCATCACTTCTCTATCATGGTTATTTGCACTTGGCTTTGTTCTCCTATGTGGCTTTCTTGCAGATAAAACAAGACGCCCAAGCTTAATGGCGGCAATACTATTCTCACTGACGGTCATCTTTTTAACTACAGCAGTCTTTGTTCCAAATGCAATAATAGCAGGAGTTTGCATGGGGCTAGCAATGGGATGCCAAGGTGGTGTCTTCCATCTAAGTAATATGTTCTTAGTAAAATATTCAACACAAGAAACCGCTGGTCGCGCAGCAGGTTTAATCGGATTTACAAACTTAATGGGTGGATTTTCTAGCTATATCATGGGATGGTTACGCGATTCATCAGGTGGTAGCTTCACTACTTCAATTTTCATGTTAATTATCACAGCTCTTCTAGGTTTGATCGCATATTCATTTTCTATTAAAGAAGAAGCAACTGAATTACGTGCTGTTCCACTTCCTCCACAGAAAATAAACGCTTAATTTTTTCAGTTTTTTGAAAACGCTTTACTTATTGTACTACTAGTAAAAGGGGCTGTCTCATCAGTTTGGGGAACTGATGAATCTGCGCCTCTTTTTCTATTTGTAGAATAAATGATTTTTTGCGGAGTATTCGAGTGGTTTTTAAACATCGTTGGAGAATTTTTAATGCCTTAAACTATTAGTAGAGGGGTATCGCGGTGTTTCATTTGTAATTGATATTACGACCTATTTTTATAGATAACTAGCCGATTTCATCGTTTTTTATGTTCGATTTAGAAAGAATTATGGATAGCTTGCAGCTTTCCCTTTAAAATAAGCCGATTTTATATAATTATGAAGTCAATATACCCTAACCGGTATGGGTGCTTTTTTATCTTAATTGCGATTCTCCGATTTTATTTGCGATTCTTGAAATTTATTTGCGATTCCACGATTTTATTTGCGATTCTTAAAATTTAATTGCGATTCCACGATTTTATTTGCGATTCTTGAAATTTATTTGCGATTCCACGATTTTATTTGCGATTCTCGATATTTATTTGCAGTTGGCTGTTTTATTTGCAACTTCATCTTATTTAATTGCACTATTAGACCTCTTATTTACGATCCCTCAATTCTTATTTCGCCATTACTCATTTTACCCAATCAATATAAAGAGACCTTTCACTCAAATTCTTACTATTAGAATAGAAATAAGACATTTATCTTCCCCTTACTATTTTTTCTTAATAAAGAACAAAAATATGTTGAACTTTCCCTTTAGATGATAAAATTTAATTATTAAAATTTTCTAAATATTTTCTAATAAAACCGTTAACAACCATTAATTGATAAGTAGGGATCGTATACTCAATACTTACTAAATTCTTTATACTCATCTCAGGATCAGTAAAGAATAAAATATTTTAGGAGGGTTCTTATATGTTTGAGGTGATATTCGTAGGTATCGTTCTGCTTATAATTGCAGGACTAGCATTTTTTAAACCTGAAGTGATTTGGTTCATTACCGAAAGTTGGAAATCCTCAGTTGGTTCAGAACCATCTGATTTCTATTTAATAACTACACGTATTGGTGGAGTAATCCTCTTAATAGTTGCTCTTATTTTGCTTATCCCAGGAATTTATTATAGTTTAACATAACTACAAGAATAATATGTTCTGAATAAAAACAGCGACCATCATTTAGACAGCCGCTGTTTATTAATTTGCTCTAAACTAGGGTGAACGTAAGGGGTTCATTGGAAACTTAAATCCCGACTCCCAATCTTCCGCCCGCATACCGTCTGTTCCTTAACAGATAATATATTCCCTAAAGTGATATTCTCTTTTATTTCTTATCTAAATCAATCTTAGTTCCAGCGCGGACAGTCCAGGAAGGATTTTTACCTATTTTATCCCCTTCCTTTACTCCTTTAAGGATAGCAACATATTTTCCTTGTTTTTGGCCAATCTTGACATTTTGTTTAACTATTTTACCTTTTTTAAGCAGATACACGTATTTTGATTTCCCTGATCCTTTAACACTTGTTGCAGGTACTGATAATAAATCTTTTGACTCTACTACAACATTAAGATTTGTTTCGTAGCCAGGATATAGTTTTTCTTGTGAATCTAAAGTTGCTCTAAAAGTGTAGTATGCATCAGATTCTTTTTTTGAGTCCTTTTCTTGATCAGTGGATGTATTGTTCATAGGATAGTTACTAACCTCTGAAATACTTCCTTTCCAGTTCGTATTTCCGACAATACTTGAAGTAACTTTAATCGCTTGACCTGGTTCAATTTTTGATTTTTCTTCTTCTGTTAGTTTTCCTTCAATTTGGAAAGGTTCATTTGAAGCAATTTGCATAATTGAAATTTGTTGTTTGTCTGTTGCTTTAAAGCCTTGACCAATGTCTTTGTTCAAGTTAAGTACGACACCTTCATTATTGCTATTAACAGTTAATGCTCCTTGTTGTGCTTTTAATTTTTCAGCTTCAAGTGTGTATTGTTCTACTTTTAATTCTGCTGCATTTAATTCTTCTTTCGCAGTATTTAATTCAGCTTGAAGTGTTTGAATTATTGCTGCATTAGTTGTAGTATCAGTTTTATCTGTTGATTTATCTGTTGATTTATTTTCATCAGTTGTATTAGACTCAGTCTCCGTGCTTGCGCTTTGAATGTCTTGTTCTAGCGAAGAAACTTGTTCTTTTTTCTGAGTAACGCTAGTTTCTGCTAGTTTCTTATTAACTTCAGCTTGTCCAAGTTCAGCTGCTAGAGTAGTATTTTCATAAGAAAAAAGTTTTTGTCCTTTAGTGACTGTGTCTCCCTCTTTTACGAAAATTTCATTTATAGATCCTTTAGCTGGATTTACATAAATTGTATCAGTATGACTTTGAACTACGCGACCGGACACAGTTTCAGTCTTTGTAAAACTTTTAACTGCTGGACTGATAAACTGTAATGTTTCTGATTTACTTTTTCTAACTTCAACTACTGTTACGCTAAGAATCACGGAAACGATTAAAAGAACAATGACTCCTATTAAAATATACTTCTTCTGGTTTGGTGTAATTATTTTTACTTGTTCTTTTTCCTCGTCAATTCTTTTCGCCGATTCCATAACTATACCCCTTCCTCATTACAAAAAAACTACTTCTCCATAGTCTATTGTCTATTTTTTTATATAGTGTTTCAAGGAGATTTTTTAGAAAATGATAAATATTTAATATGTTTTTTTTAATAATCACTTATTATTGCCATTTTGTTCATTTTAATAGGTATATTCGCTCAGTTTACTTATTTATTTGATATTTCAGAATATTTAAATTAGTATAACTGAAAAATTATTTATATTTTTTTATCTCAAATTTTAGAAGAAAAATAAGTTTAGAGACATCTAATTAAAAAGTCGCATTCCCCCTTGATACACCTATGTATTTCAGCATACATTTTAATCGGAAAAGTAAGAAATAATATACGCTCAAACAAAAATACAATATTTAAAAGATTCATACTATTATTGCGTAGTATTATTGAACTATGTTACAATACGAAATAAATCCTCAGGTAATAGGATAATTTTTCCAATATAATTAAAAAGTTTTTAACAAGAAATAGATTACTAGTATTCTAAAGTATTTATCTCTATCAATGAATTTGGGAATTAGTTAAACTCTCCCGCTTCAAATTTATTAATTACTGCACACAATTTTGTTTTACGCGCAGTTATTTACAAAAAATACAGATTATTCACAAAAAGGGGGAGTCATGAATGAATGCATTTTTTAGGAAAAAGTCTATTGAACAGCTTCAACTGGATGGGGCAAAAAACACTGGACTTAATCGCGTTTTAGGCTTATGGCAACTGACTGCCATTGGTTTAGGAGGTATTATAGGTGTTGGTATCTTCGTATTAACTGGTGTGGCAGCATCTAAACATGCTGGTCCAGCAGTACTTTTGTCTTTTATTATTGCAGGATTAGCTAGCGCTGCAGCAGCATTGTGTTATGCAGAATTTGCTGGTTTAATACCGGTGGCTGGAAGTGCCTATACTTATAGTTATGCTGTTTTGGGAGAAGGAACCGCATGGCTAATTGGATGGGATTTGTTACTTGAGTATGCACTAGTTGTCGCTGTAGTCGCGATTGGTTGGTCAGGCTATATGCAGGAGTTTTTATTACAAATAGGTGTTCACATTCCTGTATGGGCACAAGGTGCTCCTGGTTCTGGAGCAGGTCACAAAGTAGACTTAATAGCAGTTTTAGTTAGTTTTGGTATTGCAGGCTTACTTACATTAGGAACCGAAATGGGTTCAAAATTTAATTCATTAATGGTTATCATTAAATTAGGTATTATTCTTTTAGTTATTGGCGTAGGAAGCTTTCATATTAATACTGCTAACTGGCACCCATTCATGCCTTTTGGTTTCCATGGCGTAATGAGTGGAGCAGCTCTAGTATTCTTTGCTGTATTCGGTTATGACACGCTAACTACAGCAGCAGAGGAAGCAAAAAGACCGCAACGTGATTTACCACTAGCAGTCATCATATCATTAGGCGTTGCTTTATGCTTGTATGTTGCAATGTCACTTATTATTACAGGAATGGCTCCATATGAAACACTTAATAACGCAGCACCTGTAGCAAAAGCATTCAGTAATATTGGAATGAAATGGATTACTTTAATTATTTCTGCCGCTGCAATTACAGGGATTCTATCAGTATTGTTCTCATTTATGCTTGCCGGATCACGAATTTGGTTCTCAATGAGTCGTGATGGTTTATTACCAAAATGGTTTACAAAGTTACATCCAAAATATAAAACACCTTATCGTCCTACTTTACTAATTGGGTTAATTACTGCATTCGTAGCAGGCTTTACTCCAATCAATGAAGTAGCTGAGTTAGTTAATATCGGTACATTAACAGCATTTATCTTAATTTGTTCTTCAATTATTGTATTACGTGTAAAACGTCCTGATTTAAAAAGAGGATTCAAAACACCATTAGTTCCAATTATCCCACTAATCGGTATCGGGTTCTCGGCATATTTAATTGCTAGTCTTCCAAAGATTACATTTATTAGATTTATCGTATGGATGGTGATCGGACTTATTGTTTACGCGTTATATGGTAAGAAGAGAAGTGCTTTAGGGAAGGAACAACAAGATCATAAAACTAAAATAAGCTAAATTTATTTCAAAAGCTCATAACGAATGAAAACCACGAGGAGATTAATTCCCTCGTGGTTTTATGCTTTCTATGAGTAACTATTTTTTATATTTTTACTTACTCATGAACCCTTTATGAGTAACACTTTCGTAGATTTCTGCTCTTTTACTTACTCATGAACCTTCTATGAGTAACACTTTTATAGATTTCTGCTCTATTACTTACTCATGAACCTTCTATGAGTAACTGTTTTTCATTTTTCTACCTTTTTAGTTACTTATGAACACTCTATGAGTAACACTTTTATAGATTTCTCCTCTTTTACTTACTCATGAACCATTTATGAGTAACACTTTCGTAGATTTCTCCTCTTTTACTTACTCATAAACCTTCTATGAGTAACACTTTCGTAGATTTCTCCTCTTTTACTTACTCATGAACACTCTATGAGTAACACTTTTATAGATTTTTGCTCTTCTACTTACTCATGAACACTCTATGAGTAACACTTTCATAGATTTCAGCTCTTTTACTTACTCATGAACACTCTATGAGTAACACTTTTGTAGATTTCTGCTCCTTTACTTACTCATGAACACTCTATGAGTAACACTTTTATAGATTTCTGCTCCTTTACTTACTCATGAACACTCTATGAGTAACCATTTTTCATAATTTCACCTTTTTACTTACTCATGACCTTACCTGAGTAACCATTTTTCATATTCAATGTAATTTACGATCGCGTGAATCGATCACTATTAACTTCAATTCTTTTTTCAATATTACCTAGGTTTTCTTTAAACACACTAAAACCACAAGCAGATTAATTCCCTCGTGGTTTTTCTGCACTTCAAACGACCTATTCCACTCTCTAATAAAAAAAGCATGCACCCGGTATTGTACCAGATACATGCTCTTGGGTTATCTATTATTGGTAGAACTTCGAGTATTCAAAGGTCAAAGCTTATTTTCTAGCTCCGTCTTTTCCAACTTTATATTTACCAACTTTAGTATTTACAGCCATTACGCCTGATTTGTTGAAGTAATAATATTTACCACTTATTTTTTTCCAGCCATTGTTAAATCTTGATCCATCGCTGTTTAAGTAGTATTTTTTACCACTTACTGTTAACCAGCCAGTTTTTACTACACCGTTTTTATCGAAGTAGTAGTATTNNATATTTCTTACCACTTACTGATAACCAACCAGCTTTTGCTTTCACACCAGTTGAATTGAAGTAGTAAGTTTTTCCTGAGATTACATTCCAGCCAGTAACTTTTTCACCTTTACTGTTTAAATAGTAAGTGTCTTTACCATCGTTTAACCAACCAGTTTGCATGTAGCCATCTTTATTAAAGTAGTACCACTTGCCACTATTGTTTAACCAACCAATGTGTAAAGTACCATCTTTGTCTGCATAAACCATTTTAGAACCAACTTGTTTCCAAGCTTTGCGTAATAAACCTGATTTTGCATCAAAGTATGCTTTATCACCGTATAAGTTGAAGATACCAGATTGCGCTACACCTTTTGAATCAAAGTAGAAGTACGTATTGTTTTCTGGAACAAACGTGATGTCTGTTGCCATTGAACCGCCTTCGTCAAAGTAATAGCGTTTTCCACTTAAATCTAACCAACCAGTTTTCATTACACCAGTAGATGGGTCGAAGTAGTAAGTAGATACCCAAGTGTAATCGTCTTCTGTTTGTTTTAGCTCTAAGAAGCCTTTGTGCATTTTACCATCTTCGTCGTAGTAGTAAACTTTATTATCGTCATTAACTACCCAACCAGTTGTTTTTGGAGCATCTGCACGATTAATTACTACTTCCTTCACTGTTTCATTACCAGCAAGGTCAGTCGCTCTTAACGTAATTTTGTTTTCTCCCTCTTTTAAAGGAACAGTTACTTTATAATCTTTGTTTAGTGGTTTTACAACATCCACTGGGCTAATTAATGGTATTTCAAATTCGTGGTTTTCACCAACGTAGAAGTTTAAGTAGCTATAGTTATCTTTTAAGTTTACATTGAATGACACTTGATCTACGTTTTTATCAACGCGAGCAGGTGCATCTGTAGTAATTTCTGCTGCATGTGTATCAATATACACGTGACGAGCAACTGAGAAGCTCTTATTCGCAAAGTCTGTTGCTTCAACTTGTACAGTGTAAGGACCATCTTGGTCAAACGTTACAGTTGTTGAATAGTTGTAGTGGTCAGTCTTCGCATCATAAGTAACTGGTACTTCTTTTCCATTAACTTTAACTGCTTTAATACCAATTTCATCTGTTACGAAACCTTTAACTGGTACTTTATTGTCACTATATGCTCCCCATGGTTCTGGAGAATTTGGAACATAACCGCCTTTACCATCTGATGTACCGTCAGTAATGTACACTAATGGAAGATCTACGTCACCAATTGCCGCAGTATCTTCTGCTGCATTACCAGCGTAGTCCATCGCAAGTACTTCAACTACTGATTTATCAGGTGCTGTAGATAAATCAAATGATGATTTTGTAGAGTCAGTTGTTCCTTTAAGAGTTCCATTTACAAAGACACCATAAACTTGAACTCCAGTTCCATCATCTGAACCTTCCCAAGTTACAACTTTTTTATCTGGATCGTAAGTTGCTTTAATACTTGGAGCGTGAGTATCAACGTAAACAGGGATTGTCTTAGATTGCCACTCTGCATCTTTATAGCCAATTACAGATTTAATCTCATATTTATATAAACCGTCAGGAACTACTTGACCGTTTACTTTACCATCCCAAATAGTTGACTCACTATCCTTCATGATCTGGCCTTTACCATTATCATAAGCATTTTTAGTAACATCTGATTGAGCAGATAAACGACGAAGGAATTTGCCGTTGTTATCAAGGATGTTATATTGTACTTCTGAAGCATTTCTTAAGAATGATGGAAGTGCATTGATATCGTCAGCGAATCCATCTGTGTTTGGTGATAACGCATAGAAGTTTTTACCAGGAACAGAATTGTAGAAGTAATTATCACCATCACGTGTCATATCATGAGCACCTGAACCATAAAGCTTTTGTAAATTGAAATAACGTGTTTCACCAAGATCTTTCGTTCCATCAACGATTGGCAGTTTATCCCACTCACCGTAGTAGCCTACGTATGGAGCCGTTAAGTTTGGATTTCCAACTGTACCGATAAGATTTACTGAACCTTCAACAAAAATATTGTCATGAAGAGCTTTAGTAGCTGGTTTACCATCTTTATCGAATCCTGGAATTGTTGCATTCGTTAAATCAACTTTTACAGTGAAATCTACTGATTTACCTGCTGGTACCATAACTGTTTCAGGAGCATCGATTTTAACTCCATCAAGTTTACCTGTTTGAAGTTTATTACGATCAACGCCAGTAACTTGATCAAATTCATCAGTTAGTGCAGTTGTATCTACTTTATAGAATGCATCTTTATCAGAAATATTTTTAGCAGTGAACGTCATTGAAACTTGTTTAGATTGGAAATCTTTCAATTCGTACTTTGCTTCACCTGTTGACTTATTATAGAAATAAACTGGTGTTTTAACAGCATTTTCAATTTGCATCATACCAGCACCTTGACGGCGTGGAGAGTACGGATGACCATCTAAATCGTTTATAACTTTAGCTGTATTCATTAATAATACTTTTGCTAAATGAGTACGCTCGCTAACGCTTAAAGAGCTAAAGCGTGTATCATTTTTTAAGTACTCTTGTACTAATGCAGAACCACCAGCTACGTGTGGAGCTGCCATTGAAGTACCACTCATTACCTCATATTGGTTGTTATTAACAGTTGAGTAAATATTTCCACCTGGAGCAGTGATTTCAGGTTTTAACTCAAGACTTGGTGTAACACCCCATGAAGTAAAGCTTGTCATACGGCCCATTTCAGGACTTTCATTTTTAGCTGTTTGGTTAACATGGATTGTTCCTGAACCATTAATTGCGTTCGCTAATGCTACTCCATCTGCATAAGAGTTAACAAGCATGATTGGAACATCCCAACCGCCTTGGTCAGCGTATTGTACTCCGTTTGTCGCATTCCATACGATAATACCAGCAGCACCCGCTTGAGCAGCATACTTCGTCTTATCTGCAAAAGTATATGAACCACGCGCCACTAATACGATTTTCCCTTTAACATCTACACCTTTATAATCATCTGGTCCACCTAATTTGTAGCTTCCATCACCGTTTTTACCAAGGTTTACAACTGGAATATTTCCACCAAATTTATCTGATAGATCTTTCCAACCATCAATACCTTTTCCTAAGACACTTAAACTATTATTTCCATCAACAGTAATCGCATTTTCATATAGATAAGCTTCATTTCCAGAAGCAGCTACTGAAATTGTATCTTTGTTAAGACCAGGCGCACCTGTTACACCGATATCAGGATTTTGTGATAATGGATTATCCCATCCGTAACCAATATGATTTGAGTTACCAGAAGAAACAGCACATACAATACCGTTATCAACTGCACGAGTAATGGCAAGATCCTCTGCACTATTTGGCTCATAAGAAGATGCTACTGAACCAAGACTCATGTTTAATACATCAGCACCTAGTTTAATAGAATCATCGATTGCTGCAAGATAAATATCTGACCATGTAGATGGGTAACTTGGGTCATTACTGAATACCTTCATCGCAAGAACTTGCGCTTCCGGTGCAACCCCTTTAATACCACCGTTTGCTTCGTCACCGTTAGCAGCTGTAATACCTGCTACGTGCATACCGTGCATTGAAGCCCCTGGTCCAAGGTCTGTTACAATGCTGTTTTGGTCATAATAGTTATAACCATAAGGAACTTTGTCAGTGTAGAATTTACCTGGAAGTCCTTTATCTTTTACAAGCTGAGCTACTGAGTCTTTCGTTAAGTCCTCTTTTGAAGGATCAGTTAATTTAAAGTCGCGGTGAGTAGGGTCAATACCTGTATCGATAATTGAGATAACCATCCCTTTACCGTCATATCCAGTGTCTTTCCAAGTTTCCTTAGACTGGATAAATTGATGACTCTTCGTCATATCTGGCGTAGAAGGCTCAGCAGTAGGACGATTGTATTCGTTCGCTAAATAAACATTTTTTACACCTGAAGTAGCTTCAATTTTTGCTACATCACCGTATTCAACTACACCACTGAAACCATTAAATGCAGTTGAGAATTGTTTCTTATAGCTAATGCTAATTCCTTTTGATTGTAAATTTGATTTTACTGAGTTTTGTTGGCTTTCTACTGTAGCATAAAGACTAGATTTTTGACTTGCAGATAAGTCTTTAAATAATTTACCTTGTTTAGTTGCATATTCAACTGGAGATTGTCCATCAACTTCAACGATAACGCGCACTTTATCTGAAGCTTTTAAATTAGCACGATCAGCAGTTTCTGCTACGTTACTATTATTCTTTGTATTAAGATTCTTTGAATCTAATTGTCTAAGTTGATCTAATTTTGACTGCAAATCACCCGGGCGGTAAGAAGCAGCTGATGTAGGTGCAACAAAAGCTAAATTAGAAAGAGCAAGAGCAGATGCCAGAGCATATGTAGTAACTTTACGATTCTTTTTGTTAGTCATTTCCCATTTCCTCTCAAAAAATATAATTTTTAAATGAATAATAAAATAGATTAGTACAAAAACTTCCCCTGTTAAGTACAGTAAATCGAGGAATATCGACAGATTCATAGAATCGTTTCTCGATCAAGAACGTGCCAAATTACCCCTAACATTTTTTTCCAGATAACCCCCTTATTTCTCCCTTCATCTATACTGTCCTATTAATACCCATACTTTTTTAATAATTCTTTAATAAAGTTTTTAAGTAAATAATAGATAATTTAAATAATTCTTTTTTTGAGTCGAAATTCCTTTATAAAATTCCTAATATTTTTAATTTTTTTAAATTTTTATGTATTTTTAATAAGATTTTGTAAAATTTTGTATTAAATTAGCGTTTTTAGCTTATTTCTATAGATTTAAAGTTCTATATTCAGAATTCTTATAGATAAATATTCACAGAATGTTTAAAACTCAAACGAACCCCTTCAAGACTTTTTGGAAAACAAATTATTAAACTCCTGAATAAAAAGTATGTAGTGCATTTTGAGGAAATGAGTAGATAGTATCTCTAAATAAAAAAGGCAGCACCACATTATGGTCGCCACCTTAAGACATTTGTTTTATTTAAAGAACTTAGGTAAATATTGTTTATGTGCTTCAAGCATCTCGTCTACAATTGCTACAGCAAGTTTATCATTCGCTACAAGTGGATTAATCGTTAAAGCAAGAATTGCTTTTTCACGATTACCTTCTACAGCAGCCTCAATTGCCGTTTGTTCAAACGATTTAATCGTTTGAATTAAACCTCGAACAGGAACTGGTAGTTCTCCCATTGTTAATGGAACTGGTCCATCTTTCGTGATCACACAACTTACTTCTACAGCACTATCATATGGTAAGCCTGAAATTGCTCCTTTATTCACCGTATTCAATGGTTGAATATCTCTTGTATCATTATAAATCGATGAGATTAATCGACATGCCGCATCAGAATAGTAAGCCCCACCACGTTCTTCTAACTCCGGTGGTTTTACATCTAGCGCTTCATCTTTGTATTTTTCAAAAAGAGATGCTTCAATTTTTTGCACGACTTCTGCGCGTGTTTCGTTCGACTCAAAGTCTTTTAATGCTCTTTCTAGCATCTCAGATGTTTTGTAGTAATAGTGATGATATGAACAAGGAATGACATTAATTGCTTTAAGGAATTCAGGTGCCCACTCTTCTGCATCTATATTTTTTACAAAGCTTGCATTAGTTGGGTCCATAATCATTTCAAGTACTTGCTCTTTTACACTAAATCCATCTAAATAAACCTCTACTCCAAATACCATATGATTTAGGCCTGCAAAATCAATTCGTACGCGTGAGTGATCTACATTTAAAAGTTTTGCAATACCCATTTCCATTCCGATCGGTATATTACAAAGACCTATAAATCTTTTAATATTTGAATATCTTAATGCCGCCTCTGTCACCATGCCTGCAGGGTTTGTAAAGTTTAGTATCCAAGCATTCGGGCATAGCTCTTCAACTTCATTACAAATATCTAAAATAACTGGAATTGTACGTAGTGCTTTAAACAATCCGCCTGCCCCATTTGTCTCTTGACCAATTACACCATGTTTAAGCGGAATTCTTTCATCAAGAGCACGAGCAGCTAGTTGTCCAACGCGAAGCTGTGTTGTAACAAAATCAGCATCCTTCAAAGCCTCACGACGATTATAAGAAAGATGAATTTCCATTGGAACTCCGGCCTTTTTGACCATACGTTTTGCTAAAGCACCAACTGTTTCTAATTTTTCACGACCTGCCTCTACGTCAACAAGCCAAAGTTCTGATACTGGTATTTGTTCATAACGGTTAATAATGCCTTCAACCAGTTCTGGCGTATAGCTTGAACCCCCGCCTATTGTAACAATTTTAAGTTTCTTAGACATTATTTTTGACCCCCTTCATACAAGTCAACGAATTCTTTTGCCATGTCTTTTACGGTCATTGCATTCATTAAGTGATCTTGTGCGTGAATCATTAAAAGTGAAATCTCTGTTGGAGTGCCACCAATCTCAGATTGAATAAGGGTTGTTTGAATATGATGTGCTTCATTTAAAGCATCACCCGCTTCTTGCAATTTCTTATGTGCTAATACGAAGTCTTTTTTCTTTGCTGCTTTAATAGCTTCCATTGCTGCACTTCGACCGTTACCACCGTGTAGGATCAGTGTGAAAATTTCCGTTTCATTTTTAATCATAAAAATGACCTCCTCTCTTTTTTATTAAAATTTTTTATTATATACCTCTCGTTTAAGGCAATCATCGTAAATTGCTTGAATAAAGAGAAGAAGAGTCACTTCTCAATAATTAAGACTACTTGTTTTTAATTAATTCGATGGCTTGTTCTAAGATCGCTTCACCATCACACATGCCATAATTCATCATATTAATTACTTCAACCGGAATATTTTTCTCTCCGCAGATTTCTTCCATTTCTTCTAAAAGGAATCGTACTTGTGGTCCTAGTAATAACACATCAGCCTCATCGATTTCTGAACGAACAACTGATTCAGAAACTGCCCATATACGTGCTGTAATTCCGTTTGACTCAGCAACTTTTTCCATTTTTGAAACGATTAGACTAGTTGACATTCCAGCAGCACAGCAAAGTAAAATATTCATGATAATTTCCTCTTTCTTTAGTAAGTTTTTATAATTCGTTCTTATTAATAACGACAAAGCGTCCGATTCGATCGTGTACAGCTAAAGATTTTTTATTAGCAAACATGCTAATAACAGATAAAAAGAATGGGAAACCTTGAAAAATGAACATCGTCAAAAATTTAAAGAAACTTCTAACAATCACTAGTAATATATAAGGTAGTTTTCCTTTTTGGTTATTAATACGTGTTAACTTTAATCGGAAGAGCATCTTTCCAATTGTCGATCCTCTTAACAATAAAGTTGTTACAACGTCATAACAAAAATAGATTATAAGCGATTGTAGAAACGCTTCATTAAAAAGAGCCATTACCTTTACCGCAGCATCTTGACTTGCTGTAGATTTTTGAAGCTCTATCATATTTGCAAGAACTCCTGGAAAGTTTGGCAGTCCCGTTATTCTATATACGATTGACAAGATGATTGAAACAATTATTGCATCAATGATAAAGGCACCGATTCTTTTTAATCGAAACGAAGTAATAATTTTTTGTCGATTTTCCATAGTTGTAGTCCCTTCTAATCAATAATCCGTTTTTTAAAGACCTATCAAATCATCGAAATGATTTGGGTGCCATTCATGTATCGGATGACACCCGAAAGGAGATCGGCTTAAAATTAATTTTTAGCTTTCTCCAATTCCAAATTTTTCTTATCCCACATACGAATGAATGGGAACCAAATAAGTGATGCTACTGCAAAAGCGACTAATTGCATAACTACACCCATAATTTTTCCACCCGTCATAAGATATCCGCTTATGAAATACGGGGTTGTCCAAGGAATTATTGTTCCTGTTGTATGAGGGAAAATTCCCATCGCTGTACCAAAATACGTAACCGTTAACACTGCTACTGGTGCCAGAATATAAGGAACGATTAAAAATGGATTTAAAACGATTGGAACACCAAACATTATTGGTTCATTAACGTTAAATATCGAAGGTCCAATTGCTAGACGTCCTACCTTCTTAAGTAGTTTTGACTTCGCTAAAAACGTCATATAGATTGCTACCGGTAAAGTAGCACCTGATCCACCCATCCAGATTCCATTTTCATAGAATGTATACGTAATGATATGTGGTAGTGCTTTACCAGCTTTTACTGCTGCTAAGTTAGCATCAGCATTTTGTATCCAAATTGGTTCCATAACAGATGTAATGATTGATGAACCGTGGATACCAAAGCTCCATAATAGATGTTCCATTAAACACGCGACAAGCGTACCAATATAAGTTGAACCTAAAATTGTAAATGGTCGTGTCACAACTTTATGAACAAAAGTTGCAAAATCTCCCCAACCTGTATGACTAAATCCATATCTAACTAGTAAGAAGAAAAGGATAATCACAAAACCAGGAATAAGAGCCGTAAATGAACGAGAAACCGATGGCGGTACCGTGTCTGGTAACGTAATAATGATCTTCTTTTGTAAGAAGAAACGATAAATTTCAGCAGTAATAATTGCAATGATTAATCCAACGAACAAGTATTGTGCACCAAAAAGATCAGGTGACCAAGCCGATACAGTTTCCTTACCGACTTTAAAAGTGCTCATAATGTTAACAATTAAATAACTTGCTAACGCTAATACTCCGGCTGGAACTCCGTCAATATTCTTTTTATCGACCTTATAGCTACTAGCTAACGAGTATGCAACACCAAATACTGCTACTAAGGCGATAATCCCCATTGAACCGTTATATACGATGTCTCCAAAAGCATTCCAATTTTCACCAAACACTTTTGACATAAAGTTTTGATACCAATCTGCTTCTAACCAAGCTACGATAATGAAAAATGAACCAATAATCATTAGTGGCATTGCAAACATAATACCGTCACGTAAAGCTAGTAAGTGTCTTTGATTGCCTATTTTAGAAGCAATCGGTAAGAATTTTCTTTCAAAAAAATTACTTTTCATTTTTCTCACCTCTCTGAGGATTAAGGATCTTAGTAAATTTGGAAATTCCTTTTCTACTAAGATCCTTGGAATTTATTCAATAATATTTAGTTTTTTACTTACAATTTATAGTTTGTATTTAACAACTGTTGTGTAATTTCCGTAAACCTTCACTTTACCAACTAGAGTATAAGCACGAACTTTAAAGTAATAAGTTTTACCTTTAACTAGCCCTGTTGCAGTATATGTTCCTGAAGTAGTTGTTTTTGTCACTTTATCAGAGAAGTCACTCTTCGTTGCGCGAACAATTTCATATCCAGAAACACCGCTTACTGAAGCCCAGTTTACTTTAACTGAAGTTGTACTTGCTTTTACTGCCTTTAAACCTGTTGGCGTAGCAACAGTCCATTTTGCGTAAAGTGTTGTATTTGCTGTTACTTTATCAGTCGTAAAATTCCATGCAGTTTTAAGTGCAGCATCTTTGTACCATCCAGCGAAGACAAATCCTTTTCTTGTTGGATTAGCTGGTTTTGTAACAACAGAATTATAGTTTACTGTTTTAGCAGTAACTGCAGACCCACCATTACTATTAAACGTAGCCGTGTACTTGTTAATATTCCACTTAGCATAAAGAGTAGTTGATGCTGTTACTTGATCAGTTGCAAAGTTCCATGCTTGTGTACCTGCTACATCTTTATACCAGCCAACGAAAGTATAGCCTGTTTTTGTTGGTTTTGGAGATGTGATCGATTCGTTGTAACTAACAATCTTTGAATCTACTACAGTTCCACCTTGAGAATCAAATGTAACTGTTTGTTTTGCATCTTTAGATACTGTGCGTTCGTAAACCATCACATGGCTATCATTTGCAAAAGCAGGATCTCCATCTAGTGTCATACCAGAATATACTACTGTTGCAGTGATATTAGCTGGCTTGTCTGTTTTGTACGTAACTTTTCCATCATTATCGACAGTAACGTCGTCTGGTGAAGATGACTCGTAACTAACTTCTACATATTTATTTCCTTCTTCATTTAATCCTGATTCAGCCATTGCATTTTTTAACCAAGTTGGATATGCGAAAGAATTTTTATCAAGTTCAGCTGGAGCAATTTTTTCTCCTTTTGTCATCGGGTCTACAACTTTAATTGTATATGTTACTTTTTTCGGTGTTCTAAAGAACCCATCAATTGTATAGCCAGTAACAGTCACTGTACCTGGTTTTAAAGCAGTTGCGTATGCACCATAGTGCTCACCATCAACACTAATTCCAGTAGCATCTACATTTCCTACTTCATCGTAAGCCGCTAAATTTCTTAAGTCGATTACTGAAGAAACATTTGAATCAGCATTGATTTGCGATGGTGTTCCATTGCTATATCCTGCTAGATCCCAAGCATTCGTTAACCATGCTACGTTTTTCGTATAACCTGTCGCTTTAGCATCCAACTTAACTGAGTCACCTACATTAATCGTGAATGTATGTGTATCCTCATTATATTTAGCGTTTGGATTCATAGCCGCTACATTAGTTGGGTAGTCTAAGCTTTCTGTACCGTTATTTACAGGTGCTGTAACCTTTGAACCTAAATCGTCTACATAAGCAGCATCCTCAGGGTTTTGCGTTAACCAATAAGGCATAGATGTTACAGTTGAAGATTCCATTGATGTGCTGTTACCTGAATCAATTGTTCTTCGATCCATCGTTCCGAAAATGTTTGTATTGTATTTAGACATCATTATTTCATCACGTGGAATAAGTTGGTCAACCATTAAATCTGGTGTAACATGTGTTACGTCATTTCTATTGGCAGAAAGAACATCCCAGTTTACGAAGTTGTTTGGAATACGCGTCATTTGCCATGTTGAACCTGCAAGGTCAACAGTTGAGTTTGCGATACTAAATCCTTTATCTTTCATTGCACCTAAAGAAGCTGCGTAGAAAGTTGACATAAATGGATTTTTCTCTCTTTTTTCGTTAAACCACCATTGGTTCATGCCTTGTAAGATACCTTGAGAAGTTGATTTTTCAGCATGGTGAGATAACGTGTAGTATGATAATGCTGCTTCTTCTTCATCAGAATAGTTCATATATGCTTCGTAAGATACACCACTTACACCGATATCATCTCCGTTATGAGCCGAAATACCAAAGTATCTAGAGTGGTATTGCAATGACATATCCATTAGTGAAGTTGAGTTATATGACTTTGGATATCTTGTTTCGTAATCATTGTGTTCTGACTTTGTAGGCGCTTCCACACCATTCATCACTTTGTATTCGTTTGCAAAATCAAGTGGAGCAATTACTGCAACTCCTTGGTTTTCAAGTGCAGCTTTTTCTTCAGGCGTATAGTTACCCATATCTCTTGCAGCTACAAGCATTTGTAATGCTAATGTTGCATTTAACGGACCATCTTCATAATCATTTCTACCCCAAGCATTTGATACACCATCAAGGAATTCCGGATTTAAATTTGCCCATTTAGTCGGAGCTGAAGGAGCATTTAATCCATTTCCAGGAGCAACTCCATTAAAACGAGATTCAATTGGGTTTTCTCCAGTCACACTTACTTGGTAATAGTTGTTTAAAACCATCGCATTTGTATGGTTAATCAAATCGTTTTTCACAAGAGCCGCTAATTCAGGATCGCTATCTTTGAATGTGTTATAAGCAAGGTCTAATGTGAAGTAATGACCTACTAATTCATCTGTAGACGTTGTTGCTTTGTAATAGACTTTATCTGAGTCTAATGCTTTTGTAGCATCATCTAGACCAGGGTTTTGATCTCTTACAATATTTGTTAAACGTGATGGTACTGCAACAGTGTCATATGCTTTAATGCCTGCAGTTCCCCCATTGTTTTTACCAGGGACAGAATATTTAACTTCTTTTCCATCTACATCTGTAGTAGTTCCAGCGCTTTTTTGTAACCAAGCTTGATCCCATGACTTACTTTCTGTAGTTGTAGAACCATTATTACTACCATCTACTTTGTATGATCTTGCAAAGAATCCAGCAGAAGCAGGTTTTCCTGTATCAGTTAATGTATAATTTCCATCTTGATCAACGAAAACAGGTTTTCCTTCATTTGTTGCAAGCCATGCCTTACCTTCATCAATCGTCGTTACTTTTCCACCAAGTGAGTTAACGATATATACAACGTCATTTACATTGTCTTTTGAAGGTACTTTTAACTGCATTCCAGAAACATAACCAAGTGTTACGATCGCTTCAACAGCACGAATAGCAGAAGCTTTTGCATCGATTGTCCTAGCATCTTTTTCACCAAAGTTTTCTTTCATGTAGTTGTATCTCCAAATTTCACCTGAAGCGTACATTGTAGTCCATAATCCGTCATTATCTGTATCAGAAACTGAAGTTATTGCATCTTTATCGGCAGTCATAAGTGCTTTAATCATATTATTTTGATCAGAAAAGCTCATAGATCCAGATTGGAATCCAAATCGGTCTGCATAGTTTCTAGAAATTTCTTCCTGAACTAATGATTTACCCATTAGAGACATTTGCTTTCTTACAATATGAGTTGCATTTCCTTTTGCACCTAAAATCCAAAGTCCATTATTACCATCAGGCATTATGTTCGTAATGACCTCTTTAGCGTTAAATTGAGTTGGATTACCGTTTTTATCAATTCCAGATCCTGAATTTTCACCAGTTTGCGGAATATATCTTCCACCTTGCAAATATTGAATTTGATCAGCTGGTGCTAAGTTCGGATCATATAAAGTAATTGCATCTGATACAATACCAGTCGTGATTGGATGATCTTTTTCATCACCAAAGTTAACATTACCGTTAGACCTAAATAAAGTATCTTTTGAAATTAACCATTTCACACCATTTTCCCCATTAACATAGCCAACATAGCTTTTAGATGGGAATTTAGTTCCAGATGGTGCAGTTGGAATGTGGCTTGTCTTCCAAGTTGTAGAAGCAAGCGCAGCTGGAATATTTGAGTCGCCCGCTTTATAGTAGTAAACAAGCTTTTCTAGATTAGTATGTGATTGTGTCTCTATTACAGAAACCGTAATGTTTACTGTTGCAGGATTACCACTTCCATCTACTCCAGTACCAGTGATAATTGCAGAACCACCAGATACTCCTAGAATTTTCCCGCTAAAATCTCCCTTTGCATTACCGATTGTATCGACATATGCAACATAAGGATCAGAAGTTGTCCATTTTACTGGTTTAGTTGTATCTAAACCACTTGGTTTCGCATGAGTGATTTGTGTAGTATTCATAAAAATCTTAGTGCCAGTTGAAGTTGGCGCTACTGATTGAGTTGAAATAGTCGGTGCAGCTTTTGCAATAACACCATTAATAGGTGATGCAAACATTGATGCTGCTAATACTGAAGCTGGAAGAGCTCTACCAAAAAGCCATTTATTTCTTTTCATTTATCTTCCTCCAAATAATTTATCTTTTTTTGATTAATATATTGTCTTCTAAAATCTTATCTCTCTATTTAAAAATACTTACAGACCGAACGTTCCCCCACTTATTTCAGTGCATTTCTTATCATTAGGAACCATACTGAAATAAAATTTTTGAAATTTCGTACTGGAAATCGTTGAAATTATTTGACTTTAATACTTTCTGCTTCGCCTCGGGATGATCCATCAAATGTAAAAATAATCGACTTAACTCTTTGTGTAAAAATAAGTCTCCAGCGCGTAGGTTTATTAAAAATAGAATTTGTACGACTTTTCCGTCAATTGTCGGTGGATTTTTAAATATAACGACACTGATTGAGTCTTGAATTGCAACCATTTTTAAAGCGTGTGGTGCGGCAATTCCGTTTTGCAGGATCGTTGATATTTTTTCTTCTCGGTCGACTACTAAATCAGGGTAGTCAGGTGATGCATAACCTAGTTCAACAACTCTATTTGCCTTTTCTTTTATAAAAGCTTTGTAGTCGAATGACTCTTTACTTTCTTCAATCGAAAACAAATCATTATGAAACAGTGATAAGAGCGTTGGTACATCTTCTTTAACTTTATTAGCTGGATATCTTGTAAGCTTGCGTCGGATTCTCTGGACATCCGTTTCTGTTAGGATTGGTGCTACTTGAATATACGGAATTGAAATATGATCAAAAGGTATTGCAGTCGATGATACTAATAAATCATAGTTTTCTAGATTCACTGATTGGAGCTCGCTATACACAACAACCTCAATAGTCGCTCCTTGAAATAGTGACTCTAGTTTCATTTTCATTAAGTCCGCTGAGCCTGCACCTAATCCGTACGAAAGTAGAATTTTCTTATAGGAACTTAATTGTTTTTGTTTCTCTCTTTCCACATGGGCTGCAAGATGCATTGTTATATAGCCCATTTCGTCGCTGGAAAGTTCAAATCCCCATATTTCCTTTATCATTTCAGAAAAATTTAAAGCAATCATGAACACATCGGAATACCTACTGTATACATCATCTATCAATGGATTTGTAAGCTTTAAATTGAAATATAACCTTCTTAACAACGGATACATATGCATGATAAGCGTATTCAAAAGCTGCTGATCACCTGAAAACTGCGTAAAGAATGTTTGATCTAATTTTTCCAAACAATTCTTAAGTTTTTGTTCTAAATCATTCTTTTCTTCTTCCTCAATTTCGTCTACACTCGATTTCCCACTTATGTGAGCAGCTAAATAAATAATCTCACTCTGTGGTAGTACGACATGATAAAGCTCAGAAAGTATCTCACAAATTCTTTTAGCAATATTCATAAACGATGGCTTGATTAGAGATAAATCTAACTTCTTCTCTTGATTAGGCAAGATAAAGTTGTGTTGAGTTACTCGAAACGAAAGTACTTGGATATGAACTAAAATGTTTTCAAGTGCAAAATAACTTATTTTCAAGTGGTTATTTTGAACTTCTTCATTCAAGACAGCCCGAATTTCCTCAAAAGGAAACGCTTTCTCAAAAGTTTGATAATTTGATTTCTTTAACAGCCCTGTTTCTTTTTGACTTAAGAAGTAAGAAAATGCTCTTCTAAAATTTGTTTCGTCACCTATTAGACGAACACCATAGCGCGATTTTGTTTCTACTTTTAAATCAAAAATTCTAACTTGCTTTTCAACTTCAATCATGTCGCTAAAAACTGTTGATCTACTGATCATTAGACTATCAGCAAACAGATCAATCGTTTGAAATTCTGTCGTTTGAAGCAGAAGCATAATAATATTGTTCACACGAACACGAGGTAAGTCAGGAGCAAGTGCACCGTCAATTTCTTTCATATAGTTTTGGACCAGCTCTTGGTTTTCTACATGAAGTAAATAGCCTTCACCGCGTTTTTTTTGAATCACAAATCCAGACTTTTCTCCGATTACATTTAATTCTTTCAACTCGTTTCGTAAAGTCCGATTTGAAATTGCAAATTCTGATTCAAGTTCCTGTGACGAAAGTGACTTTCCTTTTTGATACAAATATTGCAATATTAAATCTCTTCGCATACATTACCTCACCACCCTAGATCCTGCTAATCTAGTAATTTTAGTTTACTTTTCATCAAATCTATTTAACAGTTTGAATTTTTCCAATATAGTTCGCAATTTAAATATAAATACCACTAGTTCATATGTTCAAAGTGACATATGTACCGCCATTGCTATAATACGACTTTAGACCTACGGGAAAATAGAGGTACTTTTTACTAACGCCAATCAGTCTAACTAATTTTGTATACAAATAAAATTCATATTACTTATAAAAGCGCTTGGATAAAGGGATTCACTATTTAACTGTTTTAAGTATTTCTTAACGACGTATTAGAAATTCCGTAATACGGTACTCCTCCTTAAAACCTATGTGCATAAAAAAAAGCGCTCCATAAACTGGAAACGCAATAGATGATCGATATGATTTTAAACAAGCTAATCGAATTCATTTCATTTAATTTTTGAATACAAAATGTAAATTAAATTAACACTTAGCTCTTAACATTACACTCCATAGTACTTTGCAAACAGCTCTTTATTCCATTCATCTCCACCATCAACATTAGAGCTCTTAAATACTGGCGGTACAAGTCCTGCTTGATGATATTTTTTCGCAAGCATTATCGACATCGTCTGAGCTACAAATGCTCCTGCTATCGTTGAAGTCGCTCCCATTCCTGTTTTTGCTTCTTCTACATAAAAAGCAGCATCTCCAGGGCCAGTACAATTATTAACGACTATATCACTAAAGTCACAAAGGTACTTCCCACTACTATGTCTTGATTTTGAGTCTTTCGGATGATCAGGATTTGTAAACGCAATAACCTTTGCACCACATTCCTGTGTCATTTTTGCAAGTTCCACTGTCATTCCATTTCTTCCCGAGTTTGAAGCAATGACGAGTACATCCTTTGAGGTAATTTTGTATAAATCAAAAATTACTTTTGCATAAGCTTCTACACGTTCAATCACAGTGCTTTTTAAAGGATGATCATGTAAAAAGAATTCGTTCGGTAAAATAGGAGAAACTTTGGCAAATCCGCCCGCTCTTACATAAAATTCTTCTGCAAACATATGTGAGTGACCCGAACCAGTAACAAGGAAACGCCCTCCGTTTTGAATTGCTTCAAAAATACACGTTGCAGCTTCATCCATTTTTTGAATTTGAGTCGTATATAGTTTTTCAAGATTTGCCGTCACATATTTAAAATAATTTTCCATCATTCTATACCTTCTTCTATTAAATTTACCAACCGTACTTCTTTTCATTCCACTTTTTGATGACCAGGTCTTGCTTTACAAAAACAAGACTGTTTTGTTCGATATCTTTATCGATAATTGCACCCGCACCGAGCACGCTATAAGCACCAATTTTACAGCCTGGCATAATAATCGTATTAACGCCAGTTCTGCAATAATCACCAAGATAAGCTGCATTTGAAAAATGTAAAGGTACTTCCTTCCGCCCATTCACAACATGCTCAGTTTCTCCGTCATCAAAGCGTAATGTTCCGCAAACCGTTGCAGCTCCGATATCCGTATGACTGCCAATTGCACCATAAAACTCGCCATAGTGATATAGATAAACTTTATCCATTACCATCCCACCGAGGAATTCTGCACAATGATCGAAAATACAATATGATCCAATTGAAACACCATCATAAATGATACAGTAATTACGAATAACTGTTTGTTCACCAATTACCGCATTGCCATTAAAAATCGCTCCATTATCAATGATTGTATTGTCACCTACAATTAAGTTACCGTGAATAACAACTCGATCACCAATCGATGAATTCTTACCCAACTTTACATAACCATGAATGGTTGCTTGTTTTGAAATCGTCGCACCTTCTGCTAGCTCGTTTTCTTGAAGTGCATTACATAAGTAATTCACCATGAACTCATTTGCTTCTAACATATGCCATGGTTTATCAATATCAAAGAAATGACCACTACATTCAATCGCCTGCAATTTTGTTTTCTCTATCCATTTCAGAAGAGCAGCTTCAATATAGCGTTCTTTTGGAGCACCTACGCCTACTTTTACATTTGGAAAATAATCTGGCGTTCTTTTTATTTCATCTAAAATAGCTTCGTCAAATCGAAATCCTGCGAATTGATGGGTAATGCTGTCGCCACGATAGTGAGCACCGATCGACTGAACAAATCCATTTTCCATGCTTGCACCAATCCAATTTCTCGATGTCTCTTCTAATTTTTTCAACAAAACAGCAGGTTTTTTCGAACTAACTAATCTCATTAGATCCTCTTGTTCAATGATTGTATCTCCGTATAGAACTAGAAATTCTTCGCTAGAAGAGAGTTTCTCAATCCCCTTTACTAAACTTTCCGCGCTTCCTAAATTTGTTTGGTCGGTCACAAATTTAACATTCTTTATATCTGATAAAACATTTTCAATTTCTCTTTGATGCTCATCATTAACAACAACTACGATTTCTTCTATTCCCAAATCTAAAATAGATTCAATGTTATAACGTATTAATGGTTTTCCAGCGATATTTATGACTGTTTTAGAGCGAACCGTGTTGAAGGGAAACATTTTACTCCCTTTTCCTGCCGCAAGAATAACTGCACTTTTTACCATTTTAATACCTCGACTATAATAATTTTTACTTATACTCTACTAATCGAAATTTATTTTTACCTGCTAACAGATAAGGTAATAGGTCATGTGCAAATGGATGAACAAAACCAATCACATTATGCTCAACAGATTGCCCCAAATCTTTTAATGAAATTTGTACTTCTCCTTCATATTGTGCACTTCGATTATTTAAAACTGAAACCGAATACTTTCTTCTAGGTGCACAATAGCAATGAGGAACTTCGATTCCCCTTGTATCAGTCGCCCGAATGAGATTTGCAGGTTGATCGACTCTTGAAACAAGTACTTTTTCCAGAATTTTAAGTTTCGTTTGCTCCTGAACATATGGATTAAATACAACTGGAATTTCTATATAATCTTGCTTATAGCATCTTGCCATTTCCATAAGCTCTGAAAGATCTGCAAACGAATCGCCAATCAACACATCATTAAACCCATTTGCGAATAGCTCTAACATAGCAATATGGCTAGGTATGAAACGGTGCTTTTCAATCGTACAAACCCCATGACCCAAATGGTGTAAATCTTTAGGTGAAAGCTGTGATGCAATAAACCCTCCAACAGGCACATCAAATAAAGCAAATAAGTTGTTAATCGAGCGAATATCCTCAAGAGATAGCGCTGTGTCTGGCAAAGGAAAAAAGTTATGACAAGCCGTTAGTTGTCCAATGTTTCCTTCTCTTTCGACTATTTCTAAAAACTCGCGACACTCTCGCAAAGCGTTTCCATCATTATTATCAGAAGAAGACATTGAAGCATTAACTTCTATTTGAATTCCATGCTGATTTTTTGAAAGAAGTGCAACCTCTTCACTCGTAAACCCTCCATCAATACGAAGTCTCGTAATTCCCATCTTTTGTAGCGATGAAAGATCCGTTAAAGTGCAGCCTAGCTCATTGAAGACTTCATCATTCATATCAGCTGAAACAGTCATATTCAGCTCTTTGCAGTAATTCAGTAGTTCATTCCAAGTGTCTGCATTTACATTTTGCGCACCTTCAAATCCATGATTATTTAAAATCAATGAAACAAATACCTTTTTAAAGTCTAGCGAGCTAGCCTTCTTTAAATAGTCTTTGATTTGTTCTAACGGATAAAAGTTGGGATAAACACTAATTCCTATTTCACGCATCATAATCGCCATTCCTTATATTTTTATTTTTATCTTTACTTGTATTTCTCACCAATAATAATGGCACCAAAAACCGGATCATAAAGCGGTGCAGAAAGCTCTACTTGTGGTAAAGTGATACTTAACTTATTCTTCAACGTATCGAAATATTCAGATGACTTAGTTAGTAAACTACCCGCAACAGAAAGACGGAAATTCTCTGATTCCATTTGACGACTGATTCCTACAACTAATCGTACTAACTTATTAAGCTCTCCTTCAACAATCGTACGAGCTGCCTCGTCTCCATTTACCCATGCTTCTAAAATAATTGGTGTACACGAAGCTACCTTATCAACCGGAATTGTATCCTCCAAATATAATAAATCCATAAAATCTTCTGGAGAATTCAGCTGAAAATGACCAAGTAATTTTTCAGTAAATGAAGTAGGGGAAATCACTTTGTCATACTCTTGCATAACAGCTGAAATCGCATGTAAACCAATTTGAAAGCCTCCACCTTCATCACTAATTAACCCACCCCAGCCACCTGAGCGAATCGTATTTCCTTTTGCATCTACTCCCATAACGATTGAACCTGTTCCAGCAATCATTAAAGCATCTTTTCGGTCTCCGTTCCCACCAACAAGAGCGATTTCTGCATCATTTACAACTTCTAGCTGACACGTAAAACCACTCTCTTTTAATGCATTCAAATATATATCAATATCCTTCGGTCGATCTACTCCCGCAGAACCTAGTACAAGAATCGCATTTTGTAAACGCTCTCCAAAACAAGCAAATAGTGCTTCATATATTTCACTAAATACTGGTTTAAGTCCTTCAACGCCGATATTATTGTAATTTGACATCCCAAAATTTTGGTCAAAAAGCGTTTCTCCATCTAGACGTTCCTTTACCATAACTCTAGTTTTCGTTCCCCCGCCGTCCATTCCAATGATTAGTCTATTCATATTTATTGATTCACCCTTTCAATACTCAAATAAGATTCCTTATTGCAATCCAATTGGCACTCCAATGTAAAATCTCTTCGTTTCTTATTTCCTATCTCATTTAAATTTTTATTATGAATGTATGATTGCATTAATTGTAAAGTAAACTTTTTGCTTTTACTAGGAGGATATTTTCTTCTTAAAAAGGAAAAAAACCACTTATTAAAGATGAACTACTGCTCAAGCTCTTTATTCATTCATAGCAGTAGTAGCTTATACTTTTACATCTGTCTGTTTCTGAACTTCATCCGGCTGCGTGGTCGATTGTTGCCTTGGTTGAAGTTAAAGCTTATAGAAAAGTACCCTATAGGTAGACTTGTTTATCAGTCTTTTCTAAAGGGTACTTATTTGGTTTACATATTTAAAATAGTAGTGGCATATTCAAACGTACTTACATTGAATTTCAAATGTCTACTACTCTTATATTTAAGCTGTTTTTATCTTATTCATAATCTGGTTGATTTGAGTTTTTAATGCATAAGCTTTTGTACCGAAAATAGCTTGTAACGTATGATTAACGTTGCCTTTCAGTGTGTCGATATAGTACAAAAACTTGATTTTCAGGTTTTAAGGAGATAACCACTTGAAAAATAGTTAAAAGAATTAGTATTAAAAGATGATGGATTAAGTGTCTCTATAAAAAATAAATCTACTTATATATTTTAAACAACTAAAAGGAGTGCAAAAAATGCACTCCTTTTTTTACATTCAATTAGATTACTTTAGAATATTGTATACCTACATAAACTACTACTTGATGATTTTCCCCATCATTTTCGAGAATTAAGTACTCGCTATTTTCTTGTTTTTTACCATCCACTAACCATGTTGGTTCATCTTGGTTTTGGCCACAACAAACCTCAATTGAATAGACAGAATCACCATATCTGTAATCAATACTAAATGAGTCCCACTCTATAGGAACACAAGGTTGTATATATAAACGGTTTCCTCTACACTTGATTCCCAAAATATATTCTAGACCTGCTTGGTACATCCAACCAGAAGCACCTGTATACCATGACCAACCTCCACGTCCTTCATGTGGAGGTGCAGTGTAGACATCGGCCGACATTACATATGGTTCATTTCCATAAGTTTTAATATCACGAATATTTTTTGTATGTGAGATTGGGTTTAAAATAGAAAACAGATCAAAAGCCTTATCACGACGACCTAAGATTGCCCAAGCTACAATTCCCCAAATAACTCCGTGAGTATATTGTCCGCCATTTTCTCGAATTCCCGGTGGATAGCCTTGTATATATCCTGGACTTGGATATGTTTTATCAAATGCTTTAGTTAGTAAACGTGCCAGATTCAAATCTCGATCTACAAGTTCACGGTCAAACGAGCGCATTGCTCTTTCCTGACGATCGATTGGTGTCCCGTTAGCAATAACTGACCAAGACTGAGCGATAGCATCAATTCGACACTCTGTATTCTCCATTGAGCCAAGCCATGTTCCTGCGTCAGTAAATGCACGACGGAACCAAGTACCATCCCAAGCATTTTTATTCATATTTATTTCCAATTGAGCTACTTCATGTTCAAATTGCTTTACGATATCTTGTGAAAGGATACCCTCTTCAAATTTCAAAAACCTCTTTAAAATATCTAATAAAAACCAACCTAGCCATACACTTTCCCCACGTCCCTTAGCACCAATCCGACTCATTCCATCATTCCAGTCACCTATTCCCATTAATGGAATACCATGTTCACCAAACTTCAAAGAATGTTTAATCGCGCGTAGACAATGTTCTAGCACTGAGCCCTTTTCGTCAGACACAACAGTATCCTCATAGCGCTCCAATTCTCCTTCTTTCAGCACTTCACTATACAAAAATGGTACCTCTTGTTTGAGAATTTCTAGGTCTTCTGTCTGTTCTATATAACGTGAAACAGCATATGGTAGCCACAGTAAATCATCAGAAAACTTTGTTCGAATTCCTTTGTGGGTTTCTTCATGCCACCAATGTTGAACATCACCTTCAAGGTACTGATGCGCTGCATTTATAAGTATTTGGTTTTTTAATATTGTCGAATCAACATGTAAAAAAGCTAGTGAATCTTGCAATTGATCCCTATAACCAAATGCGCCTCCTGCTTGATAGAAAGCAGTGCGAGCCCATAATCGGCAACTAAGTGCTTGGTACAGAAGCCACCCATTCATCATTATATCCATCGCTCGATCAGGTGTTTTAACTTTCACTTGGTCAAGAGTATTTTCCCAGTACTTTTTAACGTTTGAAAATGTTTCTTCATACGCAGAAGTCCTTCCGTATTGCTTTACTAGTGAACACGCTTCTTGTTTGGAAGCTGCACAACCAAGCAATATGCTAATTGTCACTTCTTCGTTAGCTGGAAGTTCGATAACAGTTTGTACAGCCCCACAAGAATTTGAAAACACACCAGTTTTCTTGTTAAGTGTTTCTTCTAATAATGCTGTTGGACACTCTAATATATTGCCCCGTCCAATAAATTCTGTACGGTCACTCGTCCAAGAATACGTATGATGAGATCTCGCTATCGTTTCTGGAAGCGCAATATGTATAAAACCAATCGCGTCACGAAACTTTTCTTGGTACTTGTTTTGTGCAAGTAATGTACTATTATCTGTATTCCATTCAGTAACAATGAATGGTGCTTGAGCCTCTCTTAGTACCCCTAGAACCCATTCAGCATAATACGTAACGGCTATCTTCTTTATTTCATCACTTTTATTAAATAATCGAAGTCTAATAATTTTCAACGGATCATCTAACGGAACCGTTGTATCCATAGTAGAAACTACATCTCCATCAAGTTGTTCGAAACTACTATACCCCCTACCGTGTATAACCTTATATGTCCGATCACCACCTGCAGGTTTTTGAGTAGCTGACCAAACTTGATTCGTTCCAAGATCTTTTATATAAAGACATTCCCCTGGAGGATCAAGGACCGGATCATTATTCCAAGGCGTAAGTTTACATTCACGCGAATTTCGCCACCAACTATATCCCGTACCTAATTCAGTTAGTAAGCACCCAAATCTTGGATTAGAAATTACATTACTCCATGGTCTAGGTAAATACTCTCCATTTTTTACAATCATTTGATACGCATTGCCATCATCAATAAAACTACCTCTACCATTAAAAAATTCACCAGTAGGTATCATGCTATTCGCTGGCTTCTCATGGTGTATTTGTTTTGAAACCTTGATTTTTCGTATTGGATGTAAATCTTTCTCCAATAGTCGTAATTGTGCACGTAAACTTGGCCCTCCAGCCTTCAATACTACTCGGGCAACAGCGAAGAGTAAATTTCTTTCATACTCTGACAATTGGGTTGACTTCAATACAACAATTCGATTCATTTGATAGATTCCACGAGAAATAAGATTTTCATTTAGAGTCCTCATGAACTGATCCTGATAATTGCCAACTGTCTCATCTAATACTACTAAATCAATAGCTAGCCCCATCTTTACTAAATATTGATGCTGACAAGCTAAAAGAGTAACAAAGGGCAAATCAGACTCTTTTTTGATGGAAACTAATATAACTGGTGTATCCCCACTAATACCAAGAGGCCATAAGGAAGATTGTCCCAATGTATTGTGTGAAATTGCCTCACTACGAATTTTTGTTAACGGTGGGTTAAATAGAAGTCTTCCCGCCAACACATTTGCATCAGTAGCATGCTTAGATGTTAAATTCAAATGTCTAAGATCAATTTGTGATCGTACCCAAGCCAAGTGGAATGCTCGATCAACTTGTTTAGAATCATTAAAGCGCTGTACAATTTCAATCGCTTGTTCACGACTTTTTGTAACACCAGTAACAAAATAAATGGTAGCCGTCTCATTAGTTCCCAATTGTAATGAACGCCTCATTGAAAACGCCGGGTCAACAACGGAACCGGTTGAACCTTTTAGTTGTGAGTATATACCTTTTGGTGTTTCAAGCGTATTACCACGTCCTATAAATTCTGCCCGATCTGTTTCAAATTCGTAATCGCCTTTCTCACGTCCATCTACAAAAATTGTATGAACTGCCCAGATTTCATCTTCTTCATCCTCTCGTGGACGACGCTTAGCTAGCAAGCATTGTGCATTTTTATCGAAGCTTGTTTCAATAAAAAGCTTACTAAATGCTGGGTGTGCACTATCTGCAGACTGACTTGCAAGCGCTAGCTCTAAGAATGATGTTACTTCTAATGTACGATTTTCACTACTGTTGTTAACTATCTGAAGTCGTCGTATTTCCGCATCAATCTCAGAAGATATCGTCAAATCGAGTTTATAAGATATCCCTTCTTTCGTTCCTTCATAAGTAGTTTTGTCAAAACGAAATTGTGTTTTCATATCCGTCGTTGTCTCATATGGGAAACCTGATGTACTCCAAGTTTCTTCTGAGTTGGCATCATGAATAAAAATAATTGGCCCAGAAGTGCCTGAAACAGGATCTTCTTTCCATCTTGTGACAGCTAATCCATTCCATAAAATCATGCCTGTTCCATCGTTCACATTTACACTAGTTAATTGTCCATTTGATAAAACATTAACCTCTGGAATAGAACTTGGTCCTGTAAATGTACGTTCCGTGTCATCCAAATTACCATCAAATTCAGGAGCTTTTGCATCAATTCCTATTGGTTTTTCAACTAAAGCTGCTTTTACTGGTACTCTTTCTTGGAGTAGCAAGTCCGCTGCACAAACTCGTGGATCATTGTGGAATCGGTTTACCATAATATCATCAGTCAATAAATTGACAAGGGTTAACATGCTCATACCTTGATGGTGTGCCATAAAACTTTGTATTACTTTATAATCTTGCCCTTTAGGCATTCTAGCTTTTGTAAAATCAACAGCTTCATAAAAGCCATATTCACCTTTTGCACCGTATTCTTTAAATTTTTGAAGGGCCAAAAGAGCATCATCACCTGCATATGGAATAGCCATAATAGTTGCATAAGGTGCTAACACAAGATTTCGCTCTAAACCTCGTTCAAGTCCAAGCCCTGGAACACCGAATGCACGATATTGATAATTTAATTGGTAATCAAACGCGTAATATCCACTTTCTGATATACCAAACGGGAGTTGATATTTATCTGCATATTGACGTTGACGATCAATCGCTCCTCGATAAGTTGATTCCCAAATGGTATTTTTAAATGTCCGCATAATCAAGCTTGGCATCATGTACTCAAACATTGTTCCCGACCATGACAAAAGTGTCTTCTTCTTATTAAAAATTGTCATAGTACGAGCAAGTGTAAACCAGTGAGAAACAGGAATCTGGCCAAGTGCAATTCCTACGAAACTTGCTTGCCTAGCTTCTGAAGCAAGTAAATCGTATAGAATCGTATCTTTTTGATTTGAGTCAACGTGATAACCAAGGCTAAACAAGCGTTCATCATTGTTATATAGGGATTTGAAATCTGTTTGTTCAATAAGTTGATTAATTTCAATAATAATATTTTCAATACGAGATTGAAATTCTTCTTCTCTCTTTTTCCACTCTAATAGACCCTGTCTTACTACCATCATATAAGCAATAAAGTTGCCTGAATCGACAGTGGAAACATATCGAGGAGTAAGTGGCTTTGCAGAACATGTATCATACCAATTAAGCAGATGTCCATTCCATTTTTCCATATTAGAAATAGTTTTCATCGATAATTCGATTCGATCAAGCATTTTAGGTGTATCAATAAAATCTAAATCACGAGCAGCTACAACACAAGTTAAATATAGCCCAATATTTGTTGGCGATGTTCGATGGGCAACGGTTTCATTTGATAGATACTGTACATTATCAGGTGGTAGCCAGGATTCTTCTGATGTAACATATTTTTCATAAAACGACCAAATTTGAAATGCTAATTCCTTTAATTCAGCCCTTGCTTTATCCAACCAATCTCTACTTTCAACCTTTAACGGGCGATTTAATTGCTGTATGATTGGCCTTGCTAAAAACCACATAATTAGTTCCACAGTACCAAATATGTGATTTAAAGTACCTTTGGAAAACCATGCCAATATACCAAACAATATAATTACTGCATATCCAATAGGCTCGTACATAAAGACTCTTATTGTAGCAGGAGTGTTACTAACTTGAGCAAACGTGACCCACTCTAGCAAATTACGACGGCTAATGTATAGCCGGTAAAGAGTTCGTAAAGTAGCATCTACTACAAGAACCGAAGTAAACGGTAATGTTACAAATTTAACCAGATTCTGCATAAAATTAATCTTTATAGAACGAATGCTTCCTCTCCCAATCACACCATGAAAAAGTGAAAAAAGAAAGGGAAGAAAAACAGTTAAAAGTACGATTGTTTCCCAAACCCAAGCTTTACCCGGTAATACACTAAATCCTAGTAAGGCTATTAGTAAAAGAGCTGGTGCAAGTAGACTGCGGCGTAAATTATCAATAATTTGCCAACGTGTTAATCCACATAAATCAACTCGTTTATTTTCACCATTACGATCTACACAATTATTTCCTAACCATTTGATAAGTTGCCAATCTCCTCGGATCCATCTATGCTCTCGACGCTGGAATGAATAAAAGGAGCTCGGATACGACTCAACGACCTCAATATCAGAAGTTAGTCCTGCTCGAAGAAACCCACCTTCTAGTAGATCATGACTAAGTACATGATTATCCGGTATTCGATTTACCAAGGTTTTTTGAAATGATTCTACATCAAAAATTCCTTTACCCACAAAAATCGCATGACCAAATAAATCTTGGTATACGTTTGATACAGCAAAAGAATAAGGGTCAATTCCTGGCTCCCCTGCCCATAAAGAAGTAAAGCGGGACTTTTGTGTTGAGTCAAAACTCACGCCTACTCGTGGTTGTAATAATCCGAAACCTTCAATTACGCGTGTTTCATCCGCATTTAATCGAGGTCGATTATACGGGTAATGAATGGTACCAGCCATTCGGCCAACAACACCAATTGGCAATTGGGTATCCTGGTCTATTGTAAATACATAACGAATCTTCCTTAATATATCTTTATCTCCATGAATTGTTGTAAAACTAGAATTTTCACTACCAGTCAATAACTCAACAAACTCTACTATTTTTCCACGTTTCCGCTCCCATCCCATATAAACATTGTCTGTTGGATTGTAAAGGCGGGATCTGTGAAATAAGAAAAATTTATCTTTCCCATATTCCTTACACAATGCATCGATCCTCGAGGTAACATGTGACAATAATTCATTATCTTCAGCTTTCGATTCAGTCAACGCATCTGTAAAATCACCTAAGATACCGAAATAAATATTTTTTTGACGATTTGCAAGATAATGAACTAAAAGTTGATCCACTATTTCATCTGCATCTTTGGTGCTTGAAAAAATAACTGGAATGACGACCATTGTACTAGCATCTTCCGGAAGTTCTTCTGAATAATCAAACCTCAAAAGTTTTGTAGTCCGACTATATCTACAAATTAGTTTATGGGCAATCGTTATAGCCCACTCGCTAACAGGTAATATAAGAACTACTATTATCGCTATCCACGACAAAGATCGAAAAAATGCCCCAGCTGTTATCCATCCACCAGAGAGAAACAATATTCCTACAAACAATAAAGCTACAGTTGATAAATACAAATACAATGGTTGTTTTCGCAAAGATATTTGCGGAAGAATACGTGGTCTAGTTTTCTTCAAAAGTGCTTTACGTATTTCTATGTTTCCTTGGGCATCAAATAAATAATAATCAATATAAGCATTTCTCGGCATTACATTGATTTGATCTGGCTCTACTATTTTCGATTTAGCTAGATGAAGTGCTGTCTCAGCTACTAACATTTCAGGTACTTTTAACTGATTTGCAATCTCTGCAACACGTCCACGAATTATGTCTCGACTGTCTAAATCTAAACTTTTATAAGTGATAGTTGATGGATTAGAGAGTAAAAATTGTTCGAGATGTGAAATTTTAGTAAATGTTAATCTCCAAGGCTGGCGCTCTAACTTATGTAAGCTCTGAACTAGATTCCCACAACTTACTTGCAAGTCCGCTTGTAATTGGTTCTCAAACGAAACAATTTGCTCAAGGCTAGATTCACTATTCTCTATGTGGGCTGCAAGCCAGTCATGAACAATATGCATATTTGGTTCCAATTCGCTCAAATGTCTCACTAAATGTACAATCTCAATTGGTCCAAACGGTTTTTTACGTGCTTCTCTATCCAATAAAATTCGAATTTTATCGTCTGACAACTTTGTTATTTTTTCAAGAATTGAAGTAATAGAGTCACATATTTCATGACGACGTTGTACTTCACCCATCGCTCCAGACAAACGGCGTATTAAAGTAACTCGCATTGCACTTGGCAAAGCCCAGCATTCTAGATCTTTTAGAACAGATACCTCTTGATAGGCTTTTATATACCCTTCAAATGAGTTCACCTCATATCGGCCACCCACATGCTCTAAGTAATCATTACAAAGTGCATATATTCTTGGCATCCCAGTAGAATTTAATTTTGGTAGTTTATGTAACGTTTCCCGTGGCAGCATACGGAGCACTTCTTGAGCTTGAGTCTCAATAAAATTAATGTGATCAAGGAGCCAGTCTTCTGCTGGTTGCCTACAATGCACCTTATTATTACTCAGTTTTTCTGCAAACGTATGTAGATCAGCCACATCTTTTCGAAATCCTGGCCAATAACGAACAATTAAAAAATTGTTCACAAAAATTTCCTGAGTTAAAGCAAACTCACGTCCTCTTTCTTTTAATTGTTCATTACTAAGTATCATATAAACCTCCTATGTAACTCGAAAAATAGTCCATAGTGGTAAATATCCCCGAAATCTTACTTTTTTATTTATGAAGATTAAACTTTTTGGAAATAGAAGGATGAATTCTGAAAAAATAGAAGGAATAAAAATTTTTGAATCCTAAAATCTAAAAACCTGACCCAAACACTTCAATTTGGCGAATCTCTTAAAAGAAGAAAAAGGCAACGAACTAATTTTCACTGCCTTTTATTTTATATTATCTAGTTTCAAAACAAGTTCTGCAACGCACTCAACATTTGTGGACTGTAATTTACAATACAATAGATTGTGGTGGGTTTATGAATAATGCTTGGTCACCTTAATCAACCTAGCATTTCATTTTCGGTTAATACGCTTCAACAAAAACACCCTTTTATTAAAAGGCTCAAAGTAGTTTATAAGTTTTCTTATTCAACTAACTGACAGGTTAGTTGAATAAGTATTATCTAAATTCCTATGTGCCGAGTGTAGCGAAGAAGGGATAAATGAACAAAAGGACGAATACTATAAGTAACTAGAAAATATTGGAAAGTGCTCCTCGACGTGCTCTTGCTTTGCTTCGTCCGCCCGTGAAAACAGAGTGGAATGACGAAAGAATGAAACGAAGAGCGGAGCGAGCGAGCATAGCGAAGGGAGAGAGTATAGCGATGAAAAAAAGTCGAATTTTACTGAGTATCTTGTTAGTTGCCATATTAGCTTTAGCAGGTTGTACATCAAACGACACAACGAAAAAGAAAACGGTGGATCCGAACATTGCGATGATCAAAACGGTGTTAAAAAAGCAGACAACTGGTCCGGATGCTGAACTAAAGAAAGCACTGGAGTCACAAAATCCACCTGCAGGCATCGAAGCGTACACGAATAAAGAGTACAAGGCGTATTTTACGGAAAAATCGTTCGAATCGTTTGTTGCGGCACACGCACTACGCTTCACGTTTGATGCGCACAAAAATGGGTACACCTTAGCGTACAAAGATGCGAAAGTAAATGCCGTAAAAGGAGAAAAAGGTGCGTATGATTACACCGTCACATTTGTTGCCAAAAAAAGTGGTAAGGATGATCAAACGTTTGACGTAACAGGACGCTTTAACGTCAATGAAGACGGCAAGATCACGTTCGTTCGTTACAGTGACGAGGATTTTGGCAAATCGATGATCCAATAAGGCACGCACTCCTCGCTGCGCTTCGTCCGCGTGTAAAGAACGAAGCGTCGTACAGAGTGGGTGAACAAAGTTGCAATTTAAAAATAGAAATAAACTGAATTTCCTTATTCAACTAACGCATGCGTATGTTGAAGATCACGAGTCATAAAATTGGCTCGTTTTTTATTGAACAAACCGGCTGAATAGTTGAATAAAGAAAAAGGTATTAAATATAAATTCTAGAATAGAAATAATTGGATTTAAATACTAAAATTAAAGCTTTTCTTTGGAGGTTCAAATGAGTAAATGGATTTGGATTTCATTAATGTGTGGAATTTTTTTATTGTTATTGTCTTTTTGGACTTTGTATTACGCATATACACCGAAAGTTGGTCCTATTGGAAATGGAACTAACTATAAATTTGTTTGGTTCCAATTTATTACACAGTTTATTTCAGGAATATGTAGTGTATCTTTAGCAATTAAAATAAGAAAGAAACAAAAAGAGTTATAGAACTGACTAATGCGATTCTTCAATAGGAGACCGATTTTTCTTATACAACAAAATGGCAGTATAGCTCAATAAATAATTGGTATTTTATGGTAAAACATTTAAAAAGGAGGGGAAACTGTGAAAGGTTTAATAACAAATATTGTATTTTTGATATTAGGGGTAGTCATCTTCACAATTGAATTAGTTTTTAAATTTGATGATACATTAGGGTTGTGGTTACCGATCGTCGGTGTCCTACTATTTGGTATAGGGTTATTTTATAAATCTAGAAAGCCAATAAGATTTTTTATTGAGTTTTTTATAAACTACTTCTAAATCTTAAAATAAAATTTATATTAACACCAATTAAATAAAGGTTTTCTTTTTGTGTTAGACGGTTAATAATGATTCTGAAAGATTAGATTCTACAATCTAATTCAACTAACGAATTTGTTCGTTGCATACAGAAAAAAAGAACTTCGCGTTAAACGAAGTTCCCTTTTTTATTCAATTAATCGGCCGCTCAGTTGGATAATCCATTGAGTATTTCTAAGGACTTTTGTTTGCTTATTTCGGATCATAAAAGACTGGAGCTGAATCAACGTTCTTAATCCATAAATGTTCTTTCCCAGTTATTCCATCTTTCATCCATACATCTCCCTTAAACTCCTCTGCCTTCCTTCGAAAAAAAGAAAGATAAGATTTAACTTTTTGAGGATCTTCATCAAGTTCATTCTTCCTTGGAAAAGAGATTTGTTGTTGCTCTCCTGTTCTTATGTTTATAGCATAAAGTGATGTGAACATAGTTGGTACAGGTCCTTCTTTCCACTCCTTGTTTTCTTTCGAACGAGCCACAACTACCAAATCTTTAGAGTACCATTCCAGATCGATGTCTACATATCCTTTTGGTGTGTATTCCTTTTGTTGTTTAGATGTCGGGATATCGGCAATCGTCATTTTCTTGTTTTCAACGAAAAATCTTCCTTCTCCTGAAATATAGGCCAATTGATTGGCTAGTGGAGCCCACTTAAACCAGTCTTTATACTCTAACATTTTTCCCACTGATTGAAAGTGTTTTCCTTGTGATGATAAGACACATAACGTATTGCTATCCGCTGACCAGGCAGCTGTAGGAGTAATTAAAAAGCTAACCCACTTCCCATCAGAACTCCACTTAAAATAATTAGCATCAATCCCAAACAAATCAGGCTCTTTAGTTTGAATAGTATAAAAAGGCTTTATTTTATCTTTAGCAAGGTTTGCATCTACTGGAATTCTATAAATTGGGATTGGACCCCATCCAGTAGGACGTAAGCTGGATTGTGAAGCAACGATAAATTCTTTCCCGTTCGGAAACCATTCAAAACCACTAACCCCAAGTGAGACATTTTCAAACCCCTGTGGGCGACCATTCTTTATATGAGTAACGTTTAAGATACCTTGATCATTGTAAGCTAGTTGATTATTGATCGGTGACCATTTAAAGTCAGAGGTTACGACCCTTATATAAGGTTGGTAGCTTTCTTTTTCTTTTGTATCATAAATATATAAATCCGTTTTTTCTCCCTTCTCATCACCATCGATATATCCAATAAACCGACCGTCATATGACCATTGCAGATTATACACATATCGATTCTGTGTAAGTTGTATTTCTTGATTTCCCCTTTTTATCCATAATTGGTGGTCACGGATAAATGCAGCAGTAAGTGGTGCTTCTGCACTGGCAATTGAAGATAATTTATAACTAAATAATATTAGCAGTAATAATATCCGAAATAACAAGATTATCCCTCCTTCTTTTAGGATGACCATATAGAATACCGCGATACGTATTCATTACATTTTCGTAAATCCTCTAGAAGAACAAAAAAAGGCACCAACCACAAGGGTTAGTTGCCTCCTTTTAATACAAGCTCAGCCACACACTCCACATGACTAGTATGCGGAAACATATCAACAGGCTGTATTTCTAACGTCTTATAACCACCATCTTCAAGCACACGTAAATCTCTTGCTAGAGTTGCTGGGTTACATGATACGTACACTACTTTGCTTGGTTTCATATCAATGATCGTATTCAGCAAAGCCTCGTCACAGCCCTTTCTTGGAGGGTCTACTACAAGTACTTCCGCTGAGATCCCTTGCTTATACCAATTTGGTATCACTTCTTCAGCTTTACCTACTTCAAACTCAACATTTGTCATGTCATTAATCATTGCATTGCGTTTCGCATCTTCAATTGCTTCTGGTACTATTTCTACTCCGTATACCTTTTTAGCTTTTTGGGCTAAGAATAAAGAGATTGATCCGATTCCGCAATATGCGTCGATAACAGTTTCATCTCCATTAAGATTTGCATACTCAAGCGCTTTATCATATAAGACTTTCGTTTGCGTCGGGTTTACTTGATAGAAAGATCGAGCTGAAATTTCAAAAGTAATGTCACCGATTTTATCTTTAATTGTTTCACTTCCATATAAAACAAACGTTTGATTTCCAAGAATCACATTTGTTTTTTCATTATTTACGTTTTGAATAATGCTTGTAATCGTAGGATATTTCTCAACGATTCTAGCTACTAGTTCATCTTTTTTAGGAAAGTTAGCTTTCTTTGTAACAAGAACAAGCATCGATTCATTTGTGTAGTATCCGTAACGTGCCATAATGTGACGTAATTGACCTTTATGGTTTATTTCGTCGTATGGCTCAATTTTTAATTCATCACAAAGATCTTTAACACCTTGAATCATTTCGTCATTTTCTTTACCTTGAATGTGGCATTCATTCATTGGAATGATTTCATGACTTCTCTTTTGATAGAAACCTACTACTAGGCCGCCTTCTAGTTCCCCTACCGGAACCTGTGCTTTATTTCGATAACTCCATGGATTTTCCATTCCTAGAACTGGATGAATTATGACATCGTCAAGTTTACCAATTCGTTTTACTACTTCTACTACTTGTTTATGTTTCGCTGCAAGCTGGCCTTCGTAGCTCATATGTTGAGTTTGACAGCCCCCGCATTGGTGATAGATTGAACAAATTGGTTCAACTCGAACATCACTTTCTTGTTGGAATTCGGTCACTTTACCGAATCCAAAGCCTTTACTTGTTTTTATCACTTTAATTTGTGCTTTTTCTCCTGGTAGCGCGTTTGGTACAAATATTGGATATCCATCTACCTTTGCTACACCATGTCCTTCATGAGTTAAATCGATAAATTCAACATCTATAAATTGATTTTTTTCTACAGGTAACACTCTTTTCGACAAGTCCTTTACCTACCTTTCAAGCTTTTATAACCATTTATTTATTATACAAAATAAATAACCACGTTAACTACCGTGGTTACTTTTTACTAGTATTTACTACTATTTCACTTATTATGGTACATAGATTTCTAGGTGGTTGTAAAGCATATCTACTGTACATGGAGTTTCTCCACCATATTCACCATCAATATTTAATAGTAGTTTTTCATCAGACATAATCTTCAAATGACTTGCTCTAGTATAAAGAACGTGTTCATTTTGTACATGCTGACCTCTTAATAGCTGAGCACATACTCTTATAATTTCGGCTATATTTGATTTCTTTAAGACTAATAAATCAAATTGTCCATCATTAATACTTGCCTCAGGTGCAATTTTCTCAAATCCACCAACTGAATTTGTATTCGATAATAAGAACAAAAATGCTTCATCATCGAAAACTTTTCCATCATACTCAATTTTTAAATGAGTGGGCTTAACTCTTGGTAACATTTCAATACCTTTTAAATAATATGCTAGTTGTCCTAACATTGTTTTTAGTTTGCTAGGTACTTCATATGTTAATTCTGTAATTTTACCGGCAGCTAAAATATTTACAAAATATTTTCCAGCAACTCTTCCAATATCAAGTGGCACAGTTTGCCCGTTTGTTATGACTTCAGCTGCTTCCATAATTGAAACATTGACGCCAATTGCTCTAGCAAAATCATTTGTTGTCCCAACTGGGATTAATCCTAACTTTGGTCGATACTCTTGTTCTGCTAAACCACTAATGACTTCATTTAGTGTTCCATCTCCACCGCAAGCTACAACTAAATCAAATTTACGTTCACATGCTTCTCTTGCTGCGATTGTCGCATCACCTGCACCAGTTGTTGCATGGCAAGAGGTTTCAAATCCTGCTTGCTCAAACAATTGCAAAACATCAGGAAGCTTTTTCTTAAAAACTTCACGACCTGAAGTAGGGTTATAGATAATTCTAGCACGCTTCATCGTTAACCATCCTACTTAATTTATTTAAGTTCTCTACTTTCTATCCTACCCTAAAAAGATTTTGTAGTAAACTTTTTCCATTTTACTTATCTATTTTTCCCTTTATAAAGCAGGTTCAAACACATATTGTACTTACGTTATTGTATTAAATTTATATTACATTCAATTCTTTGCTATATTTTCCATTCTTTTTGAACAACTTAATCATTATAGTACAAATTGATAATAAATACATTAAAGTAGAATTAAGGATTGATAATTTGGAAAACAAACCATTACTAAACGTGGAGTATCTAGCACTAAAGAAACTAAAGGTTTACCGTGAAAGCATTTTTCGTTTTTTATTTAGATCAACAATGGCTAGTATGTTCATAGGATTCGGCATTATCGTAGCATTTAAATCTGGCCATTTATTTAATACCGACCACTCACCATTTGCATACCCTTTGGCTGCCATAACATTTGCTGTAGCCATTCTCCTCATTGCCTACGGTGGAGCTGACCTATTCTTAGGAAACATATTTTATTTTGCCTATACTGCCATTAAAGGAAAAATAAAATGGCCAGAAGTGATTCTTATATGGCTTACGACCTACATAGGAAATATATTAGGTGCAGTTTGCTTTGCTTTATTAATCCATTTAACTGGATTATATAATGATCCAACAGTAAAGTGGATCTCCACTTGCATGCACCAACAAGCCAATCATTTAATCGAGTCATTTTAATGAACTACAAAAAAACTACGAGCTGCTTATAGCTCGTAGTTTTTTTATAGAGTCTTATCTTTTTTGAATTTCTTCCATTAAGATCTTATTTAATAATGGTGGGTTCGCTTGACCTTTAGTCGCTTTCATCATTTGACCGACTAAGAAGCCAATTGCACGATCCTTACCGTTTTTAAAGTCTTCAATTGATTGTGGGTTTGCATCTAACGTTTCGATTACGATTGTACGTAGAGCGCCTTCATCAGATAACTGAACTAATCCTTTAGCTTTTACAATTTCATTTGCATCTCCACCATTTTCAATTAACTCAGTGAAAACTTTTTTAGCAATTTTAGATGAAATCGTACCATCTGAAATTAATTTAATCATGCTTGCTAAGTTTTCTGGTGTTAAAGCAACATCATGTAATTCTTTTTGAGATTTGTTCAAGTATGCTGATACTTCACCCATTAACCAGTTAGATGTTAACTTCGCGTCTGCTCCATTATTAACTGTTGTATCAAAGAAATCAGACATTTCTTTTGTTAATGTTAATACCATTGCATCATAAGATGGTAAACCTAATTGTTCAACATAACGTTTTTGACGAACATCTGGAAGCTCAGGAATACTTTGACGTACACGCTCTTTCCACTCATCATCAATGTATAACTCTACTAAATCTGGCTCTGGGAAGTAACGGTAATCATCCGATCCTTCTTTAACACGCATTAGAATTGTCGTTTTTGTTGATTCATCGTAACGACGTGTTTCTTGTTGGATTACACCACCAGATAATAACACTTTCTCTTGACGAACTTGCTCATGCTCTAATCCTTTTTGAACGAAAGCGAATGAGTTTAAGTTCTTTAATTCAGCTTTTGTACCGAATTCTTCTTGACCAAATGGACGTAATGAAATGTTCGCATCACAACGTAATGAACCTTCTTCCATCTTTACATCAGAAACTCCAGAGAATTGAATAATTGCTTTTAATTTTTCAAGATAAGCATATGCCTCTTCTGGTGTACGCATGTCCGGCTCAGAAACGATTTCAATTAGTGGTGTACCTTGACGGTTAAAGTCTACTAATGAATAACCTTGATCAGTATGATTTAACTTTCCAGCATCCTCTTCTAAATGAACACGAGTTATACCGATACGTTTCTTTTTACCATCTACTTCAATTTCAATCCATCCGTTCTCACCAATTGGTTTATCAAATTGAGAAATTTGATATGCCTTTGGATTATCAGGATAGAAATAGTTTTTACGATCAAACTTTGTTTCTGTTGCAATTTCACAATTTAATGCCATTGCAGCTCTCATCCCAAAGTTAACTGCTTCTTCATTTAATACTGGTAACACACCAGGGTATCCTAAGTCGATTACACCAGTGTTTGTATTTGGATCTGCACCAAACGCATTAGGGCTTGGTGAGAAGATTTTTGATTTTGTTTTTAATTCTACGTGCACTTCTAAACCGATTATCGTTTCAAAATTCATCTTTCCCGCGCCTCCTTATAGTTGTGGTCTTTGTTTTGTAAAGTCTGTTGCTTGCTCGTATGCATGAGCAACTTTGTAAATCGTAGACTCATCAAAATGTTTACCGATAATTTGTAAGCCTAATGGTAAACCATTATGGAAACCACAAGGAACAGAAATTGCAGGAACACCCGCTAAGTTAATCGGAATTGTTAAAATATCATTTGCGTACATTGTCATTGGATCGCTTACTTTTTCGCCTACTTTAAATGCAGGAGTTGGCGTAGTTGGTCCAATAATAACATCATAGTTTTCAAATACTTTCTCGAAATCCTCTTTGATTAATGTACGTACTTGTTGAGCTTTTTTATAATAAGCATCATAGTAACCAGAACTTAATGCATAAGTACCTAACATGATACGACGCTTCACTTCATCACCAAAGCCTTCAGCTCTTGTTTTCTTATAAAGATCAATCAAGTTCTCTACATCCGCTGCACGGTGACCGTAACGTATACCGTCAAAACGAGCTAAGTTAGCTGATGCTTCTGATGAAGAAATTAAATAATATGTAGCTAATGCATATTTAGAATGTGGTAATGAAACCTCTTCCCAAGTTGCGCCTAAGCTTTCTAATAGGTTTAAAGCAGCCATTACAGATGCACGGGCTTCTTCTCCTACTCCTTCACCTAAATATTCTTTAGGTACAGCAATTCGAAGACCTTTTACATCACCTGTTAAGCTTTGAACAAATGAAGGAACTTCTACATTTGCTGAAGTAGAGTCACTTGCATCTAATCCAGAAATAGCTTGTAATAATAATGCATTATCTTCTACATTTCTAGTGATTGGTCCGATTTGATCTAAAGAAGAAGCAAATGCTACTAAACCAGAACGAGATACACGACCATATGTAGGTTTTAAACCAACAACACCACAGAATGACGCTGGTTGACGGATTGAACCACCTGTATCAGAACCTAAAGAGAATAATACTTCTCCTGCAGCAACTGAAGCTGCAGAACCACCACTACTTCCTCCTGGAACATAATCCGTATTCCAAGGGTTGCGAGTGCCACCGAACGCAGAATTTTCATTTGATGAACCCATTGCAAATTCATCCATATTTAATTTTCCGATCGTGATGCTTTCAGCTTTTGCTAATTTCGTTACAACTGTCGCATCATATATTGGATTGAAGTTCTCAAGGATTTTACTCGCACAAGTAGTACGAAGACCTTTCGTAACAATATTATCTTTTACACCAATAGGCATACCAGCAAGAATTCCACGAGACTCATCCCAAGGTTTTTCATCAAGAGCTTTCGCTTGAAGACGCGCTTGCTCTTCATTTAAAGTTAAAAATGATTTTACTTCGCCATCTACTGCAGAGATTCGCTCATAAGATTCATTTACTAATTCTTCTACTTTAATCTCTTTTGTTTTTAATTTGCTATGTAATTCTGAAACTGTATATTCAAATAATGACATTCTAATTTCCCTCCTTAATCCAATATTGACGGCACTTTAACTTGTCCATCTTTGTGGTCTGGTGCATTTTTCAATACCTCTTCAATTGGTAAACCTGTACCTGGCTCATCTTTACGTAATACATTACGCATTTTTAGAACATGTGTAGTTGGTTTCACATTTGTTGTATCAAGTTCACCTAACTGCTCAGCAAAATCTAAAATTGCCCCAAGCTGTTTTGAAAACTTCTCTGCTTCTTCCTCAGTCACCGCTAAACGCGCTAAATGAGCAACGTGCTTAACTTGCTCCATTGTAATTTTTGACATTTATTTGCACCTCCATATTATTCGCACAACATACAATATACTGATAATACCAAATTTCCCATGTGTCGGGCAACATTCCACTAAAATCCAACTAAAATAATTAAAAAAATTTCAGACTGGCAAAAAGACGGTCTCTTTCATCTTAGTTTCGCCGGAATAAGCAATGTTCAATACCTCTAAAATCACTCTGCTCCCCGTCCGATACTCTATTTCGAAAGACAAACATCTTCAATCAGTCTGAAATCAAATATTTTTATACACTGAAACTATTAAATCAAACTCACCATTTCAATTTAAAATAAATCAAACGTTTGTTTAAAATTGAATCTTCTATTATTCGGTAGGAATTCTTGTTAATTCAACTCCATATTTTTTAAAATACTCAATCGAATAATCATCCGGATAACCTACATTATAAACAACCCTAGTAATACCCGCTCCATTGATCATTTTCGCGCAAGCCCTACACGGCGCAGTTGTACAATATATTGTCCAATTGTCACCTTTCGTTTTTTGAATTCCCGATTGGACTAATTGATAAATTGCGTTCTCTTCAGCATGGAAAGCATCACATGGATACTCATCTGAGTATTTACCACTATCTAATATCCCTTCTTGACGAGCAGCAAAGCGTGGGCATCCACCATCAATGCAATGCTTAGCTCCCTTTGGATATCCATTATACCCAGAAGCAATGATTCTATTATCACTTACAATAACTGCTCCGACTCTTCTACTTCCACAAGTTGAACGAAGAGAAGTTATAAATGCTTGTCCTAAAAAATAAGAGTCCCAATCATCACGACTCCCTAAAGGAATTGAATCTACTAATTGAATAATTTTCTGTAAAATTTGCATGGTATCCCTTCTCTCTGTTCACTAAAAGTCTATTTAAAATTATAGCATAATAATATGGAGAAGGGCTTAGTTGGAAATTAAGTTTTACGCTCTTCTCCCATTTTATAAAAAACTTAAATGTGATTTTTTTCATATTTAATTATTTAAAAAATAATTATCGCGTAATTATAAGGTACAACAGTTTTAAAATGATAATCAAAAATATACCAATTGCTATGTATAATAAGATTCTCATTCTCTCTCGAAAAATTTCTTTATCCATATTTACCTTCTGCTTGATTATAGAATATGTATCCACTATAAGAATTTCTAACCGATTGTACTATTCCTATTAAGATCATATTTGATAGTAATGAACTACCACCATAGCTAATAAATGGGAGTGTAATACCTGTTACCGGTAGCAAGCCGATTGTCATTCCTATATTCTGAAAGATTTGAAACGCTAAGACAGATATCGTACCAACGCAGATCATTGAACCAAATAAATTATTAGTATTTTTTAAAGCAGCTAGTGCAATATTAATGATTCTACTTAAGAATAGAAAAAATAAAGTTATGACTACAGCTCCTCCAATGAAACCGAAATCTTCACCTATATTCGCAAAAATAAAATCGGTATGTGCTTCTGGAATGTAGACAGTTCCATTTAAGTATCCTTTTCCTGAAAATTGACCAGTTCCAATTGCAAGTAATCCTTGTTTTGTTTGAAACCCTGCATCACTATTTGCAAATGGATCCAACCAGCCTGTAATTCTACTTCTTTGATGGGGCATTAATAAGGATAGAATTCTTTCTTCAAAATATATTGGAAATTTAATTATGATAACCAAAAGAGTAGATACCATAAGCGCAGGAATTGAAAGTAAACATACAACGATTGAAGCTTTAATCTTGGAGCATAATACGATGGAGAAAATAATGACTAGAAAAATAATAGTCATTCCAGTGTCGGGTTGTTTCAGAACAATTAGAGCAGGTGGCAACGAAATAAGTGCGATTTTCCCTAGCAAAAGTAAATCGCTTTTTATATTATTGATTGGAAATATCTTATAATGCTGGTCGACCAATGCACTAATACTTAATATCAGGCTAATTTTCATAAATTCTGAAGGTTGTAATGAACCAATAATCGGTAGCTGAAACCATGCCTTTGCTCCATTCTTTGGTTTTGCAATACTTTCGGGAGCAAACATTAAAACGATTAATAGCAAAACACAAATTCCATATATAATCCAGTTGGCCCTTTTTATTCGATCAATATCAATTGTCGCAACGATTATTGATATTGTAAGTCCAATAAAATAAAAGACACTTTGCCTTACTACAAAACCTCCCTGATATTGTCCACTTTTACTAGCCGAATAGATTGAAACAATACTCGTAATCATGAGACAAAAAATTAAAAATAACATAATAAAGTCGTAGAATTTAAAGAAATCATTTTTAGGATTCATACTCAAAGTCCTCTAATCTTACTTTTATTAAATTCCTTTCACCCATTATACTAATGGCTTGATTATATTTACTACGGAACAACAGCATGTTTTGAAAAATATTCCATATTTAGACATACTATGGACAAGAGTTATTTAACCTAAGTTTTTTGATTAATGATGATATAAACACAAAGAAACCCACAAAGAAAATTAATTTTCTTTGTGGGTTTCTTATTAAGGGTTGTCCAAAAGACAAGCCTTTCTTATTTATTAAAGCATTTCTGAAGTTGTTTTACCTTGCATGTGAAGAACTAAGTAGTCTGGTCCGCCTGCTTTAGAGTCAGTACCTGACATGTTGAATCCACCAAATGGTTGGTAACCAACGATCGCACCAGTACATCCACGGTTGAAGTATAAGTTACCAGCGTGGAAATCTTCGCGTGCTTTTTCGATGTTTGCACGGTTGTTAGAGATAACAGCACCTGTTAAACCGTATTCTGTGTTGTTAGCAATTTCTAAAGCGTGATCAAAGTCGTTAGCTTTACAGAATGCTACAACTGGTCCAAAGATTTCTTCTTTCATTAAACGAGCATCTTCAGCAACGTCAGCAACGATTGTTGGTTTGATGAACCAACCAGTAGAATCGTCTCCTTCTCCACCTGTTACTACACGGCCTTCTTCACGTCCGATTTGTACGTAGCTCATTACTTTGTTGAAAGCAGCTTGGTCATTAACTGGACCCATGTAATTTGTACGATCTTCTGGGTTTCCAAGTGTTAATTCGTTAGTTAATTCGATTGCACGAGCAAGAACTTGATCATACACATCTTGGTGAATTACTGCACGAGAACAAGCTGAACATTTTTGACCAGAGAAACCGAATGCAGATGTAACGATTGATTTAGCAGCTAATTCTAAATCAGCTTCTTTATCAACTACCATTGTATCTTTTCCGCCCATTTCAGCGATAACACGTTTTAACCAGATTTGACCTGGGTTAACTTTTGCAGCACGCTCATAAATACGGATACCAACTTCTTTAGAACCTGTGAAGCTGATGAAACGAGTACGTGGGTGATCTACTAAATAGTCACCAACTTCAGCGCCACTTCCTGGTACGAAGTTTACAACGCCTGCTGGTAATCCAGCTTCTTCTAATACTTCTAAGAATTTGTAAGCAACTACTGGAGTTGTACTTGCTGGTTTTAATAGTACAGTGTTACCTGTTACTACAGCAGCTACAGTTGTTCCAGCCATGATTGCAAATGGGAAGTTCCAAGGAGAGATTACAACACCAACTCCTAATGGAATGTAGTTGAAACGGTTATATTCACCAGGACGGCTTTCAACAGGAATTCCGTCTTTTAATTGTAACATTTGACGAGCGTAGAATTCTAAGAAATCGATTGCTTCAGCTGTATCAGCATCTGCTTCGTTCCAAGGCTTACCAGCTTCTTTTGTTAATAAAGCTGAGAATTCGTGTTTACGACGGCGAATAATTGCAGCCGCACGGAATAAAATATCAGCACGAACTTCAGGTTTAACTTTTTTCCATGTATTAAATGTTGTATCAGCAATTTGCATAGCTTTTTCAGCTAAGTCGCGGCTTGCTTTAGATACAGTACCGATTACTTCTTTATGATTTGAAGGATTTACAGATACGATTTGCTCTTCTGTAAAGATACGCTCTCCACCAATGATTAGCGGATATTTTTCACCTAAGTAAGATGAAACTGTTGCTAATCCTTGTTTGTATTGTTCTTGATTTTCCTCTAGGCCAAAATTAGTAAATGGCTCATGTTTGTAAGGTATAACCATTGAATAAATCCCCCTTTAAATTAAAAATAGCAATAACTGTAAACGTTTTTATATCAAAGTTTTCAGTCAATTGCTAGTAGAATAACTACTGAATAAAAAACTCACAATTACATAATACATTATTCCTATATATTCTTCAAATATGAAACGCTTACAGATTCTTCCCATAAATAGAAAAAAAGGAAGAGTAGCTCTCTTCCTTTAATCATAAATATGCACACTAGGTTCCTTTGCATCTACATCTTTTACAATGAGAGCTTCCTGCCCATTTGATGAGAATATATTCGTCTCAACCTTTAAGTATGAAGGGAAATGGTCCATCATAAGTCCTGCTACATATTGTGTAAAAGCTATGACTTCTGCCTTACCATAGAATTGCATAGGTATATCAATTTTTAGTTGTATTAATTCATTATCCTTATAAAAACCAGTGCCTACAACACCCGTATAATTCGGAAAATAATTTTCTATATCTGATTTAAAGTTGACCATTTTCATTGCATCATCACGATAATCTGCAGTTGCAGCAGCTGATGGGAATAAATAATATTTTTCATTAATTTTATCCCAATTGCTAATCGAGAAGTCATTTCCTGAGACTGAAGTCATTGCAACGTAATTCCCTGGTACAACAGAAGATTGACTTTGCTGGCGGAAAATAGCAAATGTAATTGGAATATTTTTAAATGCATCCATTTTGCGAACTCGAGTTAAAATTTCTTGAGCGATTGCTTTTCCTTGCTTTAACATATCTTCTTGTGAAATTTTAAGTTCTCTTGGGTAGCCATGCTCTTCTTGATAGTAATAGACAGAGTTCATCGCTAAACCGATTGCTATTCCTTCAACTTTAACTTCTTTTCCATCTTTTTTTAGATAATCCTGCTCTAAAATATGGTTTAAATAGATCGGAGCTTGCTCTGCTTTTTGATCTGCACTTAAATTTTTAGAATCATTTTGAATCGGATTCAATCCGTCATTCGTAATCGATTTTGGATTTAAATTTGCAGCTTTAAGTGCATTTTGCTTTTCTTTAAATTGAGCAGGAGTATATTTCCTATTCAACCAAGATACCACTGTTTCTTTACTTAGTAATTGACCTTCTTGATACAAATAATCTTTTGTTGAATACTGCTCTTGTACAAGTCGCATTAAACCTAATTCAAATTCATTAATATCTAATCTATTATCGATATTTGCAACGACAGCACCTCTTGTTGTACTAGGTTTAAACGGAAGTATTGTCTTGTAGTAATCATTTGAAATTGAATATCGGGGTATAATCGCATCTTCCCCTTTTTTATTATTGTTTTCTTGTACAACCTTATCTTCATTCTTAATCGTTAATGAACAGCCAGATAAGATGAGCGTAAAACAACATAGGAGCATTCCTATACGTTTCTTCATCTAACTCACACCTTCTATTTATTAAGTGAACGAACTAATCCTAACTGTCCGCCCTCTAGTTGATTGAAAGGTTTATTGTGGTTGAAGCTCTTTAATCATTCTCTCTTCATCCCAAACCTCGATATTTAATTTACGAGCAGCATCTAATTTCGAACCAGCTGCCTCACCCGCAATGACTAAATCAGTGCTCTTACTAACACTTCCAGCAACTTTCGCACCAAGCGCTTCTAATTGCTTTTTAGCTTCACTTCTAGTCATCTGTTCTAGCTTACCAGTTAATACTACTGTTTTACCAGCAAAAAGAGAATCCATATTGATATTTTCTACTTGAATTCCTTTATATTCAGTATTTACGCCAACAGATTTAAATGTTGAAATTAGTTCTTTTACTTCGTCTTGTGAAAAATAATCACTAATTGACTGCGCCATCTTTGAACCAATTTCATTAATTCCTGTTAATTCTTCAACTGAGGCTTCCATAATATGATTGATTGTTTGGAAATGCTGAGCCAACGTTTTTGCTGCCTTAGCTCCAACATGGCGAATCCCTAATCCGAACAATAGTTTTTCAAGTGAATTATCTTTTGAAGTTTGTATTGCAGATATTAATTTATCCGCTGACTTTTCTCCAAATCGTTCCAATGCCAATAACTGTTCTTTTGTAAGAAGATAAAGATCTGTAAAAGTTTTAATTAAGTTTGCATCGAATAATTGAGCGACTACTCGCTCTCCTAAGCCTTCAATATTCATAGCATCTCGAGACGCAAAATGAATTAATCCTTCACGAATCTGAGAAGGGCAAAACGGGTTTACACAACGCAGTGCAACTTCACCTGGTACCCTTATTAAGTCATGATCACATGAAGGACAGTGAGTTGGCATTTCAAAAGGCTGCTCGTCACCAGTACGGCGATCTAATAACACATTTACTACTTCTGGAATAATGTCTCCCGCCTTACGAATAACAACTGTGTCGCCAATTCGAATGTCTTTTTCCTTAATTAAATCTTCATTATGGAGCGATGCGCGCTTAACGACCGTACCTGCAACTCGAACTGGCTCTAATATAGCAGTTGGTGTCACTACTCCTGTACGCCCTACACTTAATTCGATATCTACTAACTTTGTAACTACCTCTTCAGCTGGGAACTTGAATGCAATAGCCCATCTCGGCACTTTAGCCGTTGATCCTAATTTATTCTGGGTACTATATTCATCCACTTTTATAACGATTCCATCTATTTCATAAGGTAATGATGGTCGTTTTTCTTTCCATTCCTCAACATATTCAATTACTTCATCAATTGTATGACAAGTTTTACGGAATGTATTTGTTTTAAATCCTAGCTTTTGTAAATAATCTAATGCTTCACTATGTTTTTCAATTGAAAATTCTGCTGCCGTAGGAAATCCGTAAACAAAAAATGATAAATCCCTCTTTGCAACAATTTTAGGATCTAACTGGCGAAGTGAACCTGCCGCTGCATTTCTTGGATTGGCAAATAATTCTTCTCCATTTTTCTCGCGTAATTCATTTACCTTTTCAAAGCTAGCTTTTGGCATGAATGCCTCACCACGAGCTTCGATTGTGATTGGTTCAGAAAGTCTTAAAGGAATGGCTTTAATCGTCTTTAAGTTATGAGTAATATCTTCTCCTACTGTACCGTCTCCACGAGTTGCACCTTTAACAAACAATCCATTTTCATATTGTAATGAAACTGCTAAACCATCTATTTTCAATTCACAAACATAAGATACTATTTGTGTATCCTGTCTAATTCTTTGATCGAAATCCTTTAAATCACCTTCATTAAACGCATTACCTAAGCTTAACATTGGATGACTATGAACGACTTTTTCAAATAGATCAATTGCCTGTCCACCAACACGTTGAGAAGGAGAATCCGGCGTTAAAATTTCAGGATATTGTTCCTCTAATCCAATTAATTCATGTAATACTAAGTCATATTCGGCATCTGGCACTGAAGGCTGATCTAATACGTAATACTCATAGTTGTATTGATTTAATTTTGTTCTTAGTTCCTCAACTTTATCAATGATTTTTTGATCCATGAGCTACCATCCCTTCTATGCTTTCGTAATTGGAGCAAATTTTGCTAATAAACGCTTTATACCAACCGGGCTTGGGAAAGCAATATCCAATTCCATTGCTTCGCCTTCTCCTTTTACACTTACAACTGTACCAATTCCCCATTTACCATGAGAAGCTTTATCTCCAACTCTCCAACCGAGTGACTCGCCACCAGTTGTTTTCATGGCTACTGCAGGTCTTGAAACAGCTCGTCTCTCATTAACAACCTTCTTATTTGCACGATCTAATAGTTCTTCAGGTATTTCATTAATAAAACGAGATTCTTGGTTTACACTAGTGCGACCATAAAGTGTACGTGTTTGTGCATTTGTAATATATAAATTCTTTTCCGCACGCGTTATACCTACGTATGCTAATCTTCTTTCTTCTTCCATCTCTTCTTCATCCATTAAAGAACGGCTATGTGGGAAAATTCCTTCTTCCAAACCGATTAAAAAGACTATCGGGAACTCTAATCCCTTAGCTGAATGAAGTGTCATTAGTATAACTTCGTCGGCTTGTGACTCATCCTTATCGGCTTGATCAATATCTGAAACAAGCGCTAAATCAGTTAAGAATGAAACAAGACTTTTATCTTCACTGCTTTCTTCAAAAGCATTTGTAACTGTTAAAAACTCTTCAATATTTTCAATTCTTGAAGCAGATTCTATTGTATTTTCATCTTTTAACATTTGGATATAGCCAGTTTTATCAAGAACTTCTTCAACTAGTTCTGTTACTGATAAATAATCTAGCATTTGTTGCCAGTTTTTCGTCATCGTGTGGAAATCTCCAATTGCTTTCGTAATTTTACCACTCAAACCAACGAAATCGATTTGCTCTAAAGTATCAGATAAAGATAAGTCATTCATTATGCTATAGTTAATAATTTTATCAACAGACGCTGCACCTACACCGCGTTTTGGCACATTAATAACTCTGGAAAAACTAATCTCATCATTCGGATTTGCAATGAATCTTAAGTAAGCAAGTATATCCTTAATTTCTTTACGATCATAGAACTTAACTCCGCCGACCATTTTGTAAGGAATATTAGATTTAACTAAAACTTCCTCCATTGCACGTGATTGAGCATTCGTACGATAAAGAATTGCACAATCACCATATTGTTGAATTCCTTCTTTTTTCCATTGTGCTAGTTTCCCAGCTACGAAATATCCTTCATCTTGTTCAGAGGCAGCTCTAAAATAATGAATTGGATTTCCTTGTCCATTTTCTGTCCAAAGTTTTTTTGCTTTACGATTTGAGTTATTTGTAATAACCGCGTTCGCTGCATCAAGAATCGTTTGAGTCGAACGATAATTTTGTTCTAACAGAATGACTTGTGCTTTTTCATAATCCTTTTCGAATGAAAGGATATTAGAAATATCCGCCCCACGCCAACGATAAATAGATTGGTCTGAATCACCAACTACACATATATTTTTAAATTGCTCAGCAAGCATTTTTACAATTTTATATTGAGCATGGTTTGTATCTTGATACTCATCCACATGGATATATTGAAACTTTCTTTGATAATATTGCAATACTTCAGGAACGCGTTCAAATAAATTAATGGTCATCATAATTAAGTCATCGAAGTCTAACGAATGATTTTTTCGTAGTCGATCTTGATAAGAAGCATAAATTTCTCCAACGATTTTTTCAAAAGGAGTAAAAGCATTTTTTGAATACTCAGCAGCTGTTTGTAATTCATTTTTCGCACTGCTTATTGAGCCTAAAATGCTACGAGGTTCAAATTTTTTTGAATCTAAGTTCTTCTCTTTAAGAATGTTTTTTATTACTGTTAATTGGTCTGTTGTGTCTAAAATCGAAAAGCTTCTATTAAAACCGATTCGATCAATATCTCGACGGAGAATTCGTACACACATTGAGTGGAATGTTGAAATCCAAATGTCTTCTGCGTCTTTTCCAACTAGGTTAAATACACGCTCTTGCATCTCTCTTGCTGCTTTGTTTGTAAATGTAATTGCTAGTATATTCCAAGGAGCGACGCCTTTTTCTCCTAGCAAATATGCAATACGATGCGTTAGTACTCGCGTTTTCCCTGAGCCTGCACCGGCCATAATTAATAAAGGACCATCCACCGTCTTTACGGCTTCTTTTTGCATTGGATTTAAGCCTTGCAATAATTCTTCTGCTGTTTTCATTACTTTGTCGCTCCTTCTTTCGCAGCTTTCACAGTTAATAAAGCCACTTGTAAGTTTTCATATATAATGTTCCCAACAACAATTGTATCTGCGTATTGTTTCATCTCGGTCGCTTGCTCGGTTGAAGAAATCCCTCCACCGTAGAATAGTTTCGTATTATTTAATACGTTTGATACTTCTTTTACAACCTCTACAGAACCGTAAGTCCCACTATATTCTAAATAAAATATCGGTAATTTTAATAATTGCTCAGAAACTTCTGCGTATGCCACAACATCTTCTACCGATAAATCCGTCACTGCACTTGTAAGCTTAGCGGCCTTACAGTCTTCATTTAAAATACAATAACCTTCCATCACAAGTTCTTCAGCATGAACTAAATGAGCAAATTCTTTCATTGCCTGTTGATGCATCCCAACAATCCATTTCGGGTCATTACTATTCAAAACAGTCGGGATAAAGTAAAAATCATAACCCGGGGTTACTGCTTCAAGATTTGAAACTTCTAAAATACAAGGCACCGCATAACGTCTAATTCTGACTAATAATGATAACGTATCATCTAGCGTTACGTCGTCAGTACCACCAACTAATATTGCATCCGTTCCTGACTCACAAATCTTTTCTAAGTCGTCGTCTGAGATATCTTTATTTGGATCTAATTTAAATATGTGATTCCATTGTGAATAATCGTACATTTTGTCCTCCGGAATTGTTTTTTAACCTAAGTTTAACTCTATATATAAACTAATTTTCATCAAAAATATAAATGTATTGTATCTTAATTAAAAAGGAAAAGTAACCCTTCCTCCCCAACATAAGTCATTACTGCTAATTGTTTCCTATGATATTGCAACATTTTAAGGGAAAAATGGTAAAGAGTGATTTAGTCACTGATACTTATTATAAGGGGAGTTACTGTTGAGACCAAATATTAGCACTATAAACGCACTCATACGTATAACTGCTGGCTTAACAATTTTAGCTTATGGCACAGCAAAGCTCACACGCAGAAGATGTAGTAATTCTGTCATCATTTTGATAATAGTTGGTGCCATGAAAGTTGCTGAAGGAATTTTACGTTTTTGCCCAATGACTGCTCTCGGCAAAAAATGTATGATTATGGCAGAAAAACACGATGAGGAAGATTCATTCGAAGACTGCATTCAACCTTCATAAAAGTAGTTTATCAAATCTACGGTTGATTGTATAGATAAAACAGAACGTTAGTTCTCGTTTTAAGGAGAAAAATAGGTTATCTCAAAAAATTTGTAAAAACCCGCGAGGAAAGATTAACATTCCTAGCGGGTTTTTTGTTTTCTTGAATTGCTATTGTGTCTGTTCAAATCACTGTCATTTCGTCCATTTTCTTCTACTCTTTGATGCTTTTTGTGCCCATGTTGTTCACGTGATAGTTTTCATCAAGCATCACCGTACATTTGTTGTACCAAGCGCCGCGTACGCTGCCATCGTCTTTAAACGTTTTCGTGCATAGCCCGTAATCCATCGATTTCACGATCCGAACGTGTACGTCGTAATCACGATGCAATTTCGCGTGTACTTTGTCGAACACGAGTAACATGCGCAGTGGCTTGAGTTCACCGGTGTCTTTTAGGACGGTCTCTACGACAAGGCGATCGTTTTCTTTTTGAAGGGTGTAGGCGTCAGCCACACCTTCAAACTTCGCTTGTTTATACGCTTTCGCGAATGTTTTCTCGATGGAATGTACTCGTTCGTCTTGAGCGTAAGCGGAGAACGTGATGTGCTTGCTGCACCCAGTTAGTGCGAGTATTGCAGTAAGAATTATGATGAGTAGCGTATGGTGCCGTTTCATTACTTGTCCCTCGTTTTCTTATTTTTCTTTTCTATCTCTTAGTATACAAGGATGATCGTTTGAAAATTAGCTACGATCAGCAGTCAAAAAGAGTCGTCAAAGCTGACGACCCTTTCTGATTAACTATTAACTTTAATTGCTTTATGCCCAATATCATGGCGATAGAATAAACCAGTTGATTGAATCGTATCAATTTGTTTATACACATTTTCGCAAGCTTCATTTATTGAGCTGCCTTTATGTGCAATAATTAGTACTCTTCCACCATTTGTTACGAATTCATTATTTTCAAGCTTTGTACCTGCGTGGAAAACCATTGTCTCATCAGTTACATTTTTTAATCCATTGATAACAGCACCTTTTTCAGGAACTTCTGGATATCCATTTGCAGCAAGTACAACTCCAACAACAGCTTCTTTTGACCATTCTAAGTTGATTTCTTCTTCGTTTAAAATTGCTAACATTACTTCAGCTAAATCACTCTCTAAACGAGGTAATACAACTTCAGTCTCTGGATCACCAAATCGTGCATTAAATTCGATAACTTTAGGTCCTTGGCTTGTTAACATTAAACCTGCATACAGGATACCAGTAAAGTGTCTTCCTTCAGAAATCATTGCTTCTGCAACTGGTAACACTATTTCGTTTAATGATTGTTCAACAATTGCTTCAGGGATTTGAGGTACTGGTGAATAAGCCCCCATACCACCTGTGTTAGGCCCCTTATCTCCGTCATAAGCACGTTTATGGTCCTGCGCGATTACCATAGGGTAAACCTTATTTCCATTTACGAAAGACATTAATGAGAACTCTTCGCCCTCTAAAAATTCTTCAATGACTACTGAAGCACTTGCGTCACCGTACTTTTCATCAAGTAGCATATCGTGAAGACTTACAATTGCTTCTTCAATCGTCATCGCAACTACTACGCCTTTACCCGCTGCCAATCCATCAGCCTTAATAACGATTGGTGCACCAATCTTTTCAACATATGCTTTCGCTTCTTCATAGTCCGTAAACGTTTCATAAGCCGCTGTTGGAATAGCGTATTTCTTCATTAAATCCTTTGTAAAGCTTTTACTTCCTTCAATAATTGCCGCTTCCTTAGTTGGACCAAATACTTTTAAGTTAGCAGCTCGAAATTCATTTACAATTCCGTTCATTAAAGGAACTTCCGGACCAACGATTGTTAAATCAATTTCTTCCTTTTTTGCAAATGCAATAAGTGCTTCATTGTCACTTTCATCAATATTGACAAGTGTTGCAACATCAATCATTCCATCGTTTCCTGGAGCAACAAATACATCCGTTACATTCTCCGATTGATTTACTTTCCAAGCAATTGTATGCTCACGGCCTCCGCGACCAATGACTAATACTTTCATCTTGTCATCTCCTATTTCTTAATGTTTAAAGTGACGAACCCCTGTAAAGACCATTGCAATTCCATATTCATCAGCTTTTTTAATTGAATCTTCGTCCTTGATTGATCCACCTGGTTGAATAATTGCTGTAATTCCAGCTTTAGCCGCTGCTTCTACAGTATCATTCATTGGGAAAAATGCATCTGAAGCTAATGCAGCACCATTTGATTTTTCACCAGCTTGCTCGATCGCAATTTTTGCCGCTCCAACGCGGTTCATTTGACCTGCACCAACTCCAACTGTCATATGATCTTTAGCTAAAACAATCGCATTTGATTTAACATGCTTTACAACTTTCCATCCTAATTTTAAATTCTCCCACTCTTCTTCAGTTGGTTGACGTTTTGTAGGGATTGTAATAGTTGCCTCATCTAAACCGAACGTATCCATATCTTGACGTAATAAACCACCATGAACGGTTGTTAATTTAGGCGCAAATGTTGGTTTAGTATCTAAGTCTACTGTTAATAAACGTAAATTCTTTTTGCTCGTTAAGATTTCTAAAGCCTCTTCAGTAAATGAAGGAGCGATGATTATTTCTAAGAATAATTCATGCATTTTCTTAGCTGTAGCAGCATCAACTTCACGGTTTGTTGCGATAATTCCACCAAATATAGAAACTGGATCTGCAGTATAAGCACGATCATAAGCTTCTTCAACTGTAGTTCCTTCGCCAACTCCGCAAGGGTTCATATGTTTAACAGCAACAACTGCAGGATTTGAAAACTCACGTACGATATTTAATGCTTCATTTGCATCGTTTATATTATTATAAGAAAGCTCTTTACCATGTAATTGTTCAGCATAAGCAATCGATGAAGCTGTTGGCATAGGTGAACGATAGAATGTAGCTTTTTGGTGAGGATTTTCACCATAGCGTAAAGATTGTTTTGATTCATAAGTAACTGTATAGCTTTCAGGATTTTCTTCTCCTACTTGCTCTGTTAAATAATTAGAAATTAATGAGTCATAAGCTGCAGTGTGACGGAAAACTTTAGCAGCTAATCTACGATTCGTTTCAATAGAAACTGTATTATTTTCAGCTAACTCAGCTAAAATTACATCATAATCTGTTGGGTCTACTACTACAGATACAAACTCATGATTTTTAGCTGCTGAACGAAGCATTGTAGGACCACCGATATCGATATTTTCAATCGCATCTTCAAATGTAACATCAGGCTTCATGATTGTTTCTTTAAATGGGTATAAGTTCACACAAACTAAATCAATTGGTTGAATACCTAGTTCATTCATTTGACGCATATGTTCTTCGTTTGAACGAACGCCAAGTAAACCACCATGAATTGAAGGATGTAATGTTTTTACACGACCATCCATAATTTCTGGAAAGTTAGTTACTTCTGAAATACCAATTACATTTAATCCAGCATCTTTTAATAAATTAAACGTTCCACCTGTTGAAATAACTTCAAAGTCATGTTTAATTAATCCACTTACAAATTCAATAATCCCTTGTTTATCTGAAACGCTAACTAAAGCTCGTTTTTTCATGATCTACATACCCCTATCTAATCGATTTCATGCTCTTTATCTTAATCTAGTTAACTAAATAATTTATTTAATGTTTTTACATATAAAACGTGCTCGACATTATGGACCTTCTGTTCAAGAGACTCTTTAGAGTCTCCCTTTTCAATAAGAATTTCCTCTTGCGCTATAATTGGCCCGGTATCCATACCTTCATCGACATAATGAACTGTTACACCAGTCGATTCGACACCAGCTAGGAGAGCTTGACCGATTGCGTCTTTTCCAGGAAATAATGGTAGAAATGAAGGATGAATATTTACGATTTTCCCGGGAAATGAGTCTAAAATTGTCGACCCAATCAGTCTCATATAGCCAGCTAACACGATAAATTCGACATTTAACTCTTTAAGATGGGCAATAATCTTACCTTCATATTGCTCCTTTGATTCATAATCTTTCGCAGTAAAGTTAAACGAAGGAATATTTGCTTGATTTGCTCGCTCGATACAATATGCGTTTGGACGATCGCAAACAAGTAATTTCACTTCAGCATTCAATTCTCCGCTTAAAGTTGCATCAAGAATAGCTTGAAAATTACTTCCATTTCCTGAAGCAAATACGGCAATCTTCTTCATTACAGAGAACCTCCACCAAAGGTAACACCTTCACCTGATGTTGTTCTTCCAATAATGAATACTTTTTCTCCGTCTTCTTCTAATAGATTAATAATTTCATGTAGGTTCTCTTCGCTAACAGCTAAAACCATACCGATACCCATATTGAAAATATTAAACATTTCTTCACGTTTCAATTCACCAATCTCTTCTAATAAATCAAAGATTGGTTGGATTGGCCATGAACCGTAATCAATTTCAGCACCGATTCCTTCTGGTAACATTCTAGGGATATTTTCAATAAATCCGCCACCAGTTATATGAGCCATACCTTTTACTTCAGTCTTTTTAAGAACGTTTAAAATCGGTTTTACATAGATTTTTGTTGGGCGTAGCAATTCTTCGCCTAATGTATGACCTAATTGATTAATGTGTTGATCAAGCGTTAAGCCACCTTTTTCTAGTAAAACTTTACGAACTAGAGAATATCCATTACTATGAATACCATTTGATGAGATTCCTAATAAGATATCTCCTTCTTTAATGTTTAATCCTGTTACAAGCTTTGACTTGTCAGCGATTCCTACTGCAAAACCAGCAATATCATATTCATCTTCTGGGTAGAAACCAGGCATTTCTGCTGTTTCTCCTCCAATTAAAGAGCAACCTGCTTGAATACAACCGTCTGATACACCTTTAACAATATGCTCAATTCGTTCAGGTACAGCTTTACCAACTGCTAAATAATCTAGGAAAAATAAAGGCTCTGCTCCTTGAACCACAATATCATTCACACACATCGCGACTGCATCAATGCCAATCGTATCGTGACGGTCCATTTGGAAAGCTAATTTTAATTTTGTTCCTACTCCATCTGTCCCTGATACAAGAACTGGTTCTTTATAGTTGAATTTAGAAAGATCAAACATCCCTCCAAATCCTCCTAATCCACCAAGAACTTCTTGACGCATTGTTTTTTGAACGTGTTTTTTCATTCTGTTCACTGCTTCATAGCCAGCTTCGATATCTACTCCAGCTTGTTTATATGCATTCGCCATGTGATGATTTCCCCTTCCGTTCCTTATGAATAATTCAATTCAAAAGAGGCGGCGACTTCGATCACCGCCTCTATTTTTTATATTAATTCTGAGAATGTACTAATTCATTTTCATCATAGATTACTGTTGGATAACGTCCTGTAAAGCAAGCAGTACATTGTCCTCTATTTGGACCTTCATGATTTCTACCAATAGCATTTAGTAATCCTTCTAGACTAATAAATTCTAATGTATCCGCACCAATTTCTTGGCATATTTCTTCTATTGTATTAGTTGCCGCAATTAACTCTTCTCTAGTAGAAGTATCAATTCCGTAATAACAAGGATTTTTCAATGGTGGTGCACCGATTCGAACGTGAACTTCAAGTGCTCCTGCATCGCGCAACATTTGTACAATTCGTCGGCTTGTCGTACCACGAACAATTGAATCATCTACCATTACTACACGTTTTCCTTCAACAATTGAACGAACTGGAGAAAGTTTCATCTTAACTCCTTGTTCACGAAGCTCTTGAGAAGGTTGGATAAATGTACGACCTACATAACGGTTTTTAATTAATCCAAGCTCATAAGGAATACCAGACTCCTCAGCGTAACCAACCGCCGCTGAAATACTTGAATCAGGTACACCAATTACAACGTCTGCTTCTACTGGAGCTTCTTTTGCTAAAACGCGGCCCATGCTTTTACGTGCAGCATGAACATTGATATTATCAATATTGCTATCTGGACGAGAGAAGTAAATATACTCCATACTACAAATCGAATGGTTAACTGATGAAGTAAACTGATCAGTCTCAATTCCATTATCAGAGATAATTAATAACTCTCCTGGATTAACATCACGAATATATTTCGCTCCAACTACATCAAATGCACATGTCTCAGAAGCTACAACGTAAGCATCACCTAATTTAGCTAATGCTAATGGTCTAAAGCCGTTTGGATCTAGTGCAACATACATTGCATCCTGTGTTAAAACTAAGTAAGCAAATGCTCCCTTAATCATATTTAAAGATGCTTTAATGCTATCTTTTAATGGAGCCGAACCATTACGTTTAATTAAATGAGCAAGTACTTCAGTATCAGATGTTGTTTGGAAAATGCTTCCTTGCATTTCTAAATCTTTACGTAATCTTGAAGCATTTACTAAGTTACCATTATGAGCAAGAGCAATGCTTCCAGTATGCGATTGGAATAATAGAGGCTGAACATTTTCATAGCCCCCACCACCTGCAGTTGCATAACGAACATGACCAATAGCAGCTTTTCCGTGTAAGTCGTTTAATTGACCTTTACTGAAAACTTCTGTGATTAATCCAAGTCCTTTTGCACCTTCAAGCTTATTCCCATCAGTTACAACAATTCCTGCACCTTCTTGGCCTCTATGTTGCAAGCTATGAAGACCATAGTAGGAGATTTGGGCAGCATCAGTATGCCCCCAAATTCCAAATATTCCACACTCTTCGTTTAATCCTTTTATTTCAGCAAGCATGGGATCGCCTCTTTCCAAGCTTGTTTCAGTTCCTCAACTGAAGCATGAAGAACTGTTTCATTATTTTCATTACGAACTGTTACTGATGTTTCTTCTGTAACTGTACCGATTAATTTTGCATCCACTAATGCTTCGAATTGTTCTTTATGCTCAGGTTTAACTGAAAGTAAGAAACGTGATTGAGTTTCACTAAATAGTGATACTACTTCATTTCCTTCGATTGTAATCGTTGCACCAACTTCTGATGGACCAAATGTGCTTTCTGCAATCGCAACTGCTAAACCACCTTCAGATAAATCATGTGCTGAAGCAACTACACCAGCTTGAATTGCAGCAAGAATTTGCTCTTGGCGACTAGATTCAATCGCTAAATCAATACTTGGTGCTTTACCAAAGATTTTGCCATTTAATAATTTTTGAAGCTCACTTCCACCAAACTCAGCTTCTGCCGCGCCGATTACATAAATTAAATCGCCAGCAGCTTTGAAGTTTTGAGTTGTGATATGCTCAACGTCTTCAATTAGACCAACCATACCAACTACAGGAGTTGGGTAAACAGCTTCACCATTTGTTTCGTTATATAATGATACGTTACCACCGATTACAGGCGTACTTAGAACATTACATGCTTCACTCATACCGTCAGTTGCTTTTTCTAACTGCCAGAAAATCTCAGGTTTTTCAGGATTTCCGAAGTTTAAGCAATCTGTAATAGCAAGTGGTCTTGCACCAGAACAAATTACATTACGTGCAGCTTCAGCTACTGCAATTTTTCCGCCAACTTCTGGATCTAGATATAAGTAGCGTGCATTACAGTCAGTTGTCATCGCTAGAGCTTTCTTTGTATCGCGAATTCTAATAACTGCAGCATCCGAACCAGGAGCAACTACTGTGTTTGTACGAACCATATAATCATACTGACCGTAAACCCACTCTTTACTTGCAATTGTAGGTTGAGAAAGTAATTGTTTTAACGTTTCTTTTGAGTCATTAATTTCAGGAATATAGTTTTCCATCGCTTGGAACTCGCCATAGTATGCAGGTTCAGTAGATGGTTTATGATATACCGGTGCTTCTTCAGCAAGAGCATCTACAGGTAAATTAGCTACAACTTCTCCTTTATGAAGTAAGCGAAGCATCTTATCATCTGTAACAACTCCTACAGATACAGCATGTAAATCATACTTTTCAAATAAGTCTACGATTTCTTGCTCTCTACCTTTTTCTACTACTAATAACATACGTTCTTGAGATTCTGATAACATCATTTCGTATGCTGTCATACCCGCTTCACGTTGTGGAACTAAATCAAGATTCATCTCAATTCCCATTCCTGCTTTTGAAGCCATCTCAGCAGATGAAGATGTTAATCCAGCTGCACCCATATCTTGAATTCCAACAAGAGCGTCATTTTGAACAACTTCTAAACATGCTTCAAGTAATAACTTCTCCATAAATGGATCGCCAACTTGAACCGCTGGACGTTTCTCATCAGAAGCATCAGATAATTCTTCAGAAGCAAATGTTGCACCATGAATGCCATCGCGACCAGTTGAAGCACCTACGTACATAACTGTGTTTCCAGCACCGTGTGCTTGACCTTTTTTAATGTCTTTATGGTTGATTAATCCAACGCACATAGCATTTACTAAAGGATTACCTTCATAACATGGATCGAAGTTTATTTCGCCACCTACTGTTGGAATACCAATACAGTTTCCATATCCAGCAATACCTGCAACAACTTCTTCAAATAAATATTTAACTCTAGGCGTTTCTAATTCACCGAATCGTAAAGAGTTTAGAAGAGCTACTGGGCGTGCTCCCATTGAAAATACATCACGAATGATTCCACCTACACCAGTTGCAGCACCTTGGTATGGCTCAATTGCAGAAGGGTGATTATGGCTTTCGATTTTGAAAACTACAGCTTGCTCATCGCCAATATCAACAATCCCTGCTCCTTCACCTGGTCCTTGTAAAACGTGCTCACCACTAATTGGGAATTTACGTAATAAAGGTTTTGAGTTCTTATAACTACAATGCTCTGACCACATTACTGAGAATAATCCAAGCTCTGTATAGTTCGGATTGCGACCAATAATTGATTTAACTAATTGAAACTCTTCATCAGTTAAGCCCATAGTAGTATAAATTCTATCATTTTCAATTTGAATTGGATTTGGCTCAAGAAGTAACGACATGATTTTCCCTCCAGTTTCTTACAATCGAACGAAATAGTTGAAGTCCGTCTGCTGATCCTAATAATGCATCAACTGCACGCTCAGGGTGTGGCATCATTCCTAATACATTTCCTTTTTCATTCACGATTCCAGCAATATCATCTAAGCTACCATTCGGATTATTTTGATAACGGAAAACAATCTGATTATTAGCTTTAAGAGATTCATAAGTTTCTTGATCACAATAGTAATTTCCTTCACCATGTGCAATTGGTACTGTAATTACTTGACCTTTTTCATATCCAGTTGTAAACATTGATTCATTGTTTTCAACAACTAACTCAACTTGTTTACACATAAACTTTAATTTCTCATTACGTCTAAGAGTACCTGGTAGTAGTCCTGCTTCAGTTAGAATTTGGAATCCATTACATACGCCAAATACTGGTTTACCTTCAGCAGCAGCTTTCTTTACAGCATCCATCACGTTTGCAAATCCTGCAATTGCACCAGAGCGTAAGTAATCACCATATGAGAAACCACCTGGTAATAAAATACCATCAAATTCATCTAAATTCGTTGAATCATGCCATACGTATTCTACTTCCTCGCCTAACTCATCTTTGATTGCATGATACATATCAACATCACAATTTGAGCCCGGGAATACAATTACTGCAAACTTCACTGTGCGACTACCTCCTCTACCTCATAACGGTAATCTTCAATTACGATGTTTGCTAATAACTTTTCACACATTTCTTTAACAGTTGTATCTAAATCTGCAACATTTTTATCAATTAATAATTCCATATATTTACCGATACGAACATCTTCAACTTCGCTAAAATTCATGCTATGAAGTGCGTTTTTTACTGCAATTCCTTGTGGATCTAAAACACTTTCTCTTAATGTAACGAATACTCTTACTTTGAACATGATAATCCCCCTAAGCGTTTTAAAATTTCTTCGTATCCATCTGTTAAGTTACCTAAATCTCTACGGAATACATCTTTATCAAATTTTGCGTTTGTATCTTTATCCCATAATCGGCAAGTATCTGGTGAAATTTCATCTGCTAACAAAATTGTTCCATCATTTAATTTGCCAAATTCTAATTTAAAATCGACTAATCGAACATTGCATTCATTAAATAGTTCTACTAGTACATTGTTAACACGGAGAGCAATATCTCTAATTGTTTCAAGATCTTCAGTTGTTGCTAGTTTAAGTGCAGCAATATGATCTTCATTAATAATCGGATCACCTAAATCGTCACGTTTGTAGTAAAACTCGATGATTGCCTTTTCTAATTTAACGCCTTCATCTAATCCCATACGCTTCGATAAGCTACCAGCAACAATATTTCTAACAACTACTTCAATTGGTACAATTGTTACTCGTTTTACAAGTTGTTCAAGTTCTGATGTTTTTTCAACGAAATGAGATGCAATCCCTGCTTCCAATAACTTTGAAAATAGTAAACTAGTAATCGCATTATTCAAACGGCCTTTACCGGCAATTTCTGCTTTCTTTTCACCGTTAAATGCAGTTGCTGAATTTTTGTACTCAACTCTTACAATTTCAGGATTCTCAGTAGAGAAAATCCTTTTTGCTTTTCCCTCATACAACATTACTTGCTCCACCATGCTAACAATGCCTCCCATATCCTCATTTAAACACCCAATAGAATTTTTACTTTATCTTTTATTTGAATTGTTTGGCTAAGAATCTTTTTCTCTAAACTTAGCCAAACAATTTTTTTATTAATTTAATCCTAAGCGTTCAAAAATTGTATCAACTTGACTTAAGTGGTAACTATAGTCGAAGCAATCATCAATCTCTTCTTGAGATAATAATGAAGTAATTTTTCCTTCAGATTCTACAAGCTCTTTAAACTGTACTTGAGTTTCCCATGCTTCCATCGTTTTTGGTTGAACTGTATCATATGCCTCTTCACGTGACATACCTTTTTCAATTAAAGCTAGAAGTACACGTTGAGAATAAATTAATCCGTAAGTACGATCCATATTACGTTTCATATTCTCAGGGAATACTGTAAGATTTTTAACGATATTTCCAAAACGATTTAACATGTAATTTAAAAGTATTGTTGCATCTGGTAAGATGATTCTTTCAGCAGATGAATGTGAGATATCTCTTTCATGCCAAAGTGATACATTTTCATAAGCTGTAACCATATGACCTCTAATTACACGAGCTAAACCTGTCATATTTTCAGATCCAATTGGATTACGTTTATGTGGCATTGCAGAAGAACCTTTTTGACCTTTTGCAAAGAATTCTTCAACTTCACGCGTTTCACTTTTTTGTAATCCACGAACTTCAGTTGCAAACTTTTCAATTGAAGTTGCAATTAAAGATAATGTTGCCATGTAATGTGCGTGACGATCACGTTGTAATGTTTGAGTTGAAATTGGTGCCGCTTGAATTCCTAATTTTTCACAAACATATTCTTCAACAAAAGGAGGAGTATTTGCAAATGTTCCAACAGCGCCTGAGATTTTACCAACTCGAACTGTTTCGATTGCGTTGTTAAAGCGCTCTAAGTTACGTTTCATTTCTTCAGTCCATAATGCAAGCTTTAATCCAAAAGTAGTTGGTTCTGCATGTACACCGTGAGTACGGCCCATCATAACTGTGTATTTATGTTCTTTTGCTTTTGTTTCAAGGATTCCAATAAAATTCTCTAAATCATTTAATAGGATAGCATTTGCTTGGCGTAGTAAGTAAGAAAGTGCTGTATCTACTACGTCAGTTGATGTTAAACCATAATGTACCCATTTACGTTCTTCGCCTAATGTTTCAGAAACTGCACGAGTAAATGCAACTACATCGTGGCGTGTTTCTTTTTCAATTTCATAAATTCTGTTTATATCGAAAGAAGCTTTTTCACGTAACACTTTTACGTCTTCTTTAGGAATATCTCCTAATTCAGCCCATGCTTCACATGCTAAGATTTCAACTTCTAACCAAGCTTTAAATTTGTTTTCTTCTGTCCAAATTGCTGCCATTTCTGGGCGTGAATAACGTTCAATCATATTTTTACCTCCATCGGGGTTTGTTGCCAAATCCCTAACTCATTTACTTTTTGCATCGCTGCTTCAGTTGATGCTGCCATTATATTAATATGTCCCATTTTACGGCCTTTTTTGCTTTCCTCTTTACCATAAAGATGGACATTTAATGTACTATCATTTTGCATTACATTCAAGACTTCTTCAACATGTTCACCTAATATATTTACCATTACTACTGGTTTCAGTAATTCTGTATTACCCAATGGTAAATTACAAACTGCTCGTATATGCTGCTTAAACTGTGAAGTTTCTACTGCTTCCATCGTATAATGTCCTGTATTATGTGGACGCGGAGCTAATTCATTAATGTAAACCTGCTCATCTTTCGTTACAAATAGCTCAATTGCTAAAACACCTACAAGATGAAATGAGCTCGCAATCTTTTCAGCATAGTTTTCAGCTGTTTCGATTACTAATTTTGAAGTATTTGCTGGTACAGATGAAGTATGGAGAATTTGATTAATGTGTACATTCTCTGCTATTGGTAACGTACTTACCTCTCCATTACTATTTCTTGCGACAATAATTGACAATTCTTTTTCAAAAGGAACCCAGCCTTCAAGAATACATTGTTGTTTTTTAACAAGTTCTAACCCATCAACAAAGTCTTCTTCAGATCTTAAAACAACTTGCCCTTTTCCATCATAACCGCCAGTTGTTGTTTTCAAAACCGCTGGTAATCCGATTGCATTGACTGCTTCAAAAAATTGCTCTTCGTTTTCTACTAGACGAAATGGTGCAACCTTTATGCCTAAATTTTGAATCGCCGTTTTTTCTGTTAATCGATTTCTTGTAAGCTTTAATAACTCACTACCTTGAGGTAAATATGAGTGTTCATCCAAATACTCAAGTGCTTTTACATCAATATTTTCAAATTCATATGTTATAACATCACTTACATTCGCAAGCTGTTTTATTGCTTCTATATTAGAATACTCAGCTGTAATCTCTATATCAGATACTTGCCCACAAGGCGAGTTTGGAGTCGGGTCTAAAACTGCAATTTTATAACCCATTTCTTTTGCTGAAAGCGCCATCATTCTTCCAAGTTGGCCTCCACCAATAATGCCGATTGTTTGCCCTGGTAAGATAACTTTGCTATTCATAATGTTTCACTACTTTCTAAAACTTGTTTTGTAGTGTTTTCGCGACGCGTTTCTAACGCTTTATAAACTTCTTGATCTTGGATGCTTAATATTTGTGCTGCAAGTAAGCCTGCATTTGTTGCTCCAGCTTTACCAATTGCTACAGTGGCAACAGGTACCCCACCTGGCATTTGTACAATTGATAATAATGAATCTAATCCATTTAAAGCTTTTGATTGTACTGGTACACCAATTACTGGAAGTGTTGTCTTTGCTGCTACCATTCCTGGTAAGTGAGCAGCTCCACCAGCTCCTGCTATGATTACCTTAATACCACGTTCTCTAGCTGATTCTGCATACTCAAACATTAAATCTGGTGTACGATGTGCTGAAACAACTCGTTTCTCATAGCTAACATTTAACTCTTCTAACACATCACAAGCATGTTGCATTGTTTCCCAATCACTTGTACTCCCCATAATGACACCAACTACCGGTTTCATCTGCTTTTCCCCCAAGTTTATTCGCTATTTTTATTTTTTATATAAATTTCTAACAAAAAACGCCTAAATAGAATTATCCCCTCTATGGTGAGAAAGATAATCTACTTAGGCGTATACTAGTCTAACGTACACGTGTGATTAACTTCCCCTCATAGTCCAGTAATTTAAGGTTACTAGGTAGAAACTTTTGGGCCATATTCCCAAACTTATATGAGGTTTGCTAAATTTCCTATCTCTATAGTATCAATTTATAACTCTTTTTTCAATAAAATATGAATGTTTTTATTAAAAAATATTTTAATGTTCGTGTTTTACACTGTTTTTTCTATTCTATGAAGACTATTTGGATTAAATTACAAATGTCTGTATATTTCTTATTTGTACTACTAAATCGAATGAATTGATAAAATAGCGCGCATCAACTGCTTTATTTCACCTAAAGAATTAATGTATCTATCCCTATAATAGATTGGAAAAATCACTATTTCAATTATTGACTTTTCGTGAAGAACCAATTATTTTGTCGAAAAAGCCCATCTTTTGTTAAAACTTCAGAGATTTTATATGGAATACTGCTACTTTAGCTAGCCATTTAGTGCGAAATTAATGAATCACAAAAAGGCGTACCAAAGTGGCCCGCCTTTATTAGTATTATTTTATTTATTAATGATACTTTCAATTTCTTCTAGTATTTCAGATTGAATCTTATCAACTATAGAAAAATCCATAGCCCCTATATAAATCGCCTCTAATTCATCTCTTAGCACTTTAACTTCCGCCAAGTAAGAAATGGCTTCCTTCATTTTGTCTTTATATGACTTTGTCGTTCTGTCAATTTCTTGAGCGTATTTCTCATCTGTTCCTGGAGTAATACATCTTTCATACATATCAATAATTTCATCTGATTCACGATCTGGAAAATATTCATGCGGTGCTGTACTATCAAAAATCGCAATGCCTTTTTCTGGGATTATTACCATATCAAGGCTATTTGGATCAAAACCACAATGATAAATCTCTACATCAAATCCTCTTTCTTCACCTGCAGCTGCTATTTTTTTTAACATCGTCGATTTTCCTGAACCAGCTCTTCCTTTAATAAAATAACGTTTTTCAATTTCTTCCGTTAAATTTTGAACATAATCAACTGCACCACTTGGCGTTGCAGCACCTAAAAATCTATGTTTAACTTTTGAATCTTTTTCAGTGTTACTGTCATTACCATAAAAAAGCGCAATTAGTTCATCAGTTAGCTTATTCGCTTCTTTAAAGTCCATATTTGCAATATAAACCTCTTCAATCCCATCATGCGCCTTCAAAGACGCAGCAAACGTATCATACGCCGTTTGAAACTTTTTAGAAATCTCACTATTTAATGAAAGTATCGCTTCCTTGTGCAAGGATAATTTCTTAGAATCCCAAGCGACACCTAAGTTCACATATTCTTCAATAACCCCAGGAGCTTTAGGCTCAATTACATGGGGTGCCGTTCCATCCACTATACCTATTTGAAATTTCGGGATAATTAAACCATCAATTGAATTTGTATCTGAAGAACAATGTAAATATTCAATATCGATCCCCTTATTTACAATCTTTTCACCAATGGTTTTCATTAATGTTGATTTCCCAGTTCCAGGACCACCTTTTAAAATAAACAGTCTATCTAAATCCTCTAAAGCTGAGTCATAGAGATTATAAAACCCTTTTGCAGTATTACCCCCTGCATAATAATTGAGTATTTTTCCTCTCATCTTATTCCCTCCATTCAATCTAAATTATGTAGATTTATTCATAAGGGTGTTTGCCCAGCATTAATATTATTGTTTACTTTTTGAATTTTTAGCAGATAAAATAGAAACTTTCGTTGTATATGGGAAAACAAAGTATGTTTAAAATCGTTCTAAACTTTTTGTTTTGGAAGGTATAACATAATTTGATGGCTGAGGAATAAATGGAGTTATTTGTTCGAGGTATGGAGAATATTCATCGTTAGCAAGATTTGCTTCATCGTAAGAAATTGACCGGATCATGATTAATTCTACTAGAGGGGGATAACAGTTTCATAAATCCCAACTTGTCTCTATGTTTACTGCATATCTCGCTTTCTGACCCTATCGATAGATGCTCGTCCGTTGTACGCCAAGTCGTTCTCTCGCAATTTCTAATGGAACATAGACTGAGGTATGCACGTATGTTTGTTTTTCTCTTCATTTTCTGACAACCTTATGTAACATCATTCATTTGAACTATCCGTTAGTTACATAATTTCTTCCACTCGTTAGATAGAAGCCCATAAATGACATGGTCTACATAATGATCATACAACCACTCTGATTGTCTAATTTCCCCTTCTACAACGAATCCAAATCGTTCAGGAAGTGCTCTACTTTTTTTATTTCCAACAGCGACACTAACTTCTATTTTATTTAGACCAAGATCTTTGAATCCATAGTCAATTAATGATTTAAATGCCTTTGACATAATACCTTTACCTTGGAAGTTTTCACCTAGCCAATAACCAATTGTACCAATTTTATTAGTCTTATTTATTTCATTAAAACCGATTGTACCAGCTATATGATCTTTATAAATAATAGCGAATGACCTTGGATAGCCACCATTTTCAGCAAATGCTTTAAGTCTTGAAGTAATGTTTTGAGCAGTATCTTCTATACACTCAACATTGTCTAACCAACCAAGCCATTCTTTTAAATAAGGCTTTGAATTAATTGTTAAATTGAAAAATTCTTCTGCATCATCAATATTCAACATTCTTAACGAAATTTCTTGATCTATTTTATGTATTAACATTTCTTTTCCCTCGCTTATTGAAAGTTCATTATATATTTTATCAAATGTAAACAATCCCTAGATAATCATTATCCCACTAAACTTTTGTCTTATTGCATAAGGAGTATATTGTAAAAGAAGCTAAATAAAAAAAAGCACCAGCTTATTAGCTGATGCATTTTTTTACCAGGCGACGTT